>CACELO010000001.1 GCA_902560445.1 uncultured Candidatus Poseidoniales archaeon
ACGCCGAAGTCAAGCGATTAACAGGCGCATTACAGTCGATGAAGCGAGCCAATAAGTACGATAAATCAATCTCTCAAAAGCGATTTTTATTGGCTAGAGCACAAGGTGAACTACGCTGGCTGAAGTCTCTAAAGCCCCGTCAGCGTAGAGGATTGAATTTCCGTCTCGAATCGACTGAAAAGAGCAGTTTAGAAGTTCTTGATTTCCATGATGCCACATTGACATTTGAAGGACTCAATCGCCCGATAATCAAGGGCCTAGAAGTAGGCGTTTCCAGAGGCCAGAAAATAGGCATTGTCGGCCCTAACGGAGCAGGAAAAACCACGATACTGCGGATTATTCAAGGAGAACTTGAACTCGATTCCGGTAGTATCGATGTAAAGCCCGGTGTTCAGATCGGATATTTCCATCAAGACCACCGATCACTAAATTTCGACTTAACTCCGGTAGACCAGATTAGAGCACTCAAACCAAGGATGGATTATGGCGACATTCGAGCTCTGCTCGGCCGCTTCCAATTTACAAGTGAAATGGTGGAAACTAAGTTAGCAAAATTAAGTGGAGGGGAGAGGGCCCGAATAGCCCTCCTGAAATTACTACTCGAAGAGAACAATCTACTGCTTCTCGATGAGCCTACAAATCATTTGGACACCGATGCCAAAGAGGCTCTAGAGGAGGCTTTGGTAGAATATGATGGAAGTATAATTACAGTCAGCCACGATCGATTTTTCCTAGACAGAATCTGTGATACGATTTGGGAATTACCGGCCGATGGAAGTATGTGGATTTGGCCTGGTAATTATTCGGATTACATACGACGTAAGCGCGCCTCGGAATCTCAGTGATAATGCCATAAACACCTCCAGAATTACAGTTATTCGGACCTGTCCGGCCCCCCCTCTATCTGCTCACAAGGCTCTCGACCCCTATGGTCGCAAGCCTAACCCCTCCTCTGACCACTGAAAATAACAGAATCGAAATCAATCAAGCACAACTCGCTGCTACCCTTGCTTTGCTAATGCTGAGTGCCCTTCTAGCACCATCGCTGTTAGCCGCTTCCGGCGAGGTAGAAGAGTTGGCAAATGAACCGACTCGGTTTCCAACGGCGAACGGAACTATCGATGATAGCGACGCTCAGACTCTACTTACCAACTTGAATGCAAACAATCCTATCGACGTCATGGGGGTAATGGATGACTCGAACAGGATACACCTTGTTTGGATTGAGAACACTAGCACACCACTTCTAAGGTATGCATTAATTCAAATTTCCACTGGCGTCGATACGGTCCTAATTTCGACTACACAGGTTGGTGGTTCCAATGCCTCATCACTCTCTGGCCCTTCTATGGTAGTCGATTCACAAGGTAGAGCACACATCGTTTGGGAAGTCACTGATACGGATATTCTCTACACATTATTGGATCCTTCAGAGGATGACCTAGACGGTTCCTCTGGTGATATACAGAACATGACTATTGCTTCCCATACCGTTGCCGATGGCAGCGGAACTCGTAATTCTCCAGATATTGCTGTAGATTCATATGATGCGGTTCACATTGTCTGGGTCGATACATACGATCCACAGGGCTTGTACTTCGGTAGTCCGCTAATTTATTACTGCATGCTTTCCCATGATTCAAATAATGGCTTCCAAGTTCTAATCAATTCAACAATGGTCACTCCGGCGTTAGGCCATAGAGGCAATCCAGCAATTAGCATAGGTGCAAACAACACCGCAGTTATCGTTTGGGAAGATACCAGAGGTTCGATAGTTGAGTATGTGGGACTCATCGACTCCTCAGGTTCAATGACAACCGAGTGGGCCGATATGTGTGCAGTATTCTACGGTGGAGCTCTGACAACAGGTGAGAACTTTGCTGGGATTAAGCCAATGCTTGAAGCAGCTAGTATCACCGTTCTAGAAACATTATACACACTCAGTGGAAATATGCACAACGCGAATCAACATGCTAATTGCGCTAATGCAATTACAACAGGTGACGATGGTTCGAACGGCCCACGTTCGACATATCTTGGTCAGAACGCCACCGACACAACCGGTGGAATCAGACCTCTGACGGAAGTCATGTTCAATGGTTCAGCACTATCAATCCCATCCGATTGGGGATACAATTCTGAGATGTGGGGACCAGGTTCTACATGGGCGTGTGAATCTTGGAGAGATTCTTCAGGTTCGATGCCGGGGAACCCTGCAACCGCTATAGACCACTCTTGGAATCCAAACGCCACCAAACTGATCCTTCCAGTATCGGACGAGGGTCCATTTGGAGGCTCGCCGGCTCTTTATGCGGATGATTACCAAAGTGTTGACGAGGCACACGATGCTTGCTTACAAGCAGGCATAACTCCAGTTCCTGTTGCTGGCACAACTTCTTATGGTCCAAATACCAATACCTACGAAGACACAAGCGTACGTTACCACATGATGAACCTCGCTCATTGCCCGGACATGAATAATATCGGTATACACACACGTACTTGCGATGGTACATCTGTAAGAAATACCAGTGCCGGTGGAGAACTATTTTACTATCCCACTGAAGAATTAACTGAATTCCACGGAGATTTCGAGGTCGGTTACATCGCTAATGGATGGACTCAAGTCGGCCCAAGCAGCTACTGGTGGTTCGCCCAAAGTGATCGAATCATTGATGGAAATTACACCGCTCAATCAGGGAACCTCACTCACAACCAACACTCAACTTTGGAATATGCTGGGGCAATGGCATCGGGAACACTATCTTTCAATTACTCAGTATCTAGCGAGGCAAACTACGACTATCTATTGTTCTGTATAGATAACCCAAATTGCTCGAGAAGCTCGTTTACCTCAGCTTGGTCTGGAGAAAGTAACGGCACCTATACAGCAACGGTTTCACCAGGATATCACACATACACCTGGAAGTATGTCAAAGACGGTTCAGTGTCTCACGGAAATGACTCAGCCTGGATTGACAACGTACAGCTTCCAATTGCTTCATACACCGAAGAAATGAACAATATGGTGAGTGCAATAATCAACATAACAACAGGAAGTGGGGCAACCAATACATTCCTCACTGTCTTGAACCCCTACTCTATTCTCTCGAACCCAAGGTCAAGTTGGTCCTTGGGAGATTCAGGACACACTATTGATGAAAATACAGGTCAATATCGGGAAGATATCGGACCAGATACCGATTGGTACTGGAGAGAAGATGGTGGCGGCTGGGATACTGTCGGCCATCTAGTACTAATCAATGATACTCAAATCTCCAAAGGTCACGGATGGGCATTAAATCCAGATGTCAATGTAGACGAGGACGGTAATATCCACATTGTTTGGATTGATGGTAGAGGCGAATTCCCTTCCAAAGACGGGCCAAGTCAACTGCACTACATGCAACTAGATCCAGACAGACAAGGGGAACTAGACGGAGAGCCCAATGGGCTTGTATTATCAGAAGTATCTACTGTCAAAGATACAGCAGTACTTTCCTCTAATCTTATTTGGGGAGCAAACCCAAGGGTCGATTTCGACCGCGATGATTCAATTCACATTACTTGGTTCGAATCCGGTGCAAAATGGGATGCAGATGTGGTTGAGCTTCGCTGGACTAGAATCCAATCTCCAGTGATGAATGAATTTGAGGAATTACCATTGAATCGTTATCTTACTCAGGCATATAGTGTTGTTAATACACGAACAATCACGAGTAGTTCAGATAATTTGATGGGAATATTTGGTAGTGAATTTGATGCTAGCGCCCAACCGATAGTCAAGTTCGCTTGGCCCGAGCGAACAATCGCTTGGACTGCAAATGATTGCACTGATGAAGAATTTTTAGTTAACAAGTGGGATGTTTGTATGTGGAGCGAGGATTTGTACGATATGTCACTAAATCTTGAGCCAACAGAAACAGGTTATGTCACAATTCAACCGGACCAATCGATAGAAGTAGAAATGAATCTTCGTGCAATCCAAATTCCGGGTGAGGTCGACATCGTTACAATTGATGTAGATGGCACACTGGATCTTTGGGACATTACCGCTGGATTCGGCGATAATTATCAACCCACGGCATCGATTGCAGAGGGCACCTCAGAAGAGGTCAACTTACAAATCCGAGCCCCAGATATACGGCAAGTCAATGAAGACCAGTCCTTTGATGTTGTAGTCAATATACAATCTTCCTCAGATCAGTTTGCAACTGCCGAGCAATTGGTAAGGATCAATCTAGTGAATAATAATGATTGGAATGACGATGATCAAGACGGAATCTTAGATGAATATGATTTGTGCCAGTTCGGTGAGAGTGGTTGGGAATCTACTGCCATGACTGATTATGATGGAGATGGCTGTAAAGATGAATCAGAAGATGTCGACGATGATAATGACGGAGTAGAGGATGCTCTAGATGAATGCCCAACCGGTGTAATGAATCCAGATAGAGTCGATGTAGACTTCGATGGTTGTGACGATATTCTGGAAGATACTGATATCGACGGTGACGCGGTTCTAAACCACGAAGACCTATGTCCGGAAGGCGCGCAATACTGGAATACATTCTCAACCGATCACGATGGTGATGGTTGCCGAGATATGGATGAAGATGATAACGACGATAATGACCCTTATCTCGATGTATATGATGACTGCCCAACAGGGGTAATAGGTTGGACAGGAATAGCCTATGACCACGATTCTGACGGTTGTCAAGATCATGAGGAAGATCCAGATGATGATAATGACGGGGTACTAGATAGAGAGGATTCCTGTCCATACGGAATGCTAGATTGGACTTCAAATGAGATTAGTGACCAAGATGGAGACGGCTGCAATGATGTTTACGAGGATGCCGATGTAGATGCGGATGGAGTACTTGATATCGAGGATTCTTGCATCTCAGGAAAATCTGGATGGGAATCCACGACTTTGAATGATTGGGACAGAGATGGTTGTCACGATACAGAGGAAGATGATGATGACGATAATGACGGTTTCCTAGACTTCGAAGACTCTTGTATTCGTAGCTCGAGTCCAAACCTAGTTGATGCAGATATGGATGGTTGTGATGACCGTGGAGAAGATACAGATTTGGATAACGATGGAATTGAATCATCAGAAGATAATTGTGAAATAAATCCAAATCCAGGGTGGGTATCGTCGCTTAATTCCGACCGTGATCGAGATGGTTGTGCAGATGCAACCGAAGACCTCGACGATGATGGTGATGGAGTTCTCGACGTCGAGGATGCATGCCCTACCAGCACTCGAATTACAATCGACCATGATAGCGATGGCTGCATGGATGAATACGATCTTGATGATGATAACGATGGAGTGCCGGACACCAAAGATCAGTGTGCCCATGGAGCAATCGCTTGGATTTCCACAAAGGAAACAGATATCGATGGCGACGGCTGTCAAGATTCAATTGAAGACAAATCATTACCTCGAGGAATTGTTCAGACAATCACCGATTCACCTGTCCTGATGGCAGCAATTTCGGGCTTAGCTCTAATTGTACTGTTGGGGGCAGTTCTACAGCGCCGTTCAGAACGCCGAGGTCAAGCCGGAGTTAGAGACAATACACGAGACGTCATGGATTCTATGCGAGACGAGGACGAACTATGGAAGGTGAAGACTGAAGCTATACAGATTCCTAGTAAGGCAGAGGTAAAGGATGACAGCCAGTACCTTAGATTAGTCGAAACCGGTTATTCACCTGAAGTTGCGAGGGCAATCGTAGCCTCAGAGGATGCAGTGAGAAAACAGTCTGAGGAGTGAACTCCTATGACCGAGGGTTTGGATGGTATATCGCCATCCTTTCCCTCGCAACCAGTATTGAGCACCTTGAAAACTCCAAGGGGGGACTGAGGGTTGCGAGGCAACCACATGAGAGCGGTCAGAGTAGAGTGCGCATTCTCTGCTATCGAGCACGACTCTAGAGCCCAAGCAGGCTTGCAATGCATTTCTTGGGACTTCCGTTCGATGCTTGGTATGGTAGATGGGAACCTGCGAATAATGGTTGAGTGTATTACCATCGATGGCAATTGTCCACGCGATGGGACTTATGTCGATGGGATTCGCGTGGTCCAAATCCTCGAAGAGTGGCAATCTGATATACTAACTCACCATCTCGTTGTTCTGGAATTTTCATCCGATTTTGTTGGTCATTATTTCCATGATGGAGATTTGGCGATACTTGCTGGTTCAAACTTCACGGCCAATGGCTTGGTGTTACAAATCGCAGGTCGCCATGAATCAATGGTTCGATTCCTGTCGGATGTCCGGACTAAGATTTCCGTTGAGCGTGTAACCTCTGCGAAGGGCTCGGAAGGTTTGGTTCAGAACGGCCCTACTTTGCAACAACACCGAGTTGTACGACTAGCACACGAAAGCGGCTGGTATGAGGTGCCAAAGCGCACATCAATTCGAGAATTAGCAGACAAGCTCGGCCTTTCCAAGTCAACAGTTGCAGAGCAATTGGTTAAGGGTGAGGGTGAGATAGTTGCGAGTTTCCTAGACTCATCCTTGGGTTCTGAATGAAGCCGCAATAGTGGAGGTTCATATGGGCGAAATAATTCGCACAAATTGAGAGTGTACAATGAGTAAGATTCCTGCTGTCAAACTACAGCAATTAATGGGTCTTGAAGAGTATGAACAGACCTTAGCCATAGATAGGGTAGCGAGCGAATTGGGGATCTCTTCAGAAGAGGTTCAGGCAGAATTAGATTCGGTAAACCCAGAGTCTTCAACAAACCAAATTGGTGCGCCACCTCTCGTTGAATCACCAAAACGAAAATCGATTTTCTCACGCAACAAATCAAATACAGTAGACGATTCTCCAACATTCGTATCCGATGTGTCAAAATTCAGGGTATCGTATGATCCAAGCCATGAAGGAAAGAAAAGACAGAAGCAAGTCAATCAAGTGATTGTCTGCACTAATTGTTCTGCCCCTCTTGGTATTCCGGATATTCGCCCAATCAAGGTAACCTGCCCCTCGTGTGGCGTTGAGACTACTTATGAGAGTTAGATACCCCAGTACCGATTACTTCCATCGTCATCAGTTTCCGCAGTAACCGAATCAATTGCAGTCTTCAGGAGATAGTAGAAGACAATCGCGATAATTGGGAATAACCAGGTGTCTGAGACGTTACCCGCGGTGATGTCGTAATCCTCACCACCCAACTCAGCTAGTGTGACCTCAATAACAGCCTTGGTGATAGAATAGACTACTGCACCGAACCCTAGCAGAAGCATACTTTGACCGGTGAAAGAACCTTCCTTCCAACGTAGAACACCAAGTGAGAGAACAAAGGAGAAAGCCGCTACTAGAATCCATGTCAATGCTTGGTCGATTGCGATTATCCACACTGCAAAATCTCGATTCACTGCGTCCAAGTCGAAGGAATCAATTCGAGTGAATGTATCTAAAACATAGGTATTCAATTCTGTAGTTTCGCCGTAAAAGACTGAAAAGAAAGTCAATATAGAAAATAGCACCGAAACAATCGATAATCCCCATAACAAAGAGGACCAAATTCCTCCGGTAGCGCTTTCTCTCATATCTATCATCAGTCGCTCCAATTGGTGTTCCCAACCCAACCCTTTGGCAAGAATCCAGATTCCAATAATCAATGGCATAGCCCCGATTAGAACGGCACCATTTGGCAAAATCAATCCAAGCCCGAAGATAATCAAAAATAAGGCCGCAGGGACCAGTAGACGGGCCCTCCAACGAGGGTCTTCGATAGCCTTGGCGATGTAGTAGTAGGTGCTCTCAATCCCCTTTGATTGTCTAACGATGATTTTCTCAACGTGATCTACTCTGACTCTAGAGGTTAGGATAGGTAGCGATGCCTCATCATCTGCTCCATCGGTGACCAATACAGCCGTATCCGGTTGAAATTCCTGAATCACTTCGTCGAGTTGGCTAGCGATTACTCGATCGGACCGAGGGCCTACTCGAACATCGCCAGTTAGAATCGCGATTTCAATCTCATCATCACCTTCATTCCTTTCATTCAAACGGTCATGATGATGAAGTGCTCCTAGAATCGCGTTTGTATCGGATTCTTCTGGGTCAGCAATACCTAGCTTTAGGGCTGCAGTCAAGGTTGCTTTACGTCCGATGATAGGTCCTCGAATTCCAGCTTTAACACCGAGATCATTGTCTCTATCAATAGTGATAACGAGTATCCGCACCATACAGGAAGCCTCCGTTGCGAAGCGCAATGAACCCTTCCCCATTATGAAGAATCGGCAGGATTGTTCGCTTCAGACGCACCTTCGGTGCGTTCTTTGGTGTCTTCGGATTGAGAGGAATGACCTTCATTCTGGTATCGTCTTCGTTGCTTGGCTCTGAGATATTTTAGTGGATGATTCATCCACTCTTGATCGCACAAACGGTCGTCTCCGGGATTTACAGGGCAGCGCGCCCCAGTCTTCAGTGCAGAGCATCCGTGAGGTGTGTATTGGTGTTCGTAGATGTGGCCTACTTGGTATGATGTGGTCTCGGCATTGTAGTCGGGAGCGTTTGCAAAAAACGAGCAAGTGATTTCTGGCGTATGTCCCATTGCTCTTGACATAGCGGCCAAAAATACTCGGCCAGTATGATTGACATTGATGCCTTGACTCAATTCAGCTACTGCAGATTCGAAACAAGGCGGCCAATCCTCTCGCACGGCCGCCGTCATAGGCATCTCTGCGCTTACTCGTTCAGATAGCAAGCCGAGAATTCGATCGACCGGATCTGCAAACAGACCTGCAAATGCATCGTCCATTTTATCCATCCTGTCATTACAATCCTCAGTCAAAGATTGGCGAACTCGCTCCTTCAATAGGCGCGCAGTACGTTGTTGACTGTTTTCTCCGCTGGCTGGGTCCATCTGTACCCAACCTTCTTTCACCGGTCGGTTAACCAGTCTCCAGTACCCTCCGGTTATTTTCGGACATAGTTCTAAGAAATCCACCATCGGAACATGATAGATGATTTCAGTCGTTCCGGCAACTGGTTCACTACGAATATCAGACAGATAGGTACGAGCGATAATTTCGAAGTGATATGCATCCATTCCAAAAAGTTGGTCAGCGCGACTAGATTCACCCTCCACCCAGCGGTTTAGCAATCGTTCTTCGAATGAAGCACAGACGACTAGCATTGCGTGTAAGAAGGATAGAGCCTCAGTCATACGGCCAACGTCAGAGGATAGGTCGACGGTAGTGTTCGAGTCCACTCCCTCCTTGTGTACTACCGATTCGACAAGACGTAAACTTCCACGCCGCCTGATATCTTCTAACCAAGGCTCTTCGATAAGCCCTTCAACAGAAATTCCATTGTCATTTAGTTGGTTACGAATGAAATTTCGACTCTGTGGCAGGAAGGGATAGCGCGCTAATACAGACTCATCTTCGATGGCCGGTGGAGTGAGCGGCATTGGCATTGTAAGCCGCAATATATCGAGAGGGTATTTCAAGACTCACCGAATCCTTCCACTGGAGAAGTGTCTGATGCAGACTAAACCAACCGACCTTAATCCAGTTGACGAGCGTTTGCTCGAACTACAGAATGAGGTGCGTGAACACTTCGGTTGGGAACTACAAGCAGATATCAATAGCGCGCTTGCCTTAGTCTCTAAAGTGGATGATTCCGAGATAGAATCTTGGTCAAAACCTTGGAGGGTACAAACAGTCGCTTCTTTGCATAGGAGATTGGTGCTCCGAGATACCAAGGTTGCTATTCTTGGCGCGGCGATAACAACAGATGAAGTCGAAGAGATACTCGAAAGTAACTGTCTCCTCATCGCCGCAGATGGCTCATGTGGTGTATTGGACACACTTCCTAATTCTGTCTCGGAGCGGGCTTGGTCGCGCTTGGTTTGCATCGTTAGTGATGCGGACGGCGGAGATGGTACAGTAGCCGCAGTTAAGCGGGGTGTACCGATAATTTTACACGCTCATGGCGATAATTCTAATTCATGGACGGAATTGTTAGAATTAGCAAGTTCTCAACGCTCCCCCCCACCAATTGTACTGACTCATCAAACACCTGAATTGATTGAAGGAATGCACAATCCTGGCGGTTTTACTGACGGCGATCGAGCGGTATGTTTCGCCCGAGCATTAGGTGTAAAAAGAGACGATATCTTACTTCTTGGAACTCGAACAGATCTAGTAGGGGAGTGGTCAGGAGCGACCGACCCCAAACGCAAATTGGTCAAACTTCAGTGGATGGCCGAGGTTCTACAACACTTGGGTTTCCTAGTCTAAACATCAGAGGAAGTCGCTTAGTGTCATTACAGTCACAGTATCGTCATTGAACAGAGAATCTACGCTATCGGATAACCAATCTACTCGCTGTCTTGTGTAAAGGTCAACGCCGTAATTCTCCATAACGTGTTGAGTGACTTTGATATATTTTCTAACAGAACCTTCCGATACAGTCAGAACTACATTTCCGCCACACATAGAAGATGACTCATCTCGTCCATTGGATAGACCCCCCTCGTTCCTTTTTCGTTTAATGCACCGACCTGCCAAAGGCATTCTTCTGTAAGACTCACCACATTTAACACAGCGAACTTTTTGTCTAGTGAAAGCAACAAGATTTCCTCTCAAATCAGGTAAGAAGTGCGATTCAATCACCTGACTTGCGACCTTAGAAACATCAACCGGACGTAACATCGATCCAAGTTCTAATTGAGCAGTCATCTTGTCGACCATCGTCTTCAGTGTCTTGTATGAGGAATTAGCGGGACCCGCATCAAGAGCACCAGAATCGTGAGTCCAGCCATATCCGCGGAGGTCACCATTTGTCCCGAGACGATGCTCCACAATCTCGATGTGAGACTTCAACTCGGCAGGGTGGGGCTTTCCTTGAGAAGCCTCGTAAAATGCCCTTGGATACTGCCATGAACAATCGACATTCAATGCCTCTTTGTCAATTTCGGAGGGATTCAGCCTAGTGGTCAATACGAGAGGTGCATCCATTCTCCCTCCTCGATTAGCTGGAAGGATTGCTTTTGAAAAATTCAACAAGCCATCCATCAACATCATGATACTGTCCTCATCACCATCACAATTACGACGCTTGGCTGCATGGAATAGTGGGTGGGCATAGCCGGCTGATGCATCGGTCCAACCAATGATTCGACACAAAACACCTCCAGAGGTGTGAGGAGCTAGACCAATTGCCAGATGGCCAACTAAATCATCAGCGGAGTTTACTCTGTAGAATGATTCCATTCCATAAAATCTAGTCAGCAACTCATCGACGAAATTACAAGTCGAAGTAAGATGCTCAATTGCTAGAGAGGAAGGAATGAAATCCTGAGGAAATAACTCAAGGATTTGTTCATCTCCGGTTAAGGGGTTGCCATCTACATCGTGCGAGTATCCTAATTTGCTTAGTATCTCCCAAGAAGTATGGATTTCAGAGGGTCGGAAATGAGTTACCGGCACATCAATCATATCGTATCTTGCAGTTCCATCTCTGAACACTGAGAGCTCATTTCTTGCTCTCAGTATGCCTTTTTCCAATGGTTCAGGTGTTTGTTCATAGGACATTAGACCCTTTACTGACTTGATCTTTTCAGGTAATCTGTCTAGGCCAAGGGAGCGCCGCTTTACTTCAAGTAATCCTGCTACAGGAATGCTTGTCCTTTGGCCTAATCTTCGAGGAGTTCTATTTCCTCTAATCGGCCGACGCCGAGTCTTCCCTCCACACTCTTCCGGAACAGAGGGGTCCGGCCGATTATGGCATCGTAACATTGGTGACTCCATTCCGCATTTTACACATATTCGAGGACCAGTTTCAACTCGAATTCGGCCGCGCTTTGCGGCTTCCCCAAGCAAGCGCTGCGGGCCACCATGGTCACCAATTGGGAATAAAGAGTGGACTAATGGTTTCATTTTACGTCTACTGGCCTTCTCAGGTCGACCCATTCTAGAACCAATTCTGCAGGGTACTGCATCTTCCCATCTCAAATCGGATAATTTCCTGACCAGCCAAAGCGATCTGTCTACCTCATGATCATCTAGAAGATGCTGGGCTGCCATCAATTCCTTCGGGTTCGATGGACCTGGGTCTTCGATTGCTTCTGCCGCTTCGTCACCTTCTTTCTCGGTCTCGGCAATACTCATCCCTCTTTGCCGAGCGGCAGTTTGTGCCCTAATTCGCTCTACTTCACGCTCCGCTTCAATCTCCCCCCTTCGAACTTCTTCCGCTCGTAGACTATCGGTCGCCGCTCGAATTTTGGCTACCCTATCCGTAACATGCGATACGGCGTCGGCACGCATTTTGATTTGCGAACCTTCTACCTCAAGTCCAAGCCCTTCCAATAGCGCTTCCCAATTCGATGGAATTACAATATCTCCACGTCGGTGGGTATGTTGTATCCCCAGAACCAATAGTGAAGATTTGATTACTCCATGTGTCTCGACTTCAGTCCATCTTGGCCAAGCACCTGTTGAAGGTATATCGAGCCCGATATCCTCGATTTTTTGTTCAGGGGACCAGCCTTGAACAACATCAGGAATTCTTAGACCCTTACTCTTGATTTTGGAATTCAACAGCGCCTCGATTAATTTCCCTGTAAAAGATAGTGGTAAGTCCGACCACCATGGATTGAATGGAGGAGGGGGGGCTGTTGCGAATTTGATACAAATTCGCTTAATTTGTTGCCAATCCATCTCAAGATTACGAAGATAGCGATTCCAATCCCTCCTACGACGGACACGGTCCAAAGCTGGCTCTCCACCACGACTAATCGCACCATTGAATGGCAATCCAGGTGGCAAATGTTCTCTACTTACACCAATTATTGATGCGAATTCTTCTACCTTTTGCGGTAGATCGAGATTTTCTGCAAGGTCAGCCGCCCACCAGTCTTTATTGTAAGGAGACGGAACCAATTTCTTGTTATTCTCCAGGAACTCCCCAAAGCCAACTAACATCTCGCCAGAATCCCAGATGCAGACAACATCATCCTTGATACTATTCCATTCCTCCATCGAATCTATCCTATGGAACCCTCCATCTTCAAGCAATACCATTGGCCCTTCGATATCGACGGTAGGAGTCACCGCAGCCGCCTTTCCGGGCCGCTCGACTTTCATCTGGGTTCCAACTGCAAGGAATCCTTGCATTGCTTCCATAGAAACGGGATTAATTCCTGCCGCGGCCAATCCGGACGCCCTACTGCGGCCATACCTTATACGAAAAGCACCAGGCTGGCTGGGTTCGCCAAAAACAGGCCGACCAGCTATTACATCTTCCATGAATCGAGAATCAGTTTTGATTACTCTACGCTTGAAAGAGTTCTCCTGCTCCTCAGTTTTTCCTTTTGAGGCAAAGTGAGCGATGAAATCCCACCCAGGAATGTTTAGTCGGTCTGTGTGTTTCTGAACTTTAGGAGCCTTGAGACATAAACCCTCTCCAATTACCAGTAGAACCCCTCCCCTAACTCGGGCCCCATCGATATTACGAACTTCCTTGAATCCAGAACATTCGATATCTTCTGTTGACTCTCCGTTAATCATCACTGGACAGGCCCTTACAATCATCTCAATTTCTTCTGGTGGAGGCTTGTATTGCAATCCCTTTCGATAGAGGCCAAATTCCTCCTTTACCCTCTCAACTTCTGGTGTACTAGGAATATATCGATTCAATCCTAGTTCACGCCTGACCATGTCGCCAATCAGCACACCAAGAGCCTGCGCAGTACCTCCCGCGGCCCTAATTGGTCCACAGAACTCGATTGATAGGAACTCAGTTCCATCCTCATTATTGAGAATCTTAACATCTCCTATACCCTCCAGAGGGGCAACTAGAACGGCCTCAGTAAGTACCGCCAATCCTACACGAAGGCCTGTGTCGATTGATTGCCGAACATCGGCCGTTAGTTTGTGCATTCTTTTTCCAACTTCGACGGCGATTTGAATCGAAGCAGTCTCACGGTCTACCTTACTAAGCAATTTACGTAAATCATCCTCAATTCTAATTGGATCTTCATCTGGAGTTGGTTTGAGGTATTCCTCAAGCAATTTTTCAGTCCTACTCGCCAAGTCCGCAGCACGCGGAATTTCAACATAATCCTCAAAGTCCAACCCTTTTGAGCGAGCCTCTTCTGCGATTTGGTAAGCCTTCTCCGTATTTTCATCAAGCCAGTCTCTGTATGACTCCAGCTCGCTAGAAATGCGACCCTCATCTACTACGATTTCTGGACTCTCAGGACCTACCATGTCGCATACGCTCCGTTGCTGAACATTCAACGACCGCACGAGACCGTCCAAGAACATTCACTGTCTTCCCACTCTTCTAACTCCTTCCGAGTGCGAACCTTCATCCGATTACCACCAAGCCGAAATGGGAGGGAAGAGGCATGTCGACTACGGTTGCCGAAGCAAAACAACGTCTAATCGAGCGTGTTCGTGATTTGGCATATCTACACTCTCCTGACGAATTATTCACTCTTGCCAGTGGCCGACAGAGCCCACATTTCTTTGATATGAAGCCAGTAATGATGGATCCAGAGTGTGCTCATCTAATCGGTGTACTACTCCACGCAGAAATAGAATCAATCGGTGGCGTTGACGCGATCGGGGGACTCGAATTAGGGGCGGTACCACTCACTGGTATTGCGATTGCTAAGGCAGGAAAAGGATCTGATCTCCGAGGCTTCCTAGTTCGCAAGGAAGCAAAAGGTCGAGGCGGTCGAAAAACAGGAAACCCACCTGGGATTGAAGGGTCAACTCTGCGAGGAGGCGACAGGGTAGTGTTATTGGAAGATGTAACTACAACCGGAGGTTCCGCTCTCAAAGCCGCTAATCGACTAATCGATATGGGGTGCGATGTCGCGGCTTGTATTACTATTCTAGATCGAGAGGAAGGTGGTCAAGACGCCTTCCAATCTGCCGGAATTAGCTTGCATCCACTCATTCTTCGCTCGGATGTAACGGGTGAGTGAATGTCGGAACATGTAATTGATTCCAGCGAGCCGTATCATCCCGAGAAACTCGAGAAAAAGGACTACGTCGGGGCCGCTGCTTACTTTGAATTAGATTTGAGGTCAGGAATAATTCTCAAAGTCGAAGAATTCCCTGAGATGCGTAAACCCTCTTACAAAATTGAAGTTGATTTCGGTCCTATTATTGGTAGGCTTTGGAGCTCGGCCCAGATTACCAACTATTCCCGAGCAGAGTTGGTCGGACGACGTGTAGTTGGAGCATTGAATCTCGGCGATAAGACATTACCGACGGGTTTTGTCAGTCAATTCCTAGTTTTAGGGGCTCTAGATTCAGATGGTACTGTTAGGCTATTAGAACTTCCAGAAGAAGTCAAGCCCGGGTCAATGGTTGCTTAGGGACATTGAATAACCAAGTCGTAGTTCTGGTAATTATGCAGGACCAGGCGGGTTACGCAGATAGCGGCCAAATTATGTCTGTAGAATTCGACAAAAAAATCATCATTTATTGGTGGTTAATGGCTAATTTAGGTCTCCTGACATCATTTGTAGGAATTCCATTGATGCTAATTTGGCTTCCATTTGGTTGGATAGTTCACCAGAAGCAGTACGAGCATATGAGCGGAGCACTGACTGCTCGTTCGCTAAATATGCGCATGGGTTGGTTATTCAAGAAGCAACAGAACATCGCTTTAGACAAACTTACTGACGTATCAATTTCTGAAGGCCCAATTCTGAAAGCACTCGGGGTTGTCAAGATGCAATTCGAGACAGCCGGAGCTGCGCCTTTCATACTGTCTGGGGTGAAAAACGCGGATCAATTCCGCGATGTCGTTCTCCAACACAGGGACTCGTTGATGGCAACTCCAACTCAACAGACTAGCTCTTCAACGGAATCCGGTAACGTTCTAATTGAAATCAGAGATTTACTCAAGGAAATCAATACTAATCTATCCAGCGAAGAGTGAAGACTCAATCGTCATACTATTGGACTAGACTCCACTCGTTGACATCATGCCTACTATGGTTAGAATGACTACAAGCGCCGGAGATATTGACATTGCACTGTATACAGAGGATTGTCCTGAGACAACAGGCAACTTCCTCAAATTGGTCGATGAGGAATTCTACAACGGATTACACTTCCACCGCGTAATTAAGAATTTCATGATTCAAGGCGGATGTCCAAGATCAAAGGATCCGTTCGATGGAAGAGCAGGAACAGGTGGCCCTGGTTGGAAGATTCCTTGCGAACCATCCGCTTTGGCAAAAAAACACGACAGACCAGGCTTGTTTTCAATGGCAAACGCAGGACCTAACACTGGCGGCTCCCAATTCTTTCTAACCACCGTTCCAACACCTTGGTTAGACGGAAATCACGCGGTTTTTGGAGAGGTTATCGAGGGTATGGAGAATGTCTACAAGATTGAGAACTGTGACACTAAGCCTGGAGATAGGCCTTATGACCCACAAAAAATCATCTCCGTTCAGCGCTTAGAAGAGTAACCGTTATACGGAAAGCCAATAATTAATTTTATTAATAACTAATTAATCGGCTGTTTATGGCGAAACACAGAGCGGGAGACCGCCGAATAATCAGTATCAGTATACCCGAAGAGCTTGCAAGGAAGCTAGATAGAAGGGTCGGAAAAGGCCGAAACGATGGCAGATCAGCTACAATAACGAAAATGATTCAAAATGGTTTGGAAACTGAGCAAATTACAACATTACAAGACACCTCAATCGAGAAAAGAAATGCATCCGGAGTAACTGGTGAAATTAGAATCGAAAGAGACACCATGGGGGAGTTAGATGTTCCAGCAGATCGATACTTTGGAGCACAAACCGCCCGTTCACTAATCAACTTCGATATAGGTACAGATAAGATGCCGCCATCAGTAATCAGAGCCTTCGGGATCCTAAAACAAGCAGCAGCCGAAACTAATGTCGAACTCGGTCAACTCGACCCCCAGATCGGCGCTCTAATCTCTTCTGCCTCTGACGAGGTGATATCAGGTTCAATGGACGAACATTTCCCACTCCGAGTTTGGCAAACGGGATCTGGAACACAGACTAACATGAATAGTAACGAAGTCATTGCTAATCGAGCAATAGAGATGGCAGGAGGAGAGTTAGGTAGCAAATCACCAGTACACCCTAATGATCATGTAAATCGTGGCCAATCCAGCAACGATACTTTCCCCACAGCCATGCACATCGCAGCCGCCGAGGAAATCCACCATCGATTATTACCTGCAGTGCGATTACTACACAACTCTCTCGCTGTAAAGGCCGATGAGTTTGAGAATATAGTGAAAATTGGTCGAACTCATCTAATGGACGCAGTCCCACTCACTCTCGGTCAGGAGTTTGGGGGCTATGTTTCGATGCTTTCATCCGATATCCGCCGAATTGAAGCTGCATGGGATGATTTACTGGAGTTAGCATTAGGCGGAACGGCAGTTGGAACGGGGCTAAATACCCATTATGAATTCGCTGACAAGGTCGCCGATAGAATTGCCGAGAAGACCCAATTACCATTCGTCTCGGCTGAAAACAAATTTGCACAACTAGCGGCTCATGATGCAATTGTTGCTGCATCAGGGGCACTAAACACTCTCGCTGCAAGCCTAATGAAGATTGCAAACGACATCCGTTGGATGGGTTCAGGACCACGCTGTGGCTTTGGAGAATTATCTCTACCAGCAAACGAACCAGGTTCGAGTATCATGCCTGGAAAGGTCAATCCAACACAGTCCGAAGCTATGACTATGGTGTGTTGCCAAGTAATGGGCAATCATACAGCAATTAGCGTAGGCGGCAGCCAAGGAAACTTCGAACTCAATGTGTACAAGCCCTTGATGATACATAATTTACTACACAGTACCAGATTACTTGCAGATACTTGCAGGGCCTTTACCGAGAAATGTGTTGATGGACTTGAGGCCAATGAAGGGGTGATTGCATCCCATCTTGAAAATAGTTTGATGCTGGTAACGGCTCTAAACAATCACATCGGGTACGATGGTGCAGCAAAGATTGCTAAACATGCACACTCAAGCGGTTGTACTCTTAGAGAGTCGGCCCTTGAACTTGGCCTGGTTACAAACGATCAATTCGACCAATGGGTGAAACCTAGAGAGATGATTGGGCCTAAAGAGTAGTCTGACTGGATATTGCTCGCACCAAGTGAAATCTAACTTTGAGAGATGAAATACTCCGCAATGATTGATAATTAGATGGAATAGGGCTCAGCCGTACTTTGGTACAAGGTGGGAGCAGCAGGGGGTTCTGCACATGGGGGAGCATCCCCCCCTGCTATCTCCGCAGGGTCCGGTTCCATCCGGGCTTGCGCCCTTTTTTTCCCGGGTAGATGACTACATTGCTCCGAGGAGCCTTTTCGTCGTTTTCCGCTTCTTCAAGGATCGCTCCCCGTTTCTGCGTTTCCATTTCCCTCCCCGGCTCTCACCGGTTTGTTCTTTGGAATGAGTGCCGGTCCTCCACGCGTCTCCGCGCTCTTGTTCCCGCTGTGTTTCCCTCCGGTTTCTTTTCCCCTTCCTTACGTCCAGTTTTTGTCTTCCTTTGTTCCCCACAGATCTGCCTCAAGCTTTTCCCATCTCTGGTTCTCTCGCTCTTCGCTTATGCACTCACGGTCTGGTTAGTTGGCACGGTATGCGTTTTCCCTGCCTAAGCAGTGCGGTTGTGTTTTCCCCAACTTTCCCTGTGGCTTCTTTCCCCTTTCTTTCGTCCGGTTTTTTCAACCTCAGTTCGACCGTATCTCCCCAAGCCCAAGTGCCTGGTTCGATTATCCCCGGTCCCCTTTCGGTTTCCGGTTCTACCACCCCGAGTTCGGGGTTCGGTTCTGTGGCCCGCGGTGTTTGCCGAAGCTCGCACCACACCACTCTCCCAGAGCGGCATCTTTGGTCTGAACGTCGGGAGTCAATAAACCTTTCGCTAAATGAGGTACTGTGGACTGGAAATAGGGGTGACCGAGTGTTAATTTCCAGTGCACATAAAGATGTAATTTATCTATTTCTTAACATCCTTAGACGTGCTCTTAGCTCAGAATTCTTCGGATCATATTCAGATTTATCTAGCTGTGAATCCAATCTTCTTTGCATAACTCCAGATTCAACAAAGTAGACTCTTCCCAGGTCATCACCGAGTACTATTCCACTGGATGAGCAATCCATCTGACGTACTCTAGAATCATGGGATATTGTTTCCGATTCTTCGCCTAGAATCATTATTTGCACATTCAACCCATCGAATGAAGATGCCCAGCCAATAGAGTCGACAATTTCTACGGAATCGATCGAACCAGGAAGAATTTCTGATTTGGTTTTCATTGAAATGCTACCATCTTCGTGACCAGATATCCAACCATAGGCGCTTGATGCAATTGAGGTTACCAATGACTCCCCCTCAAGGATTGAATCCTCCAATGCACTTACTGAGCCATCAGCATGTCCAAAAATTAGTTCTGTATCATTTCCAGAACCACAAGTAACTGGACTGTTTGATGGTAGTTGAATATGTTCGATACCTAGTTTAGGACTTACTCTGACATAACCACACCTCGGTCGACCTAATCCTAGAAGAATTCCGTCTGAACCATCTGAGGCAATATGCCAAGGTCGTTCAGCCATTACCCATCTCCCTAATTCATCTCCCGAACGATCAAATCTCCAAATGGTTGCTTCGATGAAGTCCGCGACCTCTAACTCGTAAACTGAGGAGGTCGCCCAAACAATTCCATCGACTGCAAAAACGTAATCACTCGCCCCCTCCAATTGTTTACTCCAAAGAATAGAACCTTTCTCCTGGTCAATTGCATGAAGAGAATCAGAGGCTGTGACATAGATGATGTCCGAATCTAAAGAAATATCAGAAATTGGGCCTTCAATCGAAACTCTCCAGTTCTCAATCCCGCTGGAAGCATCCCAGGAAGCAAGTAATCCATCGTGTGAGCCTGCCAATAGTGAATCCTCGCTTAGTCTAACTGTGGAACAGGAGCTGGAAAGGTCTCGCACATAGGACGAGATTACCTCAAGGGAAAGTCCGGCCACAAAGCTGCCACTCGACTGCCAAATATCGAAGTTTTGTGTCTATGTGGTCAATCCATAGAGTCGCTCGACCTTATCGCGGAGGTATTCTACGAATGCGTCCGGAGATGGCGGTGAACCGGTCGCCTCTTCGATTAAGGCGGCTGGCTCAAGGATACTCCCTCGCGCGTGCACACGCGCGCGCATCCAGTCCAAAATTGGCATGAAGTCTCCATTGCGGATTTGTTCATCATGACCTGGAAGATCTTCTCGTGCCTTGGCAAGAAGTTGCGCTGCGTAGAGGTTACCGAGCGTATAGGTCGGGAAATATCCGAAGGCACCCATAGACCAGTGTATGTCTTGTAGAACCCCGAGAGTTCGATTTGGCGCTCTGATTCCTAGGAATTCTTCGTACATATCGTCCCAAACATCTGGTAGATCATCGACTTCTATTTCACCAGCGATTAACCTCTTCTCGACTTCATATCGAATCATTATATGGAGATTGTAGGTAGCCTCGTCAGCTTCCACACGAATCAAACTAGGCTCGACTAGATTAACAGCCCTCCAAAGATCTTCTGCACTAACTCCATCCATATTTTCTGGAAAATTTTCCTTCCAAATTGGCAATGCCCATTCACAGAATTCCCTGCTTCGACCAACTTGATTCTCGAATAGTCTACTTTGACTTTCATGTACACCCAGTCCATTAGCCTGTCCAGCAGGTTGGAAGTCTAGGTTACGCGGTCTACCTTGTTCGTACAGACCGTGCCCAGTCTCGTGCATTGACCCATATAGCGACCCAAATGGGTCACTCTCTGAATACCGAGTAGTCCAACGTACATCGTCAGGATTTGGGCCGCCACAGAAGGGATGAGTAGATGCATCACGACGCCCCGCAGCAAAGTCAAAGCCAAGGGCTTCGGAGACAGTTTGGGAAAGAGCTTCTTGCCCTGACTGACTCCAAGAATTGTTCTCGATGAAACTCATTTCTGGGCGCTTCCCTCGTTCAATGACCGCCTTTACAAGAGGTGCAACATTCTCTCTTAATCCAGCGAATAACGGATCTACTCGTGACACACTAAGACCGGATTCATAGATATCCAAAAGAGCATCGTAGCGAAGTTCCTCATATCCCAAATAGTCGGCTTTTTGTCGAGCCAAATCAACCATTTTTGCAAGGTCGTCCCGAAAAACCGAGAAATCGTCTTCTGCTCTAGCCTTCTGCCAAGATATCAGAGATTGGGATTTGTGCTTTGCCATCTCTTCGACGAATTCAGTTGGTAGTTTTGTGGCTTTATCATACGAGTCGCGCGCCAACCGAACGTTGGCTGCTTGCACGTCATTTAGATTGTCACGGCCCTCCAACTCAGTGAGTAATTCTCCAATTCTAGGATTAGTTGTTGCTTCGTGTCCAGTTTTTGACATCCAAGCCAATTGTTCGGCTCTGAGAGCAGCAGCTTTTGGGGGCATCAATACTTCTTGATCCCAACCGAGTAAACTACCGATTTGTGAAATTAATTCAATGTTCTTCAGACGTTCAAGTAACTCATCGTAAGCATCCATGTAAGCACCGAGTCGACGCCCCTCATCAAACCCTTCGATACGGCCTATTCAAAATCCCATTTCTCAATTTTTGTCCTTTTTCCTTCGCACTATGCGTCAGAACTCTCTTGAGTAATTGAGCACGCGCGTAGCGCGTGTCTCGACCCACCACCAGTCTTCTATTGGCGTTGTTATTCACAGCCCCAATGTTGTCAGGTTGTTTTGGTGGTGGCATAAATATTGGAGATTCGGAAGACTCAGAACATTGGCTTCCTTCCGTCGAAGAGCGGGAAAATTTGGTTTATGATAACAGTGATGTATTCAGTCGAGTATCTTGGAATGGAACGTATGGAATCGATATCGTACGTTCTATTTACGTCTCTGTTCCAACAATTACAACCGCTGACGGAGGAGCAGGTGTAACTGGCGGTGCAGAGGTGCATCTCGGACTCTGGCTCCCTCAGATAGAAGGTTGCGATTACGATGCAACAGAACTTCCTGAGGAATGCAAAGTACCCGTAATCGCCGAAATTGGGCCCTATTATGATGATGGGGATGTCGATGCACTAACTCCTGCTAATCGTCTAGGTCGATTCTTAATCGAAAACTTCGTTCCACATGGATATGGGGTAGCTCAGGTTAGCGTATTTGGAACCGGCAACTCGAATCATTGCATGGATCTAATGGGTCTGGATGAACAAGAGGGGATACACGCCGCAGTGGAATATCTTGGAAGCGCTCCATTCTCTAATGGTGCTGTCGGAATAATCGGTAAATCCTACGACGGCTCAACTCCTTGGGAAGCTGCAGCCATGGGTTCTGAATACCTGAAGACCATAGTGCCAATGTCCGGACTTATCGGAGTGCAGGATCTAATGTGGCGTAATGGAAGCATGGAAGCCAGAGGAGCCATAATGCACAATGGAGTGTATGGCAGTTTTGGTCTAGATGGTGACTCCGAAGATATTGAGAATGCTTGCGAAGGTTATGTCGAAGGCTACTACGCTGGACCATTAGCATATGTGACAGGCGATAACTTGGCTTGGTTAGGCTCAGATTATTGGCAGGAACGTCACTTCCTTGAGCGAGCGATTCAGAATTACAAAGGCTCTGTATACATCATTCATGGTTTGCAAGATTGGAACGTAGACCCTCACATGGCCTTCCCAGTTCACCGTATGATGGAAGATGCCGGCTTCGAAGTAAAGGGCCTTTACGGCCAGTGGGGGCATGATTACCCAGACCGTATTAGCGGCCACCAAGGACTTTCCAGCGGCCGCGGTGGGGAAGCCTTTCCATTCACTTTGAGGTGGGACTGGGCTGATGATTTGCTCGAATGGTTCGATTACTATCTATTGGAAAAGGGACCTCAGCCTAGATTGATTGCAGAGGTTCAGGATAATATGGGTGGCTGGAGAGTAGAAGAGACATATCCACCAGCTAACCAAGATTGGATTCGATTCGGAATGGATGAATGCAATATAATCGGTGGAGGAGAGACAATTTCGTCTAGTTCATTCATGAGAATCGAATGTCCAGAATTCGAAGAGGACACTCGAATAGTAGGAACTCCAACCTTCCATGTAGATGCAACCGTTTCCGCATTCTCTACTAGTGGCCATCTATTCGTCGAGATGGTTCAGGCTAGCAATGACATGCATCTCGGACACGCAGTAATGGATCTTCGATTCCACGCTGGCGGAAAAGATGGAGAAGTGCTTGGACCAGGCGAAACGGTCAATGCAAAGATGGAATTCTTCGGAATGGATGTATTGATTCCTGCCGGCGACGGGATTCATCTCATTATCACTCAAACTGGTGAGGACTACATCCCAAGTCCAGTATCTATGCAAGCAGTAACCGTTGGTGTAGGCGCAACTAGCATCCTTTCTCTTTCAACCGTTAATCGCGGTTGCGATGATTTGTTTATGCCACCTATGATGACCGACCCCTACCCTCAGTGCGTTGTGGAGGATTAATCCAATGGGACCTCCCTCCAGTAAGGTCAACATCGCTGTCGCTGACCGAATTTTGTTACATCTTTGGGAACAGGACCATCAGGCGGATCACTATTTGGTCAGTCGTGAAGTGACTAGGCCCGGCATAGCTGAAATTTGTGCACTCCATCCTCCTAATGTCTCACGATCAATGCGTGAATTGGCAACCGATGGAATGGTAAGCGAACATACTCGAGTAGTTCGAGGAGATGAGCGTAGGCAGAAGACTTGGCAATTGACGGAAGAAGGCCGAGACAATATACAACATAGATTACCAGAACTACGATCCACCAAGGTACTGTTACGAGAACGTAATGGGGGTCTCCTGGAGGTACGAGCAGATGAGGCAGGCTCTCGCTTGGAGACCGGACTTACTCTGTTACAAGTATTGATGCACGCCCAACACGAAGGTGTACTCAACTTCGGCGATATTAGATTTGGTGCAATCGTTCGAACCGACCCAGATGAATCACCGTCTCCGGGGTCTCTGAAGTTACTCTCAGGAGCTCACTCGACATATCACACAAGACCACCAGAAACTCGTACGGTTCATGGAAGAGATAGCGAGGTTGCTGCACTAGACGAATGGTTCACTGGCAATGCATCTATGGCGGTAATATCGGGTATAGCAGGATGTGGAAAAACCACCCTGACAAGCCATTGGCTTGAACTAGCCCTAGAAAATAATCCTAAACTCGATGTGATGTATTACCCCTGTCAGCCTTGGGATAGCAGCTTAGGTATCGCAACGAGCCTTTTACACAGGCTGCAAATTAATTCTGATGAAGAAAATCAAGACCCATACGGAGTCTTGGATAGCCTTCCAATGAAGCCTGGAGCACATTTAGACCTCGATCAATATCGTCGCCGTCTAATTGCTCACTTAGTAGACGAGGAAGGTAAACGAGGAGAGAGAGTTGACGATTTCCTTGTCATACTGGATGATGTTCACAATCTAACTTCAGATGGCAACTATTTGTTTGGTGCTCTTCTTCAGGTTGCAGAATCGAGCAATATGCGATTACTTCTAGTATCCAGAACTAATTTGGCATTCTACGATCGCCGAGATGTACATACTCGCGGTAGGGTCGTCGAACTCAGATTAACGGGGCTTTCGTTGGAGGAAGTCGTCGAATGGATTGCTTCAATTAACCTACCATCAGAAGCTCCGGCGGAAGAAATTTACCGAGCCACAGGAGGCCATCCCCTTGCCGTCGAACTTCTGGAATTATACGGTCAGACACTACACGATGATTGGCTCAGATTCCTAGATGAGGAAATTCTAGATGTTCTACCTGAAGACCATCGGGAACTACTCGCACTGCTGGCAGTAGCAGACCGACCCATTCCCTGGGAAAAATTGGCATTAGCAGCAGGATACAATGGAAAGCCACCAGAAGCGCTAGTCGCTCGCGGTTTAATGCTGGAACTCGATAGTGGAATGTGGTTACATGAAGCCCTACGTTCACGTCTTCTAAGAGAGGTTGGCCAACCACTTGAAGAGCGAGCAACAAAACTGAGAGAATCAGTTTGATTATGCCATGTGTCGATCAAGCCATTGGTCGAACATTGGTTTTGGCATGGCTCCTGCTTGCTGATCAACCAATTGTCCGTTGTGGAATAGAAGCAAGGCTGGAATTCCACGAATACCGAATTTTCCAGCCGATAGAGGGTTAATGTCGGTGTTGACCTTTGCAATTGTCATCTCTCGCTCACCAGATAATTGCTCAAGTACAGGGGCGATAGCCCTGCATGGTCCACACCAAGGTGCCCAGAAGTCAACTAAGACCCATTCATCGCTCGTTGTTACTGCGTCAAAATCACCATCGCTTGCCTGAATCAGCCTTCCCATTATGTCTCCCCGTAGTTCGTGTGGATGACCGTTTTATCAATGCTAGTATCTTAGTTTGAGTGATAACTGTTGAGAACCCCCCTCCACTCGCGAAGAGCGAGGGGAGTATCATCGAAATCACTCCAAGCATTCTGACAGCGGATTTCTCCCGTCTCGGTGAGACACTGGAAGATGCCATAGATGCGGGAATAAATTGGATTCACATGGACGTAATGGACGGTAATTGGGTTGTCAACAAGACAATCACTTTCGGACCTGCGCTCATTCGCTCTATTCGAGATAGATTTGGCCCGAATGTCTTCATCGATTGTCACTTAATGATAACAAACGCTGAACAAACTTGGATGCAGTATGTTGATGCAGGCGTAGATCTAGTAATCGCTCACATCGAAGCTATCGATAACCCGGCTGCACTAATCTCCTCTATACAAGCGGCTGGTAGTCAGGTAGGATTAGTCCTAAATCCAGATACTCCAGCAAATACAATTCTACCTTATCTCACAGATTTAGATCTAGTATTGGTGATGTCTGTAGTCCCTGGAAAAGGAGGGCAATCCTTCATGCCAGAAGTAGAAGACAAGGTAAGAGAATTCCGTGCAGCCATCGATCGACAGATAAGTGATGGAGGAAGAGCAACAAAATTGATGATTGATGGTGGTATCAAGCATCATAATTCCGCCATGGTTTCAGATTGGGGAATCGATGTGGCAGTCGTTGGAAGCGGTCTCATTAATGACAAAGCTAGCATTGCAGAAAATCTCGCAGAAATCAATACGGCCATGGGGCTTTGATTGATTCACCCGCGCGAGCATTAAAATCACAGCGTCCCGAGCAGACGATTGATGGTCACGGAGGAGTGGGTAGTCGAGGAAGTTCTGAAAGTCGTTTCAGATGCTATCGTAGAAGCCAAGGACTTGCATGGGAGTGGTGACCACTTCCATGTTCGAGTGATATCGGAGAGTTACGAAGGAGTTCGTCCATTACAAAGACAACGCCCGATTCTTAGCCACTTCAAGCCATTTATTGCACAAAACACCGTGCATGCCTTGGATTTGAAATGTATGACACCAGAACAGGCAAAGAATTCAGGAGATACATCTTTTGACCCCCACGGGGAAAAAGAAATGCAATTCTTTGGAGTACATATCCGCCGACCAGATCAGGAGTGATACAATGAGTTTTAATTGGACCCCAGACGAACTTGATGCCCTAGTCAACGAACACCGAATAGTTCTCTTCATGAAAGGAACACCAGAACAACCACAATGTGGATTTAGCAATAGGGCTGCAATGGTATTGAATCAACTCGGCGAACCTTTCGCAAGTGTGAATGTACTCGCCGATCCACGAGCAATCCCATCCGTTTGTACTTGGGCGGACTTCCCAACAATGCCTCAAGTATACATTCATGGAGAACTCATTGGCGGGTCTGATATTGCGCTCGAAATGTCTCAATCTGGAGAGCTTCAGCAAATGATTGCTGATGGCGATACAGCCTCTGAGTGAGGCGATTGGATGTCGACGGTGGAAGACCGTCGCACTATGATTATCGCACTCGCAGGTGCGACGGCGATTTCATTCGCTCCTCTTCTGTATATTCGCTCTGATACGACAGCATTAACAGGTGCATTCTATCGAATGTTCTACGCTCTCCCTATCTTGGGAGTATTGGTATTGTTATCCAAAAAGGAAGACCATAGAGATACAAATTCTCGATGGCTTGCATTTGGGGCAGGGATTCTATTAGCAATCGATTTCGCTGGATATCATACTGCTATCGATTATATCGGTAGCGGAATTGCAACAATGATTGGCAACTCTCAGGTAATTATCGTCACATTGGCGAGTTGGTGGCTATTTGGTGAACGCCCAAACCGCTTCATTCTTCTTTCATTACCAATGGTAATGCTCGGATTATTGCTTATTTCTGGAATTTGGGATGACGACCCCTTTGGCGATGATCCGGTAAAGGGCGTAATCGGAGGAATAGTAGCAGCGGTGTTCTATTCCTCCTTCTTAATCGCTTATCGTCAATCGAATAGGATTGCAGCGCCAGCAGTAAATGCACAGTTCGACGCGACCGCCGGAGCGGCCCTTGGGATTCTAATTCTAGGAACTATACCTCCAACCTCTCTAGGAATCGAAGCAATCGATCATTCCATTACTTGGCCGAGTCATGGTTGGTTGCTATTTCTAGCAATATTTTGCCAAATAATCGGTTGGATTGCTATTACCTACGCTCTCCCTAGACTTCCGGCCGCCCATACCTCTTTCGCAGTGCTATTGCAGCCGATATTGACCATCATTTGGGGTGTGATTATACTCAATGAATCTCCATCCTTACAACAATCTGCAGGAATGGTACTAATCTTCGCCGCAATCATAGCAGTTACACTGTTTGGAGATACTGAGGATTCAACACCCTCAATTGAGAATTTAGAATCCTAAATCATTGGAGAAAGCCTTCGCGTACCCCGAATAGGTGTACAGGGCGAGAGACACAAGCGAGGGGATGGGATGCACTCAGCGAGAACCTCAACGGCCCCGTACGGTAAGAATTTGGAGCAGACGATAAATAATCGTTGTGCGAAATGGGCCTCTATGCCCCAATAACGCTATACTGAGTTGGGTTTTATTGATTTAATCAATACATTCGATTTGTTTACAGAATCGTCAAGAATTAACAATATCATTCGACTGTAAGTACTTCAGGTCCACCTTCTGTAATCCAAACCGTGTGCTCGTATTGACCGACTAGCCCACGATCTTCGCAGCGTAGAGCAGCATATGTTTCGAGGAATCTTATTGAGATTAATTTCTTCACTAATGCATTCCATTTCTTCCGTAGAATTTCTTCCTCTTCCCCTGGGAATGGCTTCTCTAGCAGAGGATATGCCCATCGTTCAGCGAATGGAAGGGTATGGTAGCGCTCTTCGATATACCTCGCCATTGTCGCACCGATTGGTTTCAGTTTATTTTTCGCCATGGCCTTGCGTATTGTTATATCTCCTGTGACTCTGTAGATATTACTGGAATTACTAGGAGGAATATTTTCAACCATTCCTGATTTTCCTGTTGTGTTAAACGGTTCAACTGCGTATATCGAACCTAATTCAACCTCGCCTTTGAATCCCGGATTTTCAGCGCCACATGCATGGGCAGGAATGGAAGTGCCTGCATGTAAGTTCCAACGAGTCAATTCATGTCCGCATAAGTTACGAATAGGCTCGAAGCCAGCGTCTTTGTGAACCTGTTCTGCAGCGGCACCGATTTCATACCACGGAGTTCCTGGATGCATCTTCTCAATCGACGCATCCCTTGCTTCCTCTGCTGCCTTAATTTGCTCTGTATGTTTGCCGCCATTGCCAACTTCAATCGTCATGGCATTATCCGCAATTGCTCCGGCAACATGAACTCCAACATCGAGTTTCACCAGGTCACCTTTCTGAAAAACCATCTCATCCTCCCAACCCTTAGGAGTAGTAAGTCGATGGTCACTTGTGTAGTGGGCGGCAATATCATTTACAGAAATAGTAACAGGAAACGCAGGCGTTCCACCGTGCCTATGGATGAACCGCTCTGCTGAGTCAATAACCTCGTCCCAAGCCTTACCTGCGACAATCTCTCCTTTGATTCCTTCAAGGGTTCGTCGAGCTACATGCCCGGCGTCTCGCCATTGTTTGAGATCCGACTCTTCCACCATAACAAAACCTCATCAGCCGGAACTATTCCTTCTCTCAGCACCTCTATGCTCGCGTTATCGGATGAATCACAGACCGAATACCATGCTATCAAAGTACTGGGTGAGCCTCCGGGCGTTTTTCCTTCTACTAAACCAACTTCATGACCGGCTTTTTCTAAAACATCAACAGCATCAGGACAGTTGGACTCCGGCTCAGTACCACTAATATTTGCGGATGTTGCTGTAAGCGGACCTATGACTCGCAGTAGTGCTTTTGCGACAGGATGGGCGACGACTCTTATAGCAATTTTATCCCCTCCCAGCCGACTATCAAGGGTCTCTTTTGCTGGAAGTAGTAAAGTTAGAGAACCCTCTGGAAATGAAGCCAATAGATCAGGAATCTCATCAGTTAACTCAACCAGATCAGAAGCCTGTTCTAAATCGGCCACACCAATACTTACGGGCATATGAGATGGCCTGTTTTTGATCGTATACAAACCATCCAAGGCGGTATTTATTGGTAGACAACCTAGAGCTGGTTGGGTTGAGGTGGGGTAGACAACACAACCTCCAGAAGCGATTATCGATTGAACCTTGGAAGTAATTATCTTCGAATCTGCAGCCAAACTTTGACCCACCTCACTTGATGTGCTTCCTATTTGCAGGAGGTAGGGAATCCGCATGTGCGACTATCGAGCCGACGTGTAGATCAATATTTGATTGGTGAGTATGCCTCTGGGATATTCGCATTAACTCTCGAATGCCTTGCAGTATGCCTATGATTGGAATTAGAAAAATCAACTTCCTCAAGGCGCGTAGATCCCACATTTTGCTTGTCATCGCCGAACCATCCTCGGCAAGTACAGCGATACCGAACATTCTCTGACCTAATGAGCGAGAATACCTTAGTCCAGTCAACCGCCAGTATAACCAATGTGCAACGAAGATTATTACCGCCATTGCTAAGGAATAATGAAAGTCCGATGAACTCCAAAAAGTGAGATTCCACGCATCGATAATTTGACCTCCAGTGACTACCATAAGAATCGTTGTAACAATTACAATATCGACTGTTAGCGCAGCGATTCTACGCACTCCTGAAGCTAAAATTGTACCCTCTGGAACTGGCCAATGGCCACCTTCCTCAGCCGTTACAATTTGTTTTGCAAGAGTGCCGCCTCCTTGCATAGAAATAGGAGAGTCGTGTTCCGCCATGGGTATCCTCAAGCCATCCCGAGAATGTGCCACGCCTCAAGGTTCCGATTCCTTATGTGTTCCAACCAAGAAGCCCAAGTTTCATCATTACGCAAAGTTTCAGGGTCTCCAATTACAATTAATCCACGCTTGGCTCGAGTCAAGGCGACATTTAGACGACGTGGATCGGCGAGAAATCCGACGTTTCCATCGGAATTTGAGCGTACACAGGAGAAGATGATGACTTCTTTTTCCCTTCCTTGATAACCATCAACGGTTTTAACTTCCACAGAATCATTTCGTTCCGTAAGGGCGTCACGGATTGCTCTAACTTGACCAGCGTAAGGCGTAATAATTCCGATATCAGATTGATTTAGATCTCCTGCTTCTAGAAGACTCTCGAGAATTCTAGCCGCCCAACCAGCTTCTGATGGATTCTCCTTAGATGCTCCGTCCGATGAGAGAATCTCATCTCCATTAAGTGGTAGAAATGCTATTGGTACTTCCCAGTCATTCCAAAGTAGCCCAGCCGGATTTGGCCTCTCGGCTGCAGCGATACCATCGACTAACTGTCCTTCGTAGAAGCTTCGATTAGGAAAATCAGAGATTGCAGGATGCATTCTGTATTGGGTGTCTAGAAGTTTCGGTTCAATCCCCATAGCAACCAGTCTTTCGAATAAAGAGCGCCGCAGTCCACCATTTTCGGCTCTTTGACTAATTACAGTTGGAGGTAGTTGTCGATGATCCCCAACCAGGACGATTTGTCTTGCTCCTCGAACAAGAGGAACAAGGCTAGCAGGTTCTGTTGCTTGAGTCGCCTCATCAAGCAAAACACGAGTAAATTTCCTTCCTTCCAATAGTTGGTGGCCTACACCGATACAAGTGCAACAGAGGACCTGCGCTCGATCCAAAATATCGTCGCGCATTTGTCTTTCAATTCTCCTAACCTCCTTCCAACCCCTATTCAAATCTCGGTGTGCCAATCCCTTTTCCTTCCCCTTCATTCCAGAAATACGGCGTGCTAATTTTTCATTCAATTCCAAATGCTCCTCAAGGTCACGACGAAGTGGATGATCTTCCATCTGAGCATCGACCGTTGCTTCGCGTAATGATTCTCTGACCTTGACCGGCTGACCAAGTCTAACCGCCCCTACTCCTAGGCCAAGGAGACCTTCTAGGAGATTGTCTACCGCTACATTTGAATCAGCAACGGCAAGGATTGTTCCAGCATTTTGACTCGACCAAGATTGCAAAATACGTACCGCAGTATGTGTTTTTCCAGTACCAGGGGGCCCCTGAATGAGGGTAAGACGTTCAGATATTGCGGCATCGCAGGCGACTTGCTGTGACTCATTGAGCCCTCCTGGTCTGCTCGCAGGTCTTCGATTCGTTCCACCTAATTCTGGACCTAGCCCCGCCGTTGTAATGGGGTCGTGAACCAATCCAAGAAGTAGGTCCCTTAGAGGCGCACCTCCTTCCTCTGCAAAGATCGAATTCAGAGCATCACGCATCCGATCAAAGGCCACTTTATTGGCAGCTCTATCCATCCTCCAATACCCACTACGAATTCCACTTGGTAATTCTGGCAAGACTATTCGAATACGATTCCGCGAACGATCCGATACTATTGCCTCAATCGTTTTCTCACCGATTGGGTCACCTCGACTCAACATTACTATGTCTCCCTGACGAAATCGGTGTTGACCCATATCTCCCCGACCGTCTAACTCTAGTTTGACAATCCTCTGACCGAATAGCCATCCATCCGGTCGAGCCCTCAAATCGAATAGAGCCAATCCGTGAGCGGCTAACTTCGCGCGCGACCAATTACGCAATCTTTCATCGGTTGCATCCAATTCATCGTCCAGTTCCCATTGAATTAATGGCAGATATGCCTCATGATGATCCTGGCTACGAGTGAACCTCGCAGGGAGCCCGCCGCCAGATTCCATATCACCACTGCAACAGTGGCGACACATCAGATTTCGCAAACATTGGAATCCTAATCGCTGAAGGATGTAGTTTACAACAGGACGTGAGGGTTATACGCAGAACGCGGCCGAAAGGGCTCATCTTTGGTGACTTGAGATGGTATTTGACAAGTTCAAAGGCTGGCGAAAGAAAGAAGCCGGTCTAACCATAGAATGCCCCCTTTGTCAAACAAAAAATTCCGAAGATGCTTTGCAATGCTCCCAATGTATGTACCAATTAGGTAAGGCCGGCTTTGAACAAGTCGCATCGATTGACGAGAAGGAAGCCGGAAGTTTATTCGATGAACTACTCGCTGATGCTGAGGAAGATGAAGAGGAACAAGTAATTGACTGGTCAAAAGGCACCTTCACCATGGATGACGTCACAATAGATGTCGAACAATATGGCGATGATGATGGAATAAAACTCAGTGATAACCCAACTTTTGCAATGACCGTCGACCATCCAGATCCCGTTGATGAGGATGAGGAAGAAGATTACCAATTGACATCTTCAGACGCTCCAAAATTCGTAACAAAATTTGAAATTCCCGAAACAGAATTAGAGCCGCTAGAAGAAGTTCAGCCTAAGCAAGTAGAATTGATACAACCAATTGCAGCCGCACCAGAGACTCCGCCGATTGTTTCGGCTACTGAAAAATCGGAAGACAATACTGAGTTTTTGGATAGTGAGCAAATCTCAGAAGTTGAGCATCAAGTCGAACAGATGGCGGAACAAGAGACAACTCCAGAATTAGAAGAAGGAGCTCAGGAGATTAGTGAGGGGGAAAAATTACTCAGTCTAAAGAAGGTGGAACTGGTCGAAATAGCCTCGAAAAAAGGTCTAGCGATCTCTGGGACCAAAGCAGAATTAGTTTCTCGAATTGTAGACACTGAGTCGTCGATAGAAGATGAAGTAGAACCCGAAATTCAGGAAGAAATAGTTACTGAGCCAGAATCAGCACCACCTACACCAATCGCAGTACCTTCCACACCAGCAGGATTACCAATTCCCCCACCAGTATCGGCTAGGCCGGTAGACCCAATGGACGCCGTATTCGATGGTAACACACCGGAACCAATCGTTCCTTCCACACCACCACCACCAAAAATACCTCAAATACCGAAATTACCCCATATCGAAGAAGTAAATTCTGGTGAAAATCAATCTATGAGCAACGGAATTTGGCCATGGCCTCAGCAGGAAGAATGGTCCAATCGGGATGTTGCATTGAAAATCAAAGAGGCTATGGAAGCTGCAAAGAGCCGTAACATGGCACAGTGCACGGTATTGTTGGACGAGGTAGGACCTCATCTTGGTGATCGAACAAAACTAATCTATCCTGTTGGTGCTTTATTACAAAGAATAGGTAGAGCCGCAGCTGTCGATAGAATATTGGAAGTAGCGATGAAGAATTCTCCTGAAGACCCTCATGTTCAGACTGCAAAGGCTAAGTTAAGGCCGTAATTCATCACGCCGCAGACCTCATTCGTTCAGTACTCTGAGGTAATATTATGCAGCGACGCGCGACGACGACTATCAAAGTCGACGACGAACTAATTATGCGACCTGCAAATACAACACATACCAACAACCTACTAGAGGCGTTCGAGGAAACTTGGCCTGAGGTTAGCAGAGCTATGCCTTGGATTCTTCCAGAGAAGGATATTGAGCCGCAGTTAGCCGATTTCCTTGATGAAACTGAGCGGACTGGAAGAGTAGGTAGAATGCACCATTGGATACTTATTCGACCTTGGGATGAGGCGGTCCTCGGGCTTTTAGGATTCGACAGGGTTACACGCTCAGGAATTGCTGAATGGAATCTTGGATATTGGGTACGATCTTCGGAACAAAGGAGAGGCATTGCCAGCCGTGCAATTGAGGCGGCTTTGTCTTGGCTTGCTGAATTAGAGCCGGTATCAGTTGAGCTAAAAGTCGACCCGAATAATGCGGCGGGAAAAAGGACTGTAGAGAGAACGGTTAGGCGTTGGAAGGGTAGTCGCTGTGTAGCTGGAGATTCGGCGATAACGGTCGCTGGAGTCCGTACTATACACGAATGCCACCTCATTGAAATTAGACCCTAATCCGGTCCTCTTAGAGGACCGGTCTCCAACGCGACCATTCAAATCGGTCGGTATGTTCGCAAGTTTGCCCAGAGGGCAGGTGTTAGCGATGTCAATCAATCATAGACAACGACTTCCGGACCTCGACTCAGAGGAAACCGATGAGTGGCTGGAAGCCCTGCGTTCGGTAGTCGAAGCTCATGGGGTTGAGCGAGCGCGTTTGCTATTACACGAATTGATGGCAGAGTCCGAAGACCTAGATGTGAAAATCGCTCCAATTGCCAAAACCCCCTACGTCAATACCATCTCTTGGGACCAGCAACCATCATACCCCGGAAATCTTGAAATCGAGCGACAAATCCAGAACTCAATTCTTTGGAATTCTGCTCTTATGGTCTCAGATTCGAATCGTAGAATCGATGGACTTGGGGGGCATATCTCCACTTATGCCTCCTCCTCAACACTTTACGAAGTAGGATTCAACCATGTATTCCGTGGTAAGGATAGTAATGGTATTGGGGATGCTCTGTACATTCAAGGTCACGGAAGTCCTGGGATTTATGCCAGAGCCTTCCTAGAAGGAAGACTGAGCCGAGAACAACTGGCCAACTTCCGTCAAGAAGCATTTGCCGATGGCCTTTCCTCCTATCCACACCCTCGATTGATGGCTGATTTCTGGGAGTACCCAACAGTCTCAATGGGGCTAGGGCCTCTAGCGGCTGTGATGCACGCTCGATTTTGGAAATACCTTCACAATCGAGGCTTGGCTGATACATCAGAATCAACGGTGTTTGCTTTCCTCGGCGACGGTGAGATGGATGAGCCGGAATCCATCGCCGCAATTGCAGTTGCAGGTAGAGAAAAACTGGACAATCTAATCACAATCGTAAACTGCAATCTACAACGATTGGATGGACCTGTCCGTGGTAACTCGAAGATAGTTCAAGAGTTGGAAGGTCTCTACAGAGGAGCCGGGTGGGATGTATTCAAAGTTCTCTGGGATTCTAATTGGGACCGAATCTTTTCACAAGATCGAGACGGAATTTTACTCGCTCGTCTTGAGGAAATAACCGATGGTGACTTCCAACGAATGAGCACCCTTGAACCAGCGGACTTCCGAAATGAATTATTCACAGGAAATCCGGCATTAGTTGAAATGGGACAAAAAATATCTGACCAAGAAATCGGCTTATTACGAAGGGGCGGACATGATTCAATCAAGGTCTGGGCTGCCTACCATGCGGCCAAACAGTCCGACAAACCTGCAGTAATTCTAGCCCATACCGTGAAAGGTTGGGGTATCGATTCCTTCGAAGCTAGAAATACCACCCATCAGAAGAAGAAAATGAGCCTTGAAGATCTCAAACAATACAGGGATGACCTAGGAGTAACTGTAGCCGATGAGAACCTAGAGAATGACCCATTCCATGAGTTTGAACAGGATAGCGATACACTTGCATATCTTCACCAAAGAAGGAATACATTGGGCGGATATCTTCCTAGTCGACTTTCTCCAAGTATCGATGAGACCCTACCCGGTAACGAGACTTACGCAGCCTTCGATGAGGGGACTCCAGCAGGACAAGAAGTTTCTACAACTATGGTGTTCGTTCGCCTCTTGAGAAACCTAATGAAATCGGAAATTGGTGAGAAAGTAGTTCCAATTATTCCTGATGAAGGTAGGACATTCGGTATGGACCCACTCTTCAGCGAGTTCGGTATTTATTCTTCATTCGGTCAACTCTACACTCCAGTTGATCATAAGATGTTGATGAATTACAAGGAATCGACAAGCGGACAGATTCTCGAGGAAGGTATCTCAGAAGCTAACTCGATTGCATCTTGGATAGCCAGTGCAACATCCTACTCACACGCCGGAACTCCAACTTTACCATTCTATGTATTCTACTCGATGTTTGGATTCCAACGTGTCAACGACCAGATTTGGGCGGCGGCAGATGCTCGAGCGCGCGGCTTCCTGATGGGTGCAACAGCCGGGCGAACAACGCTGAATGGAGAAGGTCTACAACATCAGGATGGGCACTCTTTGTTACATGCTAGTACCGTACCATCCTGTCGCGCTTGGGATCCTGCATATGCTTACGAGTTAGCAACAATTATCGAGCACGGCATTGATGAAATGTGGGCTAAGGATAAGGATATCTTCCATTACATCATGCTCTATAATCAGAATGAACAACAGCCACCTAAACCAAAGGGAATTGATGCCGACTTAATGCGTGGAGCTTACCTCTTTAGTGAGGCTGCTGATGGAGACGGTCCAGTAATTCGCTTACTTGGTTCAGGGCCAATACTTTCTCATGTACGAGAGGCGGCTGAACTATTGTTAGAATATGGAGTGAGATCAGAGGTCTGGTCAGTACCTTCCTATGGGGAACTGCGAAGAGCAGGATTAGCAGCGGAGAGAGCAACTCGACTTGACCCCCAAAACCCTCAATCAGCATTTGTTTCAGATTGTTTTGGCGATGATGTAACAACCGTTGCAGCTTCAGATTATATCGCGGCCGTGCCGGAGATGATTCAACGCTGGGTCGGAGGACGTTTCGTAGTGCTTGGAACGGATGGTTACGGTCGTTCAGATACCCGCGAATCACTCCGCAGATTTTTTGAAATCGATACTGCCAGCATTGTTACCGCTTCTCTATCTGCGTTGGAGCAAGAAGGCTCTCTTGACGCTGGAACTACAAAGAAGGCGGCGGAAGAATTAGGTATCTCAACCGAAAGATATGACAAAACGGAGTGAATTACATGCCAAAGATCTTCAGAGCAATTTGGGGAGCGTTCAAATTCATGGGTAAAATTGGCATGCTCCTTGGTTTCCTAAAGCGCCTTCGACGTTAATCGGATTCAAGCGGCTATATCGTCATCGAATCGTTGGAATGGTAAGTTTTCGAAGACTTCCAATTCCCTTGCATTCAAAGCATAATTGTGTGCTAATGCTTCAGCTACTGATACCCAATCTGGAGTAGAACCGTCAATCCAGTCATATCGATGGCCAGGAATTAATCTCCAATCCATTGGAAGTTCTCTGAGAATCCCTCGCGCGAATAATACAGACCACCACTGTGCAGTTGGGTCAGAGCCTGGAAGGTCCACTCGACCTGAGGCGGCTGTGAAAAGCAGGTCTCCCGCGTGGTAGACTCCGTGTCCATGGAATGTGCAGTGCCCCGGTGCATGACCGGGAGAGTGTGTGATACTGAGAGTAATTCCTCCTACCGACCATTCAACGCTGGAGTTAGGATGATGCTTCCACTCATTAGTCAAAGAAACATTCCCGAATACGAAACGTCCGAGCAGCGATTTGTGAATGGAATCATGATGCCCCCAGACCTCGATATCTGGAATTAATTCCATCATTTTGGTATATCCTGCAGTATGATCTCTGTGGGTATGTGTGTAGAGTATGTGGGTAGGGCGCAATCCCTCATTTGCAAGCGCTTCGACCCAACGCTCTGAATCGAATGGGTCGGTAATTGCAACGACTCCATTTTCTCGGTCAATCCATGCAGTATTCATATTCATGAAATCACCCATTTGGGTGACCCAAACCTCGATTCCTGCCTCATCAATACAGATATCGAACTCGCCATCGGCTAGCATCAATAGCCCCGAGAGGCTTCTGGGGCATAGCAATGGCGATTGTTTGACGTCAAACTTGCTTTCTCAATCCAATGATTGAAAGAGAGAAGGCCTGACGGACAAGTATGGCGCCAATGCCTGCTTCACCTAACTTCGCGGCGGGCTACTCGCTCGACCTGCTGCTTAGCTTGGGAGTCTAGGGACTCCCATTTAGAATAAGGTGAAGAAATGGTATACGATTCGGCGGAAATTGAGACGCGCTGGCAGACACGCTGGCGTAACGCGCGCGTATTCGATGCAGAAGTAGACGATTCTCGTGAGAAATTCTACTGTCTCGAGATGTTTCCATATCCATCAGGATACATGCATATGGGTCACGTAAGAAATTACTCGATTGGCGATGCCATGGCACGATTCCAGCGCTTGATGGGAAAGAATGTCCTCTATCCGATGGGATACGACTCATTCGGAATGCCCGCCGAGAACGCTGCCAAGAAGGAAGGAGGCCACCCTCACACCGTTACTGAGAGAAATATCGAGATGATTAGAGCTGATCAGGAGAGAATGGGGTATTCATATGACTGGCGACGAATGTTTGCAACTTCGACACCAGAATATTATCGCTGGAATCAAGAATTATTCCTTCGGTTCTACGAAGCCGGTTTGGTAGAAAGACGATTCGCACCAGTCAATTGGTGTGATGATTGTGACACAGTTCTTGCAAATGAGCAAGTCAAGAATAATCGTTGTTGGCGTTGCGGTCTTGAGGTAGTTCAGAAGGATATGGCGCAGTGGTTCTTGCGTATGACAAAGTATGCTGATGAATTACTCGATGAATTAGATCATATCGAATTTCCAGAGAATGTAAAAGCGATGCAGCGAAACTGGATTGGCCGTTCACATGGCGCCCATATCGAATTCCCTGTTGTTGGTGATGTAGACGACGAATCCGCTAGCATTGGTGCATTTACAACCCGTCCAGATACAATCTTCGGAGTCACTTTCGTTACTCTGTCACCTGAACATCCCCTTTGTGAGTCATTAGTAAGCGGGACTAAGTATGAACAGGCTTGGAAAGATTTGGCAGAAGAATGCGCCCGAATGACTGAATTTGAGCGAATTAATATGCTGAAAGAAAAGAAAGGAGTCCCTCTTGGTAGATTTGTAACTAATCCAATCACCGGAGAAGAAGTGCCAATTTTTGCTGGTAATTTTGTTGTTGCTAGCTATGGAACCGGTGCTGTGATGGGGGTTCCGGGACACGATCAGCGAGATTACGACTTCGCCAATAAATACGGACTTGAAATAAAACCTGTTCTATCAAGGGATGAGGGTTGCCAAGGAGTTGAGGAGAATCCTGTATTCGATGGATTAGGATGGATGGTCAACTCGACCATAGAAGGATTCGATGGTCTATTCGGTAATGATGCAAAGACCGCGGTAATTTCAACCTTAGAGGAAAAAGGAGCGGGCCACGGCTCCACTGAATATCGACTGAAAGATTGGCTACTTAGCCGTCAGCGGTTCTGGGGAACTCCAATTCCAATGATACATTGTGATACTTGTGGAGTAGTTCCCGTTCCCTACGAACAACTACCTGTAGAGCTACCTTTGGATGTGACTTTTAGTTGGGAAGAGAGCGGTAATCCACTAGCTCGAAGTGAATCCTTCCTTACTACAACTTGTCCGCAGTGTAACGGTCCTGCACGCAGAGAGACCGATACAATGGACACATTTTATGATTCATCTTGGTACTTTATGAGATTCGTTGATTCATCAAATGACTCTGCCCCATTCGATCGTGAAGCAGTAGATTACTGGATGAATGGAGGTGTTGACTTGTACATTGGTGGTATTGAACACGCTGTCATGCATCTTCTGTATGCTCGATTCTTCACTAAGGCCACTCGTGATCTCGGCATGAATGAGGTCAGCGAACCATTCGGCCGCTTAGTCTGTCAAGGAATGCTAAATGCTCCCGCACCATTTTGTGTGGATTGTAATACCGAGTATCACATAGATTTTTTCGGAAGAGAATGCCCGAGCTGCGGTCAAGGTTTAACCTCACGTTCCGCTAAGATGAGCAAGAGTCTGGGGAACACTGTGAGTCCAGGAGAAATGGTGGACCGATTCGGCGCCGATACCGTACGCCTGTTCATCCTCTTCGGTGCAAACCCGGAGGCTGGAATGGATTGGTCTGACAATGCTGTAATTGCAAATCATAAGCAAGTGTGCTCAATTATAGACGCCTTTAATCAGGGTATTTCATTTTCCGATTCACCTAGCCCAATGGATTCTTGGTTATTGGCTCGTCTCAGAGTAAATCAGAATCGTTGGCGAGAATGTATGGAAGATGTAAGCCTTCGAGAAGGAGTCATGGCGAGCCATTTTGAGATGCTAGCAGATTGGCAATGGTATCTGCGAAGAGGCGGTTCAGACAGAGACACTGCACATCAATTCCTTTGTGGATGGGCGCCGATGTTGGCACCAGCAACTCCACATATTGCTGAAGAATTTTGGTCAGCCCTTTCGCAGGGTCAAGCGCCAGATATGTTGGCGACACATGAGATGGAGTTTTACTCGGTCGAGGAAAATGATGCTAGTATTCTTACTAGAGAATCTTACCTGCGTGAAGTCATTGAATCAGCACGTAATCTAAGGGGGCTAGCAGAACGTCATTCAGATACAGAAATTTCAGGAGTGGTAATTCAAACCGCACCTACTTGGAAAGTTGAGTTATCTCGTCAAGCGGTAAAATTGTCAAACGAAGGTTTTGATTTCAAAGGTAATGGTCAAAATCATCTAAAGTCAATGGCGATTTTTGAGAATGAATCTTTGAGAGGAGAAATATTCCAAACCTGGATGTCCTTGACCATGGGGTCGAAGAAGAAACGTGGTAGAATACACACTTGGGATGAGGGTGAGAAACAATTGGTATTGAGCGGGATCGATGAAAGCGATGTTATCAATTCGGCTGGGGACTTTATCGCAACTGCTTTAGGAGTAAAATCGGTTATTGCATATCCGGTTGGAGAAGGTGAAGATATTGGAGGCAAGGCCCGCTTTGCCTTCCCATTAGAACCCGGTATCGCCTTTGTCTGAGAGGGTTGGTGATGGGCATTCAATACACTGTTCTCATAGATGGTCATTGTCCAGTTTGTACTGGATGGGCCGCTTTCATCAACAAGCGAGATTCATCCAATCGTTTCTTGGTTGTGGCCCAAGAGACTGCAGAGGGGGAAGAAGTCCTAAGCAATCGTCCGGCAAAGATGAGTGAACTTGACTCAGTGTTTCTGATCGATGAATCTGGGAAATGGTATGCTCAATCTACGGCGGTGATACATATCCTTCTTGGTCTTGGTTTCCCATATAATTTTGGGGCTATAATTTGGTTAATTCCGAGTCCAATGCGTAATTTTGCTTACGACCTATATGCCCGTAATCGAAAGAGAGATCCGAGTAATTCGTGATAGAAAATCGGCCTTCTTCTGCGCGAGGGTTCATGGACGTCCATCATGTCGCAAGTCCCGTTGAGCGAGAAAAAGGAAGGCGGCGGGGCACGCAAAAGGCGTCGACCTCGAAGAAAACCGGCCAATGCTACCGATTTCAGGCCATGGGCACAGGGAGATCACAATGCTGTTGAGCGTGCTCTAACCCGCTTTGATCAGTCGCCACCTCCTATGGGTATACCGGAAATAATAGACCCTGCTCCAAGAGAAAAACAATTGAAATGGCAACCTAATGCAGTTCCCAAAAATATCCAAAAGAAAGTAGGTGACATCGTCTGTAAATCCGGTGAATTTGGATTCCTTCCTGAAGAAAGAGTCGACGAAATAAGAGGTCAAATAGACCATCTCCCCATAACCATTGAGCAAGCCCTTTCGCTTCGCGGTGCCTTGAATCAAGAAAAAAGTGTACATTCACACGGACGTCTGATGCGAAATGCAAACCAATTACGAAGACGGTACGATAAGGGCGAGGGAGTACTAACTCTTTCTCAACGATTTGATGCACCTCCCGTCAATACATTCAGGGCAATATTAACCGGCCGCGGATGGTCAAAGAACCGAATCAAAGAGACACTAAAAAATCCAGAGAGAATGAATGATCGTGATCAAGAAGAATTCGCTAAAGCAGAAGACGCTGATAAGGTAAGTTCGGTCAATCAATCAGATACTCAGACGGCCGCTGAGGTTTTCGAGGATATTTTATGCGCACATTTTGATTCTCTAGACGTACGTTTTCGAAGGCAAGAAGATTTACTGCGTGAGCAGAAGGAATCAGAAGGCCGAGCAGTGGTTACTCCTGATCTTCTGTTCCTTGATGACGTACGAATCAATGGAGTCCCTTGTGCTTGGATTGATGCAAAGCATTTCTACGGGGCAGACCTGAGATTTCCAAGAAAGAAGACTCAGAAACAAGTTGATCGATATGTCAAGGAATATGGCCAAGGAGCAATCGTGTATAGACACGGATTTACTGGTTCTTTGATTCAAAGAGGAGCGATTTTACTCGACGCTAGCCCTCTAGATCTAACTCCACTAAATGAGTTTCACGAAAAGAGGTCCGGCGGCTCGCATTCATGATAGAGTTCCAATTTGAGTTAGTGTAGCATCTAACCCTTCTTGTATCAATTCAGACAGTAATTTCTCAAAGGAAATGTTTTTTGAAATATTACGTGGTACGATGGCAATACTTTCCCCTAACATACACAACAAAACACATGTCTCTGAGTCTAAACCTGCTCTGAGTGCGGCATTTTCTCCTGCCTTTACCAATGCGGAGCGAGATGCATCATCACTCAAACCAGATTGTTTTGAAAATACCTCTGCAGAATCAAGAAGTTCACCCCATCGTGATTTATCCCAATATCCATCCGACAAGTGAGCCATCTGTTTTGTTCCGGCTTCTGTAATCGATTGCTTCCAAACATCGTCATCAATATACTCAGATGTATGTCGCCCGGGATTAGTGCGCCAAGCCAAAACCAAAGGTATCGATTCAGTCCAACCTTCCGCTTGACCCGGACCATTCAATAAATTCGGACCCGAATATGGTGATCCTGGGTTCAATCTGCGCTCAACACCCCCAGCGGCTAATGCTGTAACATCCCCAAGCCCTGTCGAATTACTCCTCTCAACCAAGTGAGCGATTGCAAGCGAACGTCGCAAACTCTCCTCATGTGGTAATCCAAGGGCTCTTTGGAATGCAGCGGCAGCGGCGATTGCACCAGCTGCGGACATTCCAAATCCTTGTGAGGCAGGTAATTTGTTTCGAACTGTAATTTCCCAACTATGGTCTGCAATCGAGGTAATTTCTTCACTCAACAGGTCTAACACTTGTTGGAACATTTTTTTATCGCCATTTCCATCTATGAGTTTAACTTCTAAGGAATAATCACCCAACTTCCCTCTAGCAATGGCCTCTGCCCCATCATTAAGGCATAATCCAGCACCTAGGCTACCTTGCTTAATGGGGTCTTCATCGAGATCTTCGACCGTGAAAAGTAGTGTGATGTGACCCCCGCAGACACCTCTGCCCAATACCGCAGTCATATTTCCTCATCTCCGAGGCACTGCAAGAATACTGCGCCGGCATCAAAGGACAGCTTTCAGGTCCTCTCCAAGGGAATCGAATTTCTCCGATAGATAATTTGAAGCCATCTCAAGTGCAGTTTGCGGACTCATGGAACCATCGGTTTCGAAGCTGAAGATAAACTCCCCAGGAACGTCTTCGACTGTGATTGCTTCCTTGAATTCAGCCTTAGTCTCTGTTCCATCACCAACATGGTGTAGTTCCTTCGCAAGAGTCTCAACCTTCTCAATATCGTCAAGTTTTCCATCTTTATCGAAATCCTTTGCATTGATTGTCAGATTCAAATCCCAAAGAATCTTCGCCTTAGTCTTGTTATTCAAGATTCCAACTTGACGTGGAGCGAAAGCGACACCACAAACAGGTGACCACTTTGCGTGCTGACTTCCACGGCCCATTACCGCAGTAGCGTAAAATTCTAACATCTGTCCCTTGTACAACTTAGTGATAGGAATAGATCTGTAGTGTTCGGGGATCTCAAGACTCTGATCGCCCAGGTAAATCATATCGCCAGCGGTAACTGTTGTCCCTTCTTCTGATCCAAATGCTTTGCATGTGTAAATCATATTACAGGTTGGACATCCACGATCTTCCGGAACCAAATCCTTGCAGGTAGGACAGGTTTCCTCGTAATGGAACATTTCGTGATCGGTTGGAATTGGAATCATTGCGAGGCGCTGCGCTACCATCTCATCAGGGATCGGTCCATTGGTTTCCCAAACGGTGTAGTCAACACCCTCTTTCTCCAACTTCTTTCCACACTGATTGCAGCCGCTACCTCCAGACGATTCGCGGGTTGCACCAGCAGGATTTAGATGACCGCATGACAAACATAAATCGAAGGACCCCATTTGGAATCGAACGGTCTCGATAGCCATCTTTGGAGTATCTGACAATAGTGTTCGGCGTAGTGCATTTGCAAATGCTCGGTCGCAATCCTTGAGCAAGAGTTTAGCATTCTCCGGTCCTATATCTAGAAATTCTATTTTCACCATCATAATCACCTCAGACCCTACGGCCTCTTCGACCGCCCTTTGCCTTTGTCCCATTGGTTGGGATTGGAGTTACATCTTCGATGCGAGTGATTTGAACACCCGCACGAGTTAGTGCACGTATAGCAGCAGTAGCACCAGGCGCACTGTGCGATCGGTTTCCACCAGCTCCTCGATACTTGACGATAACTTGGTCAAATTCCTTCTCTGCTAGCATTTCAGCAATCTTCTCAGCAGCTCTTGTTGCTGCAAACTGACCACCGGCATCACTGCCCTTCTTGGTAACCTGTCCACCTGAAACCTTTGCCAGAGTCTCAGCTCCGGTAAGATCAGTTGCAGTAATTAGCACATTGTTGTATGTGCTGAAAATGTGTAAAACAGCCTTGTGACCCATCACTCATCGCCCCCCTCTTCTGGGATTGTTTCCTCAATAGTGGGTGCTTCCTCAGCATCAGCCTTGATCTGTTGAACAAAGTCATCATTGTCTGTGGTTGCTCTAACTCCACCGACTTCTTCCAGTTCCTCTTCTTCAGTTTGTCGAGTCATTCGGAGTTGCTCCATCTCGACACGGAAGGGATGATTCTCATCTAGGTAGGGTGATGTTGCACTGTACTGGAGGATTTCTTCCTCTTGTCGCAGAATTTTATATCCAGGAACAGTCATCCTCTGTTCACCAATTGCGATGTGTCCATGGACAATCATATTTCGAGCAGCGCGCATAGATGGTGCTAGTCCGCGGTAGTAAACCACCGATTGTAGTCTTCGAGCAAGCATGTGCTCAACAGAAATCTGCAGAACATCGTCTATGATAGATCCCTCGGCTAGTAGTCCCTTGCGAACAAGAGAACCAACCAAATCAGTCTTCTCTTGAGCGAAGTGACCTTCTGATGAGTCAACCCTTCCGATGAGTTTCATCGCTTGGTTTCGATGGCGCCTTAGGGCCGATTTTTCTCGCCAAATTTCACGCATTCCACCGACTTTCTTCAGGCCAAATTGTTCCTTTAGAGCGTGTTCTTCCTCAATTCTAGCAGCCTTCCAAGGATGAGTAGGAGTCTGTGTCTTAGGTCGTGCAAACTTAGGATGTCCCATACTTTACCACCTCACTTCTTCCTCTCGACACCTAATGTGCTACCACTGCGGCCATTACTTCGAAGGCGCTGACCTCGGACCTTGTGTCCGCTGCGGTGGCGTATTCCTCGGTAAGTCTTGATTGAAGCCAAGCGTGCTACATCATCGTTACGAGTCAGTCGGACTTCTGTCCCGATGATGTGTGCATCCTCATTGGACTGCAAATCTCGTTGTCTATTGACCAGCCACCATGGTACATTCAATGCGTATTCGTCAATTGTCGTTCGAATCCTGTCTTGCTCCTCTTCGGTCAGATGACCGCCGAGTTTGTTTCCATCGATTTTTGCCATGCGGCAAATCTGACCGGCCGATCGCTGTCCAACTCCGTTAATCGAAGTAAGTCCCTGTGCAATCGGTCGAAGACCATCGATATCAGAGTCAGCAAGTCTCAGGATGTAGGAGAAGTCATCTCCTAGTTCAGTTTCATTCACTTTTGCCATAATACGGTTCCCCCGTGTTCATCGGTTGTCCGATGGCCCTCATAGGGCATCCCGCCGACCTACCCTCTATATTTGAAGAAGACGGCCGCCCCTATGGGGCGTTAAATGTCCTAATCGACTCACTGCTCCTTACAAACTATGTATAGGGTATGACTTCCACTACCCCTTTCCAAATCTAGGTCGATCATGAATCCATTTGCGCCTTCAAATTCCTTCATGGCCTTGTGTAATCTCCGTTGAAGAGTTGGATGCTCGCCAGGGTCGAGGCTACATCGAAGAGTCACCTTTCCAATCCCATTACGGGCAGCAGAAGCAGCAGTCTGTTCAATTGTGTGAAGTTCTGGAGGAGTTAGTCTGTGCTGAACAATTTCTCCACTTGCAATTACGAAGGCATCTATTTCATCATCTCTGGTTAGGGGATTTGTGCTGATTAAGAGCGGCCTTCTACCTTCTAGCTTAAGCCATGAATGCCCTGCATTTTCTGGAAGTGCCCTATCAAGCCAGGTCTCATGTAGCCCGGATTGAACAAGTGCAGGATCGACAATAGTTAGGTGTGCACCAAATGGTGGAGGGGAGCTCATGCTAACCAATTCCGATTCAGCCATCTTGCCCTCTATCGTAGCCATGATTTTCTTCTTACCCATTCTGATACATCGAGAGGGTTCTTTGGAGGAAAGAGAACCAATCCAAACCGATAGTCGGTCAATTCTGCCTCCGCCTTGGCTGAGGTATTCCCAAGTCCTTTGGATTCCTGGAAATGTCGTCTCGATAATCGCATCAACAAGTGAACGTTGATCCTCGTTTAGTCTAGGGGATAAATCCAGTAAAATCGCCGGACCTCGTGGTCCCGTTTCAAGATGATTAGCCCAGGCCTTTAGTAACGGGCCAATCGCAGGCTCCATCTCATCAATTTCATGTCTTTGCGCATCCCTTGGCCGAGCCGGATCAAGATGTAACATACCAATCGGTGGATGTGCCCTAGTCCCTGCATCCCTGAGGCTATTCCAATAGGCGACGATTGCATTCTCAGCATCTACACCATCTCCTATCAGAACGCGATCCATTGTTCTCTGTAAATCACCCTCATCTCCATTAATTTGCATGTTTGCAGCACATAGTAATCCTACATTCGGGTCCAATTCTATGGCTAACCCAGGACGCTTCAGACCAGTGGTCAATGCGATAAGTTGTACCCCACTTCCAGCCGCTGCATCTAGGATTACTCCAGCTGGTAGGTCGATAGCTTGAATTTGCTTAGCTCTGACCTTAGAAACAGACCAAGGTGTGGACAACCTCCGCATCTCTTCAGTCATATGGAATTCAGGTTCACCCTTGCGTGCTGATTCAGACTTAACAACCTTAGAAGCCCTCTTTACAAGATCAGATGACGGGTTCAGAGCATAGTGGCTTGGCTCCTCGTTCATGCACTCCGCTCCTTTGTTGAACTCAAGTCCTTTTCCCGTCTAGAGGTTCTCAAATGGTTGCTCTATCCACCTTCAACTCAAATCGCAACCAAGATTCTTGCAGTTCGTGCCCATCGCTGTTTCCGTAGGCAATTGGTGGAGGAAGTAATGTAACGTGCGTAGTTCCAGTATCGATACCAGGTATTAGCCCTCTATCTCCATCGATATCTAGACCGATTGCTGACCAACCAAATCCCTGAATAAAGTTCGAATCATCACCAGCAGTGACGATTAAATCACCTTCGTCAAGAAGCTGTTCTGTATCCGCATCCCAAACCTTGTAATGAACCTCTAGATTATCTCCATTACTGGCGTGCAAATCTCTTGGATTAGAACCTTCGAAGATATGGACATCCAGTAAAACCTCCGCTTCTCGCACATTCAGATGTGATGCCTGAATCTGAATATCGTGCTCTGTTACTGCATTATTCAACTGAATTTCCACAATTGCAGTTTCATTTACGCCTATTTCATTCATGGTAAGGACAGTATCACCTTCCGAAGCAAAGACAACATCTCCACCGGTTATTTCAAGGACAATATCTAGGGTTTGGTCCCCTCTATTGTATACCGCCACGCTTGCCCTATCGCCATTTCCTTGATGCTCCCAGTCACAGCGTAATTCACCAGGATAGAGGAATGGATCATCTTGTTCAGATAGAACTTCTGGCCAATCCCAATCACCCAATCTTGAATCACAGGTGTCGAATAACAAGTCTACTTCCCAGTACCATCGATTGTTTTCGTCCTTCAGCAAGTCTTGATCTGTTACGGAGAACGCATCCTCATTTTCTTTAACGAAAACATAAACGCTGTAGCCAACCACTACAGTTGATCCGATTAGTAGGGCAGCGGTGGCCAATGAGAGCAAAATTGCGGCTCTTGGGATCGCCATTTGGTTGATGCCTAGCGGTACGGTAGGATGCTCGACCTCATCGGGAGTGTCTGATATCCAACTGCGGGACACGATATCCGACCGCACGCCGTCAGTCATCAAGGTTAGTACTGTCCAACTCAACTAATCCACTATTCGAAATCAATGTCGAGTCGCCAATAGTCAATCCTGTAACAATGCTTCTTGATGTCTTTGCCCCAGCCAAGTCACTAGAGCGAGCTCGGCGCCAACTACTGTTAGCAATAGGAATAATCCGATTGCGTTAATCGATGAAGCAGCACCTAACATCAGGAGTGACGCAGCGATTCCCAGAATGAGATCCACGAATCCCCAAATTCGTAAAACACGCCGTAAATGGAATATTCCAACGACCCACAAGGTCGTTGATATGGCAAACAAAGCGATTGGATAAATTATCCACATATTGACTAAAATTAGTCCAGCGAACATCAAAACGTGACTATCAATGGCTGCCATCATCGTCCAATGACCATTTCTCATTGGCACAGATGCCGCCACTAATCCAAGCATGACAAATCCGCCAGCAAGCATAATCCAATCTAGATACTCGATAAACTGTGGAATGAGTGTACCCATCGAGAATAGTGCTAAAGGTAGGCAAATTATTGCCAACCCTACAGCCTCCACTTGCCGATGTTTACGTCCTGTATATATGGCATTAGCAACCGCAAGAATTCCAGCAGGACCCCAAGAAATCATCACGTATCCCAAGGCACGTAGGCCTCTTCCTGAACTACTCAAATGAGTATCTCGTCCGACACTCGACCTCCGTTGATCAATCATCAAATCAATGACGATTGTGAGGATTAACAATGCCTCAAGGAGCAACCAAGGAATCTGCCATCCAATCAGACCTCCATCGAATGGATTAACGGTGAATGGGAATGGTAGAGATTCAACAAGAAGTGCTCCGGCTATTCTACCAAGAACTAGAGGTAGAACAAACCAGTCTATTGCAATAGGAATTCTATCTAGCAGGTTATCCCTTTGGTATAAGGAAATAATCACAAATTGCAAAATCAGAATCGTAACCACTGCTAAATCTAGTAGTTCCCTATTACTGGCTCCAGGGCCTAAATGACCTGAAATCAATGCAATAATCAGTCCAATAATTGCGTATGCAATCGGCATCTCGATTCCCATTACCGTGGGTAAATCGAGGTCGAGTTGTTTGGTTCGTAATCTAGCGATTGCAACCAATACGGTTGCGAAGATTCCGGTGCTGAGTAGAATGAGGGGTGAAGAGGAGAATAATAGACCCCAAACGATAACCGAACCAAGCACCAAAAAGAGAACTAGTAAAACAATTGTTGGTCGATGTGAAACATCCGTTGTATACAATTCGGAATCATCGTCGGTTGCTGTAAGCTCTCTTCTCTTCTTGCGCTTTTGTTGTAATTCAAGTCTCTTAGGATCGTAGGTGTCTAATTGCCCAGCCCCCAAACTCAATTTTTTGCCGTTGTCCTGCCCTGCAATCGCCAAAAGTTGCTCTTTTTGGGTTATTGTTTTCAGTTCGGCTCTGATTTCCCCTCGTGCAACAAGCCATAGTGTGCTGAAAACAAACAATCCTATACCAGCCATAGTAGAGGTTTGATTTTGCAATTGTATCGAAAGTCCGATTGTAATCATCAGTAACCAAAGAGCAGCCGCGGCTGGTTTGAGCAATTTTTCCATCTTCTCCGCGCGCGGGAGATAGAAACCCATCACCAAACCAGTACAAGTAACGGAAGTCAATGATAAGTCGATATTTGGAATAGAATCGGTAGAATCTAGAATACGGCTAGGATCTTTTGTAGAAATTGCAATAATTAATGGAAGAGACATCAGAGCCATTCCATTGGTAAATACCGGTTCGTTCCCAGGATCTCCCCGATAGAGGATTGAGGCTGTAGCGATAAGCAAGAGAATAATCCATATTTCATCTAATCCGTGCCTCCATCCTAGTACAGCGGCACTGACTGCAATTACGCCCAACAGAGCAATCGGGCCACCGAGTCTTTTACCGAAAAATTGTGCACCTAAGTGGGATAATGATACAACGGAAACCACAGCCAAGAGTGTAATTGCGGTAAAACTACCGGCATGGGCCATGACTACGATTGTGACCATAGGTAACCACAATCCAATCGCCCACAATTGCAATACTCCTGAATCTCGAATCGAGGCTGATACTTCCGTAATCCCAAGGAATCCCGCAGCCAGATTAACACCAGTTTTGCCTAATTGTAAATTGACGATTAGCATCAATGCTACCGAGATAATGAGGTAGACGGCGAACGGAGTAGTAGCTAGGTCAATGATATTTCCAGGATCGCCCCACCCATTGGCAATCATCACGGTTCGGAATGATTCGACTACAAATTCCTGCAATAAAACCCAAGTCCAAGGAAGTAGTACTGTAGCACCTGCCAAAGAAGGGGCCTGTCGCATTATTGCAAGAATCGCAGTACCTATGTGGAGGGTAGTTAGGAGCCCTAAGAGAACCAACCCTCCATCTCCCCCATTTGCTTCGGATTGTGCAGGAATTAGTACGACTAAGAGTACTAGAACACCAACCGAACCAACCCATAGTACTCGGTCAGTAACACGATTCTGATCCCTTAAGATGACAAGTCCAGTCAGAATAGCAGCAAAAATTGTGAATGTCTCATAACGATCGAAGAGAGATATGGCTTCAGTAGTTTCTCCGAATATCAGCAATAGAGAAAATAATATGGCCCCAGACATTAGAGGAATCGCTATCCGGAGCCGTTCAACACCCCTTACTATGAGATATGAACCTCCAAATGCCCCTGCGAGAAAGGTAACCATTCCCAATGCATATCCTGAATCTTCCCGACTTGATGCAACAGCCATTAATGCTCCAACCATACCTAAGGAAATAGATACGCCCCAAAGTCCAGGCTGACCAAGTCCGGCTGCTTTGAATCCCTGTGAGAACCAGTTGTCCTCACGCGCAAAACGCGCTGCCATACCAGAGTTGATTCCAGAAACAAGCATCAATAGTAGGAAGAGAATTAATGGTGTATCAAGAGGCTCAATAACCAATGAACCCGCAGTAAATCCGTCCGTAATTGCATGCATACCTATCCACAGATTAGAAGCCGCCACTCCTAGTGCTGCTAGATTCCCAGATTTTCTGTGTAATGCAAGACCATGGAGTAGCAAAGTAGCCATTAGAATCATCACTGCGACCCCTAACTCCCCTCCAATCGAGCCAGCAGTAGAACCAATTGCTAACAAAACGAGAGTTGCCTGCGCAGCGATTGCATCGTGATCGTGCCGATAGGCAATGAATACGTTAAGCGCAACGAGCAATAACAATATAATCGCTAGAAGTTCCACAGAAATTGGAAGGAAACCACCTAATTCCCAACGATTTAGCTCAATTGCAAGACCATAGAGTACTTTCATTGAAATTATGACCCAAGAAACACCAAGCAAATGCAGATTCTTATCCGGAATCCATCGTTCACCTAGAGTGAATCCAGTAATCGCTAGAATTAGGAGCAACACCAGTGAAATCAACGGGGAGAAAGCTGTTCCCGCAACTACACTTAGGAGACTGAAGACGAATATCATAGACACCATAAGTGACCAATTTACACGGCGCTCGCCATCTTTTGCCATCGAGGTAACAATGTCATCTTCCGGAGCACTGGTCACTGTTCCGTCAGAAGATATTGCTCCAGCCTCTTCTCCAGAGGCTTCTTTGAATGGGTCAAATACATCCCCTAGAGCCTCATCCACTTCTACAGTTTCATTTTCGTCGAAAGCAGATTGATTTGAATCAGGTACTTCCTCAGAATCTTCCCCTAAACCTAGGTCACCGATGTCGATGTTAGCGCCGATTTTGAATCGACGTTCGCGAATCACGCTGTCGTCCTTCTCATCGCTCACGCGCTCGCGAGGAACGGCATTCTACGATAATCGCATCCCCATCAAGGGTTAGTTGAATCCCAATATCCTAGAGAAATCCTCTCAGCGGCTTATCCGTAATGGTTGAAAGGTAAACATCTGAGCCGTGATACATGGAGAGCACCTCGCGCTCGTCCACAACCACCGCCTCGATAACCCCTTTGTCTTCGCACGGATTGAATCCTAGCGGCTCAGTACATTGGAATCTGTCTTCCGATGAATTACAGGGAAGGGCAGTACAGGGCGGTGAAGCAGAGATGACTGCGCACGGTGTTTTACTTGCAACCACCGGAGAACGAACTGGGCGTTCACCAAATGACCGATTCATAGTCGACGAACCAGGATATGCAGATCATGTTTGGTGGGGTAAGGTGAATCGTCCCACAAGTCGCTGGGTGTTTGAGAATCTTCTCAAGAAGGTGCAATCACACCTTAACTCTGCAGACCAATTATTTGTCAAAGATGCGCATTGTGGCGCAGACACAAACTACGCAATGCCAGTACGTCTAGTTACAGAGAAGGCCTGGCACGCTGCATTCTTCCACAATATGTTCATTCGTAGTGAACTCTCTCAATTGAGCGAACACATTCCTGAATACACAATTCTACACGCTCCGGACTTACTTGCTGACCCCGAATTTGATGGAGTAAATTCAGGTGTCTTCGTGATATTAGCCTTAGATAGAGGTTTGGTAATTATCGGTGGAACTCATTATGCGGGAGAAATCAAGAAAGCCATCTTCACAATAATGAATCATATTCTCCCAGAAAGAGGTATCATGCCAATGCATTGCTCGGCAAATACAGATGGTGATGATTCTGCCCTTTTCTTTGGATTATCCGGAACCGGAAAGACGACTCTTTCCGCAGATCCTCACAGGGCATTAGTCGGCGATGACGAACATGGTTGGTCAGATGATGGTGTATTCAATTTCGAAGGAGGATGCTATGCAAAATTAATCGGTCTATCCAAGGAAGACGAACCAGAAATCTATGCTACAACTCGCATGCCCGGAACTATCTTAGAGAATGTAATCCTAGATTCAAATGGAGTTCCAGATTTTGATGATGGAACTCTTACTCAGAACACCCGAGCTTCCTATCCAATTGAAGCCATAGAAAATAGAACCGAAGATTCTACTGCAGGCCATCCAAAGAACGTGGTTTTCCTGACTTGCGATGCCTTCGGAGTACTACCTCCTCTTTCTCGGTTGACCCCAGATCAAGCCGCTTATCACTTCATGTCAGGTTATACAGCAAAGGTTGCTGGAACCGAAATTGGAGTAACTGAGCCTCAGGCAACATTCTCCACTTGTTTTGGTGCCCCATTTATGCCCCGTCATCCGAGCGTTTACGCTGATTTGTTATCGCAGAAGATTAGCGAGCAAAATGCTAATTGTTGGCTCATAAATACTGGATGGGTGGCCGGTGGATATGGCGAGTCCAATCGGATTAAAATTCGCTGGACACGTACGCTGTTAAATGCAGCACTGCGCGGTGACTTGGAAGAAGTAATCTTTGTACAAGATGAGCGTTTTGGCTTCTCAGTACCCCTAGAATGCGAGGGCGTCCCAAGTGAAATTCTACAACCTCGAGAGACATGGTCTGATAAGCAAAGATATGATAATGTGGCAAACCTTCTAGCACAAATGTTTACCGAAAATTTCCAACAGTATGAAGATGGATGTAGTAAGGAAGTACTAGCCTCATCTCCAAAGGTCCTACTTTGATTCTTGTAGAATGGAAGTGACTCTACATTGGAGAAGGTAAAATACGAGAGAATTTCTTGCCGGTCATGCGTAAAATACCCGCCATGGTAACAGTGAGCATTCTACTGTTGATGTCACTTTCTTCTGCGATTGAACAAACAAGAGAACTAAACTCAGATTCAATACAAATGAGAAGCGGAAATAATGTTCCATCTCCCTTGCATCTTGTTGATGATTCGTTGTATGCCGAGACTGTAAATGGAATGGATTACGATAATTCTGGAAATCTGTATTATGGTGGCTCATTATGTGGTCGTTCAAGTACTGAAGTAAGTTCTAATTTTGAGTGTGAATTAACCTCGCAATCTGGAACCGAAACTACACTGAGTTTCACTCCATCGTATGTTGCGGTAATGGATAATGAAGGAATCAGAATCGCAGCTCATTTCTTTCACAGTGGTTACGGTGATAGAATCGATGAGATAATTGTTCTAGAGAATGGTGATATCCTCGTAGCCGGTGGTTTTTGTTGGCTTTCGAACGAATGTTATTTTCAAGGTGACAATATGCTGCTTGAGGCACCTGGAAGAAACTTGGATGCATTTGTGTTCAGAATGACTCCTTCAGGAGAGGTCATCTGGTCTCGAGCATTTTGGTCAGCTGGAAATGATTTAATTCATAGCTTAGATGAGGGTCCAAATGGTGAAATATATGTTCAAGGAACATTTTGCGCAGATTATACTAGCCAATGTAGATTGAATTCAGTTGAGGGGGTTCAAGGCCCGCTCACTAAAGGCGGTGCAGATATTTTTATTGGTAAATTAACCTCTGACGGTTCTTTGGTTTGGATCAATACACTTGGGAGCTCTACAAACGATCATACTCTTGGAGGAGGTTATTGGTCTCTGCAGCAGATGGGGATTGTCGCAACATCTGATGGTGGCGTCTTAGCCTCCGGTTCAGTTTGTCATGATAGCACATTTTTAGATACCTGCTCATTCCGACTGTCCCCCGATGACGTAATCACCAGTCAGGATGGTTTCGTGGCAAAATATTCTGCCAATGGGACTTACCAATGGTACGAAAAAATCGGAGGGGCCGGAGTTGATTATGTTCAAGTCATGGTACCACTAGATGATAACAGGGTACTTGTAGGTGGCAACCATTATTCTAGCAACTTCACAGTTACAGGATATTGGGTAAATAACTCAGGTAGTTCAGATGCTTGGTGGGCTATCTTGAACCATGAGAACCAGGAATGGGAGGGCCTTTGGGATTCTGATGAAACCGGAGATGCTTACATCCATTCAGCGTCTGTAGGTTCAAATGGTGAAATTATAGTTGCAGGTTCCGGTTGTTGGCAAATCACACCTTGTACAATCGAAGTTGCTGGGAAAACACACGATGGCCGTTCTTACGGAATCGGTTGGGCATTGAAGGTTGATGATCAAGCAAACAGCGATTGGATTCGAGGAGTATACTCCACAACTAGGTCTGCTTCTCCAGTATCTCAAGTATTGCAAAATGACTTTGGCGACATAGCAATGTCGATACCAAATTGTTACAGTGAAGATAATGAGAATGACTGTAGTATCACAATGGGGGGACATACTTTCAACTCAGTTGAAAATGCCACCCTGATCCGAGTAATGATTCTAGATTTTGATAGAGATGGAGTAGTCAACGAATTGGACAACTGTCCTGCAGGAGATGAAGGTTGGACAAGTGATGCCTCTAACGATAATGACTTAGATGGCTGCAACGACATCACGGAAGACTTGGATGACGACAATGACGGTTGGTTAGATTCGGAAGAAATTGCTTGCTCTCATTCACCAATAGATCCAACCTCAATGCCAACCGATAATGATGGTGATAATATCTGTAATAATCTCGACAATGATGATGATGATGACGGCTATCTTGACGTCGAAGACGCATTTCCTTACAACTCCGAAGAATGGGTAGACAATGATATGGATGGCATCGGAGATAATCAGGATGATGATGACGATAATGATGATTGGAAAGATTATCAAGACGCCTTCTCGAATGAAGCATGCGCCTACATTGATTCGGATGGAGATGGTCGACCGGATTCTTTTGTGGTTCCAAATTGCCCTACTTCTTTAGAGGAAGATATCGATGATGACGGAGATGGAGTAGAGGATATTGTAGATGCTTGGCCATTGGATCCAGCAATGGGTTTGGATACAGATGGAGATGGCCTACCGGACAGGCACAAATCTGGGTTAACCGGTTCAATACAGGAAGATACAGATGACGATAATGATGGATACCTGGACACGGAAGACGACTTCCCACTTGACGCTAATCGCTGGTTAGACACAGACGGTGATGGAATTGACGATTCAATAGATCCCGACAGAGATGGCGATGATTGGAGCGATTTGGACGAAGAGAAATGTGGAACAGACTCAATGGATGGTGAAGATTGGCCGACAGATTCGGACAATGACGGAATCTGTGATGTGATGGATAAGCAAGGAATCACAGAACTATTTTCAGGTGGAATTGGAATCGCCTTCGTAATTTGTTTCTTACTGATTCTAGGTGCAATTGCCTATTCTAGAAACGAATCCTCCCTAATGGAATCAGAATATCAGATCCCTCCTCCTCCATCACTAGAAGAGGTATTGGAAGTAGAAGTCGAGGAAGATTCTGATTAGAACGGCAAACCATTTCTGTTAAATCAGGAATTGATTTGATTCAATCGTGCGCTTCAACCCAGTTGTGATATTGGCGGTACTCTTGTTGTCATATTCGACGGTTGGATGCCTCTCGAATTCGAAAGAAAATAGCGGTATTGAAATGGTGGTAAATTATGATTCAACAAATGGCACGATTGTTGAAACATATATCGACGGAGAGTTAGAATCCATATCGAACATCATCCTGGATTTCGATTTTTCAAAAACAATATCGGAGTACCAGCTAGTCAATTTTGGAATTGACCCCAATGATGGTCGAAGCCCGATAGTTGTAGCCCCAGACTCATCACAAACGGTCTCGGTTGAATTCTCTGAACACGGAATATACTATCTAGAGGCATTTACTATTGATGAGATGGGAGCAAGAGAGAACCTGACAATTATTGTAAGAATCGAACTCAATATCGAATGGAATGAGGATACAACGAATGAGCCAAATTCACTTGAAATTGATTCTATACCCAAGAATGGGGGACTATATCCTTCGATGATAATCATAGACTCAGACGTAGAAAATCCAGAGCTGATAGAGAATGTGGGAGGCGGCAGAGAGGTGGAAATAACTTGGCGCCTTTTCGACGAAGCGGATGATGCTTGCTTGATTCGTCCAACCACTGTTGACGAGGGGGAAATCGCAAATTGGAAGGTACATCACAGAATAACAAACGAAGTTCATGACCTAAGAATTAGTTATGATAGTGGCCAAGATTACATAGACATCGATCATTCGATATCAATTCTATATGAGAAAGTCGAATCTCCACCAAATCCTTGAGATAAAGATGGGTGTGGCCAATCAAAATGTCTTCCGAACTTCATGTCGTAACGGGAGCCTTCGGTTATAGCGGCAGATGGATAGCTAAGCAACTCCTCTCTGAAGGCAAACTGGTTCGCACCCTCACAAATGCCACCGCTCGAGATGACCCATTCGAAGGCGCTGTAGAAGTCCACCGATTGAATTTCGATGATTACGAATCTTTAGTCGAGTCTCTGAGAGGTGCAGATGTACTCTACAATACATATTGGGTGCGGTACAACGACAATCAGCGGAACTTTGACCACGGAATTGCTGTTGGAAATTGTAAGAAATTGTTCGATGCTGCCACCGAAGCAGGAGTTAGAAGAGTAGTCCATTTCAGTGTCGCAAAACCTGACCAAGCCCCTGGTTGGACTTACTTTTCAGGTAAGGTGGAGACTGAGAGATTGCTCAGGGAATCCGGACAATCCTATGCAATCGTCCGCCCAACGGTATTCTTTGGCGGTGGCCGGAATGTTCTGATCAACAATATCGCGTGGATAATGAGAAAATTTCCAATATTCGGTGTCTTTGGTTTTGGTAAGTATCCAATCCAGCCAGTGCATATTCGCGATGTAGCAAGGGTGTCGATTGAACTTGGAGCAATTGATGAAAACCTAACTCGAGACATTGCCGGTCCTGAGAGATTTACCTACAGGGAATTTGTATCCTTGATAGGAAAGAGTATGCGAGTAAGGAGATTGATTATTCCAATCCCGCCAATAATCGGTTGGTTAGCAGGACAATTGATGGGAATATTCCTTCGCGACCGAGTAATTACCAGAGCAGAAATTCGCGGATTGATGAACGGCTTGGTAGCATCTGAGGAAGAGCCATTAGGAGACATTACATTCAGTCAGTGGATTGCAAAAAATGGCTCAGATTTGGGCCGAGAATATCAGAACGATTTGCAAGAAAGAAGGTATAAAAAATAATTACAAAAAACCGCAGTGGAAATCATCCCACAACGGTAATATAAGAACCAAAAGTAATATCAAAATATGCCCAAATACATGTTTTCAGGGAGCTATACTAGTGAAGGCGTGGCTGGACTACTGGCAGAAGGTGGAACAGCTCGAAGAGATGAGGCCGCAAGGATTGCAGAAATGCTTGGCGGAACTCTAGAAACGTACTACTGGTGCTATGGAGATACAGACTTCATGTGCATCATGGACGTTCCAGATAGCGCAAAAATCGCTAAACTATCGCTTCATATCGGAGCCTCTGGTACCTTCAGTGGAAAGTTAACCCCTCTGATCTCAGTGGAAGAGATGGACGATATCTGCAATGCAGACATCGGAGATTTCAGACTACCAGGTCAGTAGATTAGATGCTAGAAGAGATTGTGGCAATTGCCGCCATTTTGCTAATAATTCCGGGCTGGGCCGTAGGCTTAGTGGCGATAATAGCCTACCTTTGGAGATTATTCTATAAACGAAAGAAAGCTGAATGAAGCCACTATGACTTCAAGCTATTCCCTACCCTCAGGCTATTGTACTTGAGGTCTACAAGAAATTCATTACTATCTCTGCAACCTTTTCATCTCTCAAGATCCTCCTGTGCCCAAGCCCTTCAGTCAGATGTAATGTAGAATTTTTCATGTCACTATGCAAATTGAGTGCAATTTCTTTCATCGCCTCCTTGTCATCCTCGCAATGAACAATCAGCGCCTCCGTCTCGATTCTTTCAGAGAATCGGTCTAAACCAAACTCCCCAGGGCTGGCACCGTATAGTGACTCAGCGAGGTCAAACAACCTATCTGCATAGTATTCCTCATCCAATCCAAAAAGGCCGACGAAGGTCTTGAACATCGGTTTGATTTCATAGACTCCCGGAGATATTAGAACTAATTTCTCAAAGTTATCTCCTAGCCTTACTGCGTTGAGCGCTGCTACACCCCCAAACGAGTGGCAGACAATTCCATGATAAGGCCCTCTAGATTTCGTAATCTCAGATATCAAATCTGTAATTTCTGGTAGGTTTGTGGTGCTCCTAGTTGACCGTCCATGACCCGGAAGATCAAAAGCTGTGATATCATAACCGTTATCAGAAAGTAATTCGATTATTCTGAAGAATTGGCTTGATCTCCCATTCCACCCATGTACAAAGAGGAGCTTATGGCCATCATTTGGAATCCGATAAAGCATAATTTCCTTACTCGTAGATTTCGCCTGTATTTTTTCCCGTTCGGTCTGTTTGTAAAACTCAGCCTCTCTAGAGGGGGTCTTGAATTTGATTGGCCCACAGAAAATTCTCCAGAGGAAACGAGTTGCTAGATTCTTAGAACAATAATCTAATATTCTTGCAAAAGAAGTCAGAAACCAAGGTAACTTGTAATGTGCAGCTACTGATACCTTTCTTGGCTCCATGAAAGTAAATGATGAGATTGGTATATGATTTATACTCAATGAATATCACACGAATCATAGGGTATGCGTTGTAATGTAAGTGTTGTATAGGGTTCCCTTGTGATAAGTAAGCACCTCAAAATTTATCCATATCTAATCGATACACCCTCCATGGTCGAGGACCCAATACCAAAAAAACCGTCTGCAGTATTAGGCTGGCTTGGAATTTTGGTAATTATCGTGGGGTTCTTTGTTTACGTCAGCAGTATTAGTTGGACAGGCTGGTTCGTTCCAATTGTCCCTAAATGGGCTGACTACATGTGCTATTCTTCTTTATTTCTTGGGACGGGCTTAATGATCTGGTATCTCGCTCTTCAACATAGATACCAAGAAGCTATTGAATCCCATAATGGGAAAAAAAAATGGAAATGGTGGCAGATTATTTTGGGTTTCCTTGCAATGGATGTTGTATTAGGGATTTTTCTACTATTGTATAATTCATTGACAAATTAACCATAAACCAGAGTCCTTTCTTCTGGCCATGGAGGGCCTGATGGGAGGAATTATTCTTATCTTGGCCTTCTTCTACCTCCTGGGATTTCCTTTCGTCTCAAAGGAGTATGTAGAGAAAGTGGAATCGGAAAATCCGAGTTTGGTATATTGGCAATGGGCAATCATCTTGTTCGTATTATTCATTCTTGTGGCAGGCTTTTCACTCATACAGTCATTCACACTACTCTCTGGCCACGGGTAATCACAAACGCTGTCTTGCGTGCCTTTGTGCATCAACGGCTGTTATTGCGGCCATGTGTACGACTTGCCTGACCGAGTCGCCTCTCTGGAGAACGTGTGCCGGCTTGGATAGGCCTTCTAGAATAGGCCCGGTCATTTCTGCTCCTGCAATCCTCTGTAGTAATTTGTAGGCAATATTAGCCGAAGCAAGGTTTGGACATACCAATACATTTGCCGGCCCGTCAAATTCCATGAATGGGAACTCATTCTGACGGTCAGGAACAAGAGCAGTATCTGCTTGCATTGGGCCATCAATAACCAGACCACGATCTAAATCACGAGCCATAGCGATAGCCTCCTCAATCCTATCTGTTCGGAGTTCGTTTGAGGTTCCGAAGTTGGAGAATGAAAGCATAGCAACCTTTGGAGTGACTCCGAATCTTCGGGCCACCTTGGCAGTTTGAATAGCGATTTCTGCAAGAGTTCTAGCATCGGGATAAATATTAATCGTAGCATCAGCAATAAACATCAACTGACCATTCACAGTCATCATGTATAGACCCACAATTCGGTGAGACGAAGGGTCAGGGCCAATTGTTTGCAGGCATGGTTTGACGATATCTGGGTAATTGTGAGCAATGCCTCCTAGATAACCGTCAGCATCTCCGCAGTGCACCATCATTGGACCAAAGTAATTTGGTGACTTCAATTGGTTAATAGCGTCTCCTCGAGTTAATCCCTTACGACCACGAAGTTTGTGTAATTCATCAGCATAATCTCCACGCCTGCGAGGATCATATCTGACATCGATAACTTCGCAATCAAAAGTAAGTCCAAGCTCCTCCTTTACGGCTTCGATTCGTTCGGGATGCCCCAAAAGAATTGGATCACATATCCCTTCTACAAGACATTGTGATGCAGCCTTGATAATCGTTGGCTCTTCACCCTCTGAAAAGACAATTTTCTTGCGTTCTTTTCTTGCTTGATTGATAACGTGCCTCATAATTGAACGAGTTAATCCCAATCTTGCCTCAAGATCCTCTCGGTACTTACTCACATCGAAATCCTCAGCGCGAATTCGGGCCATTCCCTCATCCACAGCCGCCTGAGCTACTGCGCTGGCTTCCCAAATTAATACACGAGCATCGAATGGTTTTGGAATCAGATATTCAGGCCCAAACTGCATTTGCTCCCCCGCATATGCAGCGGCGACCTCGTCCGGAACAGGCTCCTTCGCCAAAGCAGCCAAAGCCTTGGTTGCGGCCATTTTCATTCCTTCTGTAATTTCCGTGGCACGTACATCTAAGGCCCCACGGAAGATATATGGGAATCCGAGTACGTTGTTTATCTGATTCGGGTAATCAGAGCGTCCGGTAGCAATTATTGCATCATCTCGAACAGCTTGTACATCGTTTGGTAATATCTCAGGGTCAGGGTTTGCAAGAGCGAATATCAATGGGCGTTCGGCCATAGATTCGACCATTTCCCCGGAGACTACTCCACCTTTCGAAAGACCGAGGAATACATCAGCATCAATCATTGCCTCTACCAATCCTCCATCATCGACATCTCTTGCAAAGGCTAGTTTGAATTGATTTAAATCACCAGCATCACCACGTGATTTGGTAAGGATTCCCTTACTATCACACATCAGCAGATTATCCGCATTAACTCCTAGACGAAGATAGTGCTGAGCACAAGAAATCGCACTAGCACCAGCGCCTGAAATCACTACCTTAACTTCTGAGACATTTTTTTCTACGACTTCCAACCCATTGATTAGAGCGGCACCGGAGATAATTGCAGTACCATGCTGGTCGTCGTGCATTACCGGGATATCTAATTCGGCGACGAGTCTTCGTTCGATTTCGAAGCATTCTGGCGCCTTGATATCCTCGAGGTTGATTCCTCCGAAAGTAGGGGCAATCGCTTTCACCGCTTCGACAAATTCGTCAACATCAGTTCTGTCTACCTCGATATCAAAAACGTCGATATCTGCGAATGCCTTGAACAAGAGCCCTTTTCCTTCCATTACCGGTTTTCCGGCAAGCGCACCAATATCGCCTAACCCAAGTACTGCTGTACCATTGCTAACAACAGCTACCAAGTTCCCCTTCGAGGTGTACTTGTAAGCATCATCTGGGTTCTCGGCAATTTCCTCGCAAGGATATGCAACACCTGGAGAATACGCTAGCGAGAGTTCACGAGCAGTTCCATGTGGCTTTGTTGGCTCCACTCGGATTTTTCCGGCTGGCTCAGTAGCGTGATATTCTAACGCCTCCTGACGCAATCGGTCCTCGTCCATACCTAACCCTCGAGAATCTTCGGGCCATACACCCCTCTTTGATGCTATCCTACACAATTCGAGTGTTTTATCGGCCCATTGAAATGCCCTTTTTAGGCACAACACTCCCTCCTTAGAGGGAGACTTATGTACAAATCAACTAACCCACCCTTTCTTAATGGGAACAAGTAGGCCGATGGTTCGTAGCCATGTCTAATCCTCGTCAATTGCTGAGCAAGCGCAGGTCTGCTTTGCTTCTTGCAACATTGATGCTTTTGTTACCCTGGTCTGCGTATTCTGCAGTAAATGAGTTAGATTCTGAGCAAGAAACCCGTGAGGTTTCGCAGGCTGCTTGGGGCGCCACAGGAAGCAACGATACCGGATGGATTGATTTGGTCGCCACTGGTGCCGATCCAGATAATGGAAGCTATGCCTACAGTGACTTATTCTTGCCATTTGCTCCGGGCGCTCAGATTTCGAATTTAACCTTCGAAATTGCAGTAAACGGATCGGCTGGATATTACGCTAATGAGCCGCAAATTACTCTCATGGATACTCAAACTCCTATTCTAGATTGGAGAGGTTATGGAGACTTAGGTCAGCAGAATGAGATGGAAAATAACCCACCTAGCGTTCTCGATGGTACTCTAAGCACTCATCTCAAACCCAACTCAATTTCTGATGCCTCATGGGAATTACCGGGCGGAGTAACACTCACTGACATGGTAATTGAAGCCTTAAGGCCGGCCGACCCAATGGTATCCTACTCTTCAGTGAACATAGATATTCATGCATCAGCGGTAAATCCCCACGATGGCCGGTTGTACATATTACTCGATGACGACCTAATCCACTTAGATGCCCGTTCTCAAAAGCCAATTGTAGATATTGAAACAGGAATCATGGGAAGATCGTTAGCTGTAGACAGTGACGCTGGAACTTTACTAATTGGAACAGAAGACGGTTTAGTCCTTTCACGTAGTTTGTACGATTCCTCTACAATGCCAAATGAAAAGGGCCCTGCGGGTACTCAAAACGCTGGAATTTATGCACTTACAGTCGATGATTATGGAACAATATGGGCTGCTGGAAATTGTACTATTCACTTCAAGCCGGTTGGTGAAGTAGTTTGGAATGAGTATGATTACTGTTCGACACAAAACATTGAGACGCCCTCAGACATTATGATAATTGGCGATAGTGTCTACTTGGCAACAACAAATTCTGGAGTCCACATTCTCAACTACATTACTTCATCTTCCTCGGGCAGTGTTTCTGTATCAATCGATTCCCAAACAGATTGGAGCACCCAAAACTTCCTTTCATCAGACCAAATTACCGACCTCGAGGTTGTCGGTAACCATCTCCTAATCGCAACCTCTGATTCAGGCATCAACCGTAGGGACTTGATTGCACAATCTTGGATCGCCACTTGGTCAACAAATAACTGGTTGGCCTCGAATCAAATTCACGGTTTATCTCTTACACCTGGTTGGCTCCATATTCTCGCTGGTACCACAGTTCATGCCTACGATACTAATACGCTAATCTTCCAATCTCAGAATCAACTCTCACAACTTGGTTTGTATGGAAATGGTGCAATGGCCATAGCATGGCCGGCCCATCCCGTCCGAGGACCTATTACTTCTACCGCCCTATTCAGTGATGATTCCGGAACTCTTGGAATGCAAATTGCAGAGAATCCCGCTGGTACTCTGACTCTAGTTAGTGGGCCCTCAATCGATGGAATGAATGTAGTCTCTCGCATCAATGATGGCGAGGGTTGGGAGATTTGGGTCGCAAGCGGTAGAATAATCGATCGATATGATGAGGCGGATCGTACCTGGAAGATACCAATCGATATTCGTGATTATGTTAGCAACCCCGGCCAAATTGTTGCAATTCAACAAGATGATAACGAAAAGGTTTGGATTGGAACAAGTAATGCTGGAGTTTTGAGGTTAGAAAATACCGATGGAAGTTACATCGGAACCGTATCAGGATTAAGCTCAAACGAAGTTAGTTCCCTGGCCTTTGACGATATCAATGGATACTTGGTAGTTGGACACAGCGAGTCTGGAATATCCATAATCGATACTAATCAGATGACATTAGTTGACACAATTACTACTTCAAATGGACTAGATTCCGACTTTGTTAATTCAGTCACGACTAGGTTCGGAATAGCATACATGGCCACCCCAGACAAGGGAGTAATGCGAGTAGAACTGTCCACTTCAACAATCATCGGGTCTTGGCAATCTCTTGGCGCCGACGATTTGGATGCGACCCCAGTTGCAATTGATGGCGATATAGTATACATCGGACTGTACGAGTTTGGAATTCTTGTTGTAGACAGGCTAACTGGTGATATTTCCGATCTCTGGAATCAGGATACAAATTCGCTTCCTGATGATGATGTCTTATCTCTAGAAATGGATGATTTCGGAGGTCTATTAGTCGGTACAGAAGGATCATTCTCTCGGTATGATGGTAGCACTTGGACAACATTGACAACCAGTGGTTCATGGTGGAACAGACCCAGTGTATTCTACGACGTAACTAGCGATGGAGATGGACTCTACGCTGGCACAAACAGAGGAGCCTGTAAATGGAACTGGCAATACCAATTCCAAGATTGTGTAAGTTCTGGTGACGGTCTTGAAAGTCGCTTTGTTTACACAATAGAAATGCTGGCTCCAGATAGGGCATATACTGGAGGGAACCAAGGTGCTGGCATCGTAAACATGGACAACTTCTCTGTAATTGAGACTTGGACAGCGGGTGATGATACTCAGCGCGCTCGAACCGTCAAAGTTGATGATACTCTCTACCTCGGTTTCGAAAACACCGGTATAGCTCGTTATGACTTGGTCAACAATGAATGGCTGACCACTTGGGATGGCGATCAAGGATACATCGATGATGACGATGTAACCGCCTTAGTGCCGGGTCTGACTTACGGTACTATTTGGGCCGGGGGTGACTTCGGACTCACACTAATTGATGTCATCAATGACATAGTACTCATTTCTTGGGATAGAGGCTCTAATCCAAATGGTCCTACTTTGTCCAATTCAATCCCTGCTGACATAGAGATCTATGGCGATATTTTGCATTACTCAACCCAGCGTTCAACCAATTGGTGGGGTGGTGGCTCCGATAGTATCTACCGCATCAATCTGACAACGAATACTAGCCTGACAACCATAGAGGTAGATGACCGAACTGGGTGGAATGGAGTAATCAATGGAATTGGAATAGTTGACGACCAATTATGGATAGGTATTCGGCCAACGCAGACCTGGAATAATGGGGCGGGAACGATTGTTCGTTGGAACATGACAAATGAATCATGGGAAGATGATTTAGCTACAATTGGTAATGTGCAGCGAGTAAACGCTAGATTCCTTGGTGAATGTTTTCCACTCAATACAAGTTCGTGTGAACTATGGGTAGCCTATGGAAATTTCATTCTAAGGAGGTTCAATGCAGACACTATGACGTTACTCGATGAGTGGACGGATGTGGATGGCCCTATTCGTGGAATGGAAGAATTCGAAGGCGAATACCTCTTTGCTAGTATGAATGGTATCCTTCGATGGGACCCTGTAAACGATACTTGGCTGGATTCATGGACTCCAGGAGACGGTCTACCATCGAGCACGGAAGAGGAATTCTACTCCATGGAAGTCGTCGGTAACGACCTATGGCTTGGAAATATGGAATCGAGCGGATGGAACTCAAATGCACAGATATTGAGAAAAGATGGAACCACCGGCAATTGGTCTTCATGGGACTTAGGGACTGGAGATATCCCAGGTGGATATGCAGCAGACATCAAAGTTTGCGATGACATTGTCCACGTTGCTATAGGAGCCCGATTTTGGTGGGGCAATCAAGGCGGTGTCGCCCGGTACGACCTTGTAGACCACGATTCAGATTCAATAACTAATGAATGGATTAGTGCGATGACATCTGGTAACTCAGGACTTTCAAATAATGATCCGAGAGCCGTTACTTGTGACGAAGGTAATGACATCCTTTACATTGCATACGACACTGAGGGAGTCGGTTTTGATCGCTACAACTACAATACCGATACATATCTTCCAACGCTCACTTCTGCCGATGGAATCAGTGAGGACAGAATTTTCCCTGGTGGATTATTACACGACAATAACGTCCTCTTTGCTGCACATCAGTACGATAACCAAGGTGGAATCTCTCGTTTGATAACTTCAGGAACAGCAACCGCAAACGGACAAGTCTTAGACCCTGGAATGGATGGTTGTTCGATAGAGAGAGCACCATCATCCACGGGACAAGTGATTTACGCGGTAGGAAGGTCAGGTCAAACGACGGGTCTGAATAGAGTCGATAGATTGGATAGCTCAGGATTAATTGCAAGTGGTTATGACGAATTAGCTGGACTTACCAGTGGCCGTGTTCAAGAAATTGTCTCTAACGATACTCATGTTTGGATTACCTCAGCATTGGACTCTAGCTCATTCTATGGCTCCTCTATCCTTCAGGGACAACTCCTATCAAATGGCTCTGTACGATGGGAATATGGTTACAATTTCCAGCAAGACGTTGTCAATGAAATGACCTTGGAGGGAGAGACTCTGTGGGTAAGTACAGCCGGCCGTGGTCTCAAGGCAATTGACTTGAAGCAACGGCGTGTATTATCCACTCCACCGGCTCTTCACGCACAAATGGATGGAATGATAATCGAAAACAACACAATGTATGTTGGACTAATGGGTAGTGAAGGCTCATCGGCTGGATTCCAAACATTCGATACCGTAAATCGGCAATGGGGCTATGGAAGTCTAATCGCTGGATTACCAAGTAATCTCGTCCGTGATTTCATGGTTTATGGAGACCATATCATGATAGCAACCCATGGTGGAATTGGAATGTATAATACCACTCGTGATGATTGGGATAATCCGATTACTACCATCGATGGGTTACCCTCACCAATAATCACTCACTTACATTCAATCAATACTACAATTCAGGGCGGTGGAAAGGTTCTGGCTGGTGGCGCCGCAGGTGTTACAGTCCTGCACGGATCTAATCTCTCAATCCTCAATACCTTAGGATTTAATGATGGCCTGATGGGCAATACAGTAAGTGGTATTACAGAAGCAGGGCCTATTTCACGAGTCGTACAGAATCCAGATGGAACCAACTCTACTCTTTACCACGACGCGGCGATATTCATTTCTCACAACGGACAGGGGCCAACAAGACCTGGAGTAGCAGCATGGGACTTGACTACTGATATGGCAAATGGTACCTATAACATCGATATGATTCCAAGCAATGATGTTCGCGCGATTGTCGCTGATGATTGGGGAGTACATGTTGCAACTGATGTTGCTCCTATCGTACATTGGAATGGTAGTATGATGCAAATGGAGACAGGTGTCAGCACCAGCTCTCTACTATCTTGGCCTCCATACCAAATTCACAGTGATGGTCAACACCTCGTAGTAATGAGTCCGAGAGGACTTGATGTTTTAGATACAGATGGAAGTCATGACCTAGTTAGTAATCGGGTAGCAACAGGTCTACAAGGAGGATACATTGATTTCAGTGGATTCTATGCTGTAGGAAATGATGGCCTACATGTCTACAAACCAGTCATTAGTCTACAAGAAACAGCAAGAGAAAATCAACGCCGTGCAGACCCGTTAACCTTGTTGTATGGCGGTCGATCGTGGGACATAACCAATACAACTCACCCCGGAATGGCAACTGTACTAGTCACCTCTGATAATCCAATTAAAATCCCTGAATCCTCCAACTCTGCGGCACCAGGAAAACTTCCGATGCACGTCGAAACTATGACCATTCTCGCACCCCAAAGAGGAGCATGGGTTTGGGCCCGTTCGACTTCGTTGAATTATACCGGAAGCTGGGATTTGGCCGCTAGTAATGGGGGGATACAACAGGCCTTCCAATCAGCAATCTCCGCAGTAGGGCCTGGAACCTCATCTGCGATTTTACACATCCAATTACAGTCTCCTCAGGATGGAGCAATGCAGGTTCGATTAACCTACGATTGGGAACGAATTGAGGTCCCAACTGTAATTACCAATCTAGCCGATAGACCAAACGATGGTGGAGGTGTAATTGAAGCCTCTTGGTTACCAGCAGAAGATGCTGCATGGCACGCTTACAGATTGTATGTATGGGATTCAACAGCTGACCCACTATGGGAACCAGATAAAGAGGATCTAGGCTCATTCTCTACATACATCAGATCAGACTTATGGTCTCGTACAAATGCAACCGTAACAAGAGCGGATAATGCCGGTGTAGCCGAGCAATTGCGAGATGATCGACAATACCGTGCAGCAGTTGTCATTGAGTATGCAGATGGTTCTCTGGGCGTTCCAATGACATATCCTCAAAATATTACTCCAACAGATGAGATTCCAGCCGCTCCTGCTTGGATGACTGCAAATCCAGTTTCAGGCGGGGCAGCGGGTACCATTTTCTTAGAATGGGCTACATGTACTGAACTCGACCCAGATCGGGTGAGGATTTGGGCAGTACAACAGGAGATTACTACTGTCGTTGGACTTTCAGATCCATTCGAATTCCATTGGAGTACCGGAAACACAACCGCCTTACAGTTGGAAGGTGGAGTTGCATATTGGTTTGCATCGGTTTGTGTTGATGAAGCAGGACAATCATCAATCAATAATGCTACAATAATCGGTCCTGTGGTTACCGCAGGAGGTCTAGATGATGGGATTCCACCTGCACCGATTACCGGAACAACAGCCTTCGACGTTCCGAATGATGAAGGTGGAAGAATAAATGTCACTTGGAATGCAAATACTGAGGAAGACTGTACCTACTACGCAGTATATGCTCTACCAGCCTCTGGCTGGCAACCCCCTTCAACAGTAGACGGTTGGCCAGTTGCAGGATATACAGACAGTTGTGAAACAACTTCAATCATCATCGATTCACTTGGAACAGGTGGTCTAATCGATGGAACAGTCTACTGGATTGGAGTCGTTGCCTTCGATGATTGGGGTAATGGTGATGTCGACAATGTACTAGTCGTTGATGCTACTCCTGCGGCCGATTTCGATGGTGAAGCAATACCTCCAGATCGCGTGACCGGTCTAGACGCATGGGATTATCCAGAAGATGACGGTTCAGCCATTGATATTCGATGGAATCGTTCATCCGCAGATGACTTCTCATTCTACACAGTCTGGGTTTCCGAGTACCCATTAAATGATGTAACTGAGATTTGGGACTCCTGCAGCGAAAACCCATTAGAATGTGGTTTAGTAGTCATTAACCAGCGTCAATTTGGTGCTAACTTCCAATTAGAATACACTGCAGAAAATGCCCTTTATGGCAGCTCGCTAGATTCTTTGCAATTAGGCCCAATCCAATCGATGATTCCTCTTTATGTCACTGTCACTATTCACGACGTCACTGGAAATGTGCATCTAAGTGGACTCTCGGAACACATGGTCTTAGTAACTCCGATGGATAATCGCGGAGACGTATCTCCCCCCGACCGTCTTCAATCCCCCGTACTCAGTGATAGACCAAATGATGCAGGCAATGCCATGTTCGTGGAATTCCCATCAAGTGATTCCTCCGACATCGCCGAATACTGGATTTACGCGGTAATAGATACTCCCGTTCTATTGCAGAGAATAGATGACCTACAACCCACTTTGATAGTTGACAGAGAACAGAGTCTTCCAGTCCTGCTAACTGAATTCTCCGCCTATGGAGGTGACATTGCTACACCATTGGTACCGAACCGTCGAATCTATGTCGCAGTAGTCGCAGTAGATTCGTCAGGTAACGCTTGGACGAACAATCTTGCTAACACTTGGATAGAACTCGCTGACGAACTCTCCGCAGATCCGTGTCCAGAGTGTCCAGATGTTAGTGGCATAAGGGCCAGTTGGAATGCTGCAGGCTCTCTAATTGAGGTAAGTTGGGACAATGTCGACGACCCAATTTATGCAAGTTATTACGCCTTTGTCAGCCTTGATTCGTTCGACGATACAAGAAACGCCTCTTTGGTTAAGTCTGGTATTAGGGATACGATTTTGATTCTCAATGAATTCAATGGTGAGATGATAGATCGTGAAGATACCTATTGGATTGAGATTGTAACCTACAATGGAGAGGTTCACACATTCTATGCAGATCCTGTCGAAGTTCCACCTTGGGAAGAATCTAGTTTCGGTACTACGCAACCAGGAGATGATGCAGCAGGTGAGTCTTGGGTCGATAGAATACTAGCGGGTGACATGAACATGGTAATCATTGCACTCTCGGTAGTAATGTTGCTAATTGGGGCAATGATGTTCATCAGACCAAGAGGAGATTCTGCTCCGGAGCCCTGGGAGATGGGTGCTCTCGAAGTCGAGTTAGAAGAGCAAATGGAGCGGGAGGCTGCTGGCCTTACCGATGACGAAGACTTTGGTGTAGATGATTTGGAAATTGATGGTGGACTTGTCGCCAATGCTAGACGTAAGGAAGGAGAGACCTCTGAGGAAAACAACAGCGATTACACTGAGAATATGGTCAGTGCAGGAGGTCCAGTCGAAGATAATCTAGGCCCCACACCATCTGCAGATAGCGGTGTTATGGACGAATTACTAGGAGATGAGGATGAAGACTTAGATCTTGGGGACCTTGATGACATGGCAGACGACCTAAACTTCGATGAATTGGATGAAGAAGAATCAAAAGATGACGATATTGACACATCGTTCTTAGACGAAATGCTCTGATTGTACCAGCATCGGGTTGAAGCCCTATTCATCTATCGAGACCTATGGATGGTGATCCGCGTTCCGAGGTATTCACGACCATCGCTTGGGATGGGGGAACGCGGCTATTAGCAGCCGACCTGCATATTACTCGCCTTTTCCGACACGCGGAAATATTGGGATTCTATTTACCAGATAACCTACCAGAACTTATCTTTGAAGCACTTAGCAAATGTGAGATTCCTGGCGAATCAGTAGTAGGTGAAAATCAGGCGCCATTTTTGATTAAGCTCGGAGTCAATCCAAATGGCGAAGTCAATTTGATTCCCAGAGTAAACGGAAAATGGCCCAATCCAATGAGAGCAATTAGCCTTCCAGCACCTCGATGGGACGGTTCAGTAAGAGGAACTAAACACGGCGATTGGCAACCATATTTTGATGCTCGAGAGGTAGCAAAAGAGCATGGAGCGGATATATCTCTTCTATTCGATGGGGATATTCTAATTGATGGAGATAGGTGTATGCCTATTTTGCTGGATAACGATGGTATTGCGTACTATCCAAAGCCTTCGGAAGGTGCACTAGACTCTGTCACTCTAGAACAAATCAGAGAAGGGATCGAGAGTGATGGAGTGCCTATTAGGGAAGCAAGACTGACTCTCCCAATGTTGCTACGGGCTTCTGAGATGATAGTCTTAGGAAGTGGCCTAGGAGTTCAAGCATTAGGTGAAATCGATGGAAGACAAATCGGTCAACCAAATGGTAGATTGTATCAAGCGGCCTACAACGCCTGGATGATTCGATTACAGACTGCATGGATGAGACTGGAAGATTTGGAGGACTGAAATGCGAGTAATTGAACGAGTGGAGGATAACTCGTATGAATATCCACTAATTTCCATGTTGCAGGCTACATCCCGTGAAGGAGACGAATTGCTTCTTCATTCAGGTGGACCTGTAACTGACCTGTCACAAAGATCCATGCTTCCTGCCTTAGATAGCATTCGCTTCCTTTTCTTTGAACCGTACCGAGAAGATGCCCCCACAGGTTCTGCGCTTAGGGGCGAAATACACCTAGGAACCCCTCCTCCACTGAACTTAGTTCGTCAGCGACTAATAGAAGGGCGATGGAAGACAGAGGTGGAGTATAATCCATCAACATTAGAGCAAGCCTTGTCAATTGTCGCTGAGCATGAAATCGAAGTAGAACTGAATGAACAACACTCGATTATTCCAGGTGGATTCGCTGGCTTACTTGGATATGATTTAGGTCGTTGGTCAAATTCTATTCGACTGGTGAATACACCTGAACCCGGTACGCTTCTGGGCGTACTGTGGCGGTGTGATGCATGGTGGATACACGAACGTGCTAACAATCAATTGCGATTAATTGCAACTGAGGGGCATCAATGGTTAGAGCAAGATTTGCCAAAATTTTCCGACTTGCAAATAACAGCCAAACCAGAATCAATAGTGCCCAACAGCGAGAGTGATTCTGAGCATGCGAGAAAGGTCGAAAAAATCCGTGAATCTATTCGTGGCGGCCATCTCTATCAGGTGAATTATGGTCGTAGATGGCAAGGTGAAATGTCCGGTCAACCGTGGGACACATTCCTTCGAATGACTTGTTCTAATCCCGCCCCTTTCTCCTCATGGCTATACTTAGCTGATCACGGTTGGGCGATAGCATCAGCATCTCCTGAGAGGCTAATGCGCCTTGATTCTGGAGTTGTTTCAACTAGACCGATAAAGGGAACGAGGGCGAGAGGAAGGAATGAGAAGGTCGATTCTGCTCTAAGGTTAGAATTAGCATCATCAGAAAAAGAAATGGCCGAGCATTTGATGTTGGTAGATTTGGAACGGCACGACCTTTCTTCTGTTTGTCAGAGCGGTAGTGTACATTGGTCTGACTGCCGCATTGAAGCGTTGGCTAATGTCCAACATTTGGTTTCTGGAGTAGAGGGTAAACTTAGCCCTAATACAAGTGCTGGAAAATCTCTGGCTGCTCTATTCCCTGGTGGCTCAATTACCGGTTGTCCAAAGATTGTAACTATGGCAGCAATCGACGAACTAGAGGGTTCGCCTAGAAGTGCTTGGACCGGTTCAATCGGCCATCTAAACCAAAGCGCTGGACAGGCCGATTGGAATATCCTAATTCGAACTATGGAAGCTCACAGTGGTCCGGAATCATGGTTTGCTACGGTTCAAGCCGGCGGTGGGGTAGTAATCGATTCTAATCCTGCTGCAGAGGTTGAGGAAGCACGCTGGAAGGCGGCTGCAGTAACAGAAGCAACGTGGGGATTCCGAACAGGATTCAGTAGCGAAGAATTGCCGGAGAGAGAGGTCGGTATACTTCCTCTTCCCAAAGTCAAAGGAGCCTTGGGTAGAATCGCTCCTGGGCCACCAAAACAAATTATATTGGAAATGGATGCTCATGTTCTCCTAGTGGATAACCTCGATTCCTTCACAAACAATATTGCTGAATCTCTGTATCGACTTGGAGCAAAGGTGACAATTGTTGAGGGTAGAATAGCAGATAAAATCGATACAGCGAACCAAGTTGATTCTTGGCTGAAGACTCATCAACCAACTCATATCATAATCGGACCGGGTCCTTCTCGTCCAGAAGTTTCTGAGATAAGCATGGAAATAGCCTACAGAGCATTGCAAAACAAACTGCAAATTTCGGGAACTCCCATTCCACTACTCGGCTGGTGCTTGGGCCATCAAGCAATTGGTCTTGCAGCGGGATGGAATCTTGTAGAATCACCTCTTGGTGCCGTTCATGGAGTTCCATCCACGATAACTCATGATGGATCAGGGCTTTTCCAAAATGCCTCTAAGGACATTGTAATGATGCGCTACAATAGTTTGGTTCTAGAGGCTACCAATGAGGAGATTAAAGCAAACTCGTGGGACGAATCAGGTAGTCTAATTATGGGACTAAGTCACCCCTACCTTCCGATAGATGGGGTTCAATTCCATCCAGAATCCGTAGGAAGTCCAGATGGGCTAGCATTGCTCAAAACATTCCTAACGTCCTCAACCCAAATTATCAAGTCTGAAGTAAACAAACAGGTTAGACAACCGTAGCGTTGAAGGAGCGATGTTCGTTGGCATGGTTGACGTCTATGCCAGTCTGCCGTATGTGTGGCCAATACTATCCGAACTCGCAGTTTGTTAGTGGTAATGGCCCCCGCTACCAGGTTTGTGTTCGTTGCGCAAGGGAGAGTGATATGTTGGCCGAGGGCGAGGAGACAGCGCTGTATTCAGACGAACTAGTCAGATCTCGTTCGGCACTTTATGCCCGACGATTCAGGCCTTGGGCTTTTCTTCTGGCAGGGTGGATACTATTCTTTTCATTTGGTTCTGGAATCGAACTATGGTCGAATATACTTCTAGGTACACTAATACTGGGGACATTAGTAACTCCTGTGCTTCACTTCATGGGCTCAACAAAATTCCGAGCAGAACTTGCAGCATTGACTCCCTGAGGGGAAATCAGCCAATTATAACCTCAATCAGACTCGGGAACTCTTGAAATAGCCATCCGGTGGTTGACAAATTAGAGGGAACGGTGGGTTCCCTATGAAAGCCCGTGAGATTGGATGCGTAAAAGAGGAGGAGCAAACGAAGTAATACAGGATTTCCACAAAAGCCGCAAATGCAGCGCAGTGCTACGTTTAGAGTGGTTGTGGAAGGAATACCTAGTGGGCTCCCAAATAGCATCTGTCACTCCCGGAAGAATTAGCATCGCGCAAGGACCAGCGCGAGCATTCAACGGAAAGAGAGAACGGCGGGTTCTCTGAACTGATATTTTGGAAGTGAAAAGAAAATGCAGAAAACAAAGAATACGAGCATGATGATTGCGCTGCTTCTTGTTTTGATGGCCGGTTCCGTTGGTGTTTCCGCCGATGGTTCTGACCCACTCGACCCCTCTGACGGAGGAGCCGACTGGGACGGAGACGGTCTGACAAACGCAGAGGAGACAGCCCAAGGAACCGACCCCACCAACCCCGACACCGATAACGATGGTCTACCGGACGGTTGGGAAGTTGCGTACGGACTAAATCCAAACTCGGCTAGTGACGCTAACGCGGACCCAGACGGTGACGGATTGACGAACTCTCAGGAGTACGCGTCTGGTACCAACCCCAACTCGGCAGATACCGATGGTGATGGGCAAGATGACGCCAACGATCCGTTCCCGAACGACCCTGCTAATGGGTCGATGTCGGATTCGGATGGTGACGGTATACCAGATGCGTATGATCCGGATTACGGTGATAACGGAGAGGGTACTGGAGACGGCGGAACTGACGGCGGTGGAGAAGGTCAAGACGGAGAGGGCCAAGGTCAAGGCCAAGGACAAGGTCAGGGCCAAGGTCAAGGCCAGGGTCAAGGCCAAGGTCAAGGCCAAGGTCAAGGCCAAGGTCAAGGCCAAGGTCAAGGCCAGGGTCAAGGCCAAGGTCAGAATGGTCAAGGTCAAGGTCAAAGCGGCCAAGGCCAAGGCCAAGGCGGCCAACAGGGCCAAGGTCAGAACCAAGGTTCCCAATCCGGTCAAGACGGTCAACAGGGCAGCGGTCAGCAAGGTGGAGAACAATCCAACCAGCAAGATAACGGCCAAGGCCAGCAGCAAGGTGGAGAACAGAGTGGACAACAGGGAGACCAAGAGTCCCAGGACCAGAATGGTAACAACCAGAATGGTCAGAACCAGCAGCAGCAAGGCCAGACCCAAGACAACAGTCAGGGTCAGCAGGGCCAGCAGTCCGACCAGCAGCAAAGTCAGCAGCTCGACAACCAAGACCAGAACGGCGAGAACGACAACGATGGCGATGGTATTCCAGACGATTTGGATTTTGATGACGACAATGACGGAATCCCCGATAATGTGGATGAATTCCCAGAGGATCACGACAATGATGGCATCAATGACGCTGAGGATGATGACGACGACGGCGACGGTATAGACGACCGCGAGGAAGTAAATGACGGCGACCCTAACTCGGATATCTACGATCACGACAATGATGGAGTACGCGACAACATCGATTTCGATATCGATAACGACGGCATCGACAACTGGAATGACGTTGGACCAAACGGAGAAGATTACCGTAGGGACCACGACAACGACGGACTAGATGACGGAGTTGACCCGGACGACGATAACGACGACATTCTTGATGTCGACGAAATCGATGGCCCAATCGGTCTCTGGAGATACGACCACGATAACGATGGTCTAACCGACAGAGTAGATACAGATGACGACAACGACGGACTTTCCGACTGGTTCGAGCAGAATGATGGCAACCCATTGACTGGTCAATTTGACCATGACAATGATGGTATTGAAGACCATCTAGATGACGACGATGACGCCGATGGAATCCTCGACGAGGATGAAAGCGACGGCAGCTTACTGTGATACAGTAACGTTGGTTGATTACTGCTCAGGCCCGCGGTCCTTTGATTCGCGGTGACAGGTTCCTCGGGGGCGCTTCAGTCCCCGAGCGAACCGCCCCTTTTTCTTATCCTCAGAAATCGAAGAGGGTCGGCTGACTATCGGATTTGAGATGATTAGCAGAAGCCAGCCTATCCAAAGCTCTCTGTAGCCTTCCATCAGAGAATCCACACTCTCCTTGAAGGAAGTCCCGCAAATCCTTCTCAACCGCTCGTGTAGCGTTTGGAATCGGATCCGGATGCACGGGGTGGTCTAGGAAAAGACCACGAATGGTCTCAATATCTTCTGGCATCTCAAATTCCTTGACCTCAGAAACTGCTTCCATCGTACCATGCTCTTTGATTAGTTTCAAACCGGTTTTTGGCCCGATTCCCTTAATTCCAGGATGAAAATCTGTTCCAATCATTATTGCAAGGTCGACCAATTGTTCTCTAGTAATATCGTGAGTGTCTAGTAACTCTTGCAAGACTACCCTCTCAGCGGTCAACAATCGACCGAATTTCTTGCGTCCGTGGCTAGTAAGATTTCGAATCATAACCGGTGAACCATATAGTAGAGTGTCCCAATCTTGGCTCGCCACCGCGGCTACCTCTCCGTTTGCACAACGAACAGCACCAGCACCTTCCGCTTCCATCGGTGCTTCTATCCAAACTAGACCAAGACAATCGAACAGCCGCTTAGTTTCAGCAACCATGTCTCGTGTGTATTCTGCAGTTTGTGGTCCGAGTTTCTTTGCAAGAGCCATATCTCCAGTCTCAACTGCTGCTTCCCACTTCTCTACTGCCTCAACTTTGCGTTCCTTTCTTCCAGCTAGGGTTTCCATCTTCAGGTCATGCGGGCGGCCATCGAAGATGAATACAGGTTCGATACCATTCTCAAGCATCCAAGTTGCTCGGTCAAGAAATCCCATCAAATGAGCAACAGGTCTTCCATCGAAAGATAGTGGCTTTCCATCCTGACCCACTAGACTGGTGATGAATTGGTAGGCATTAAGGAAGACATCGACGGCTATACGTTGACCTGACATCTCGTTCAGTTCGAGTGGATGTGCGGTGGCTAAGTCTCTCAAATTACAGCCCAGATTCACTCCCCCCTGCCGATGCTTAGCCTATCCTATCCGTCGAGGCATTTAGGGTTGAAGTCGGGGGCGGGGAGGTAGGAGGAAGCAAGTTGAGTGGGCTGATGCTGATTGGAAGCGGCTGGCATCCAGCATTATTCCGTTCAGAGGCTGAAGCATTGGTTGGCCCTGTAGGTTTCATTCATCCGAGAGTTGTAGTAACTACTTCGACAGATGAGATATCGCTCAATCGACTCAGCAGGTCGGCATTAGTCGACGAAGTACTCTGCAATGCTGAGTATAGTGAAGTTGTAGAACCAGAGAATATTATACAACAAATCGTAGATTGGGCGAAAGAGAATCTTCCAGAAGGTAGTTTTGCTGTCCGAGTCAATGTAATCGGTTCATCTTTAGTAGGTTTTTCCCGTTCAGAGATTGCACAGAATGTAGGAGCGGGTGTCTTTGGAGAATCACGTCCGGTAGATTTGGAGAATCCCGAAAATGAAATCGTGGTTTTCCTAGCAGGCCCAGAAGATCCACCAAATCATCCCGATCCACTATACATCTCTCCGCCGATGATTATCTGGGGATTGAAACAGGAAAATTGGCAGCGGTCAGGTTGGGGAGGCCGTTCACCTACCGATCGCCCATTTTTTCAACCGGTCTCCTTAGAACCTAGATTAGCTAGACTGATGATATCACTTGGCCATCGCTCGGATTCAGAACCTACGACGGTAATAGATCCATTCTGTGGAACGGGTGGAATCGCGATAGAAGCGATGTTAGCCGGACTGAACGTACTTGCAAGTGACCTTGACCCAAAAATGGTGAAAGGTACAGAAGAGAACTTGCAATGGGCATCTGATGATCTCTGTAGTGGCTATTCGGCAACATGGGACGTGCAAGAATCTGGTGTGGGTTTAACTCCAGACGTATGGGGCAAAATAAGTGGAGGGATTTTTGCTTTTGACCCTCCGTACGGACGGAATGCTTGGAAATCGGATGATGGATACCAACTATTTCTCAAGGCCTGTTCAGCTGCTAGAACTATTGACTATTCAGGCTCTCTATGTACTCTTCTTCCTACAGACCCTGCTATTTTGAAAGATAATTCAGATCAACCCATTGACTATTTGGTGATGGGTAAACCTTGGTCAAAGGTAGCCGACGAAATGCTTGACCGTGGCTGGAAAGTTGTATTGATGGCACCGGTCAAAGTTCACCGGTCTCTGGCTAGATTATTGGTTGTCGCTCACCCGTCGCATTGAAGACGGGTAGTGTATCGTCGAGAGAATAAGGGCGATTGGTGTAGTCTGGATATCATCTGGCGCTTCGGACGCTAGGACATGGGTTCGAATCCTGTATCGCCCACCACTAATTTAGATAACTGACAATCTGAACTGTAATCATAATTGCAGCTACTATGAGAAACATTGGTCGAAGTAGTTCGTAACCATACTTCAGAACATAACCAGGTGCTAGATAACCTCCAATCATGTTAGCCAATGCAAAAGGAATCGCTACTTTGTAATTCACGGATGCTGCTATTGCGAACATTGCGTATGAGCCAATGTTTCCTCCAAAATTCAGAATTCTAGCAGTCGCAGCAGCCCTGTCCATACCAAATCCAGCACCTTTGATGTATCCTGCCATTAGCATACTTCCTGTACCTGGTCCAAGGAAGCCTTCGTACCAACCAAATCCAACTCCCATACCAACTGTTAGAGGAACCACCTTATCCTCGTTGATGTCTTCTTCCTTGCCAAATTGAGGATTTAATAAGACATAGAAGAATAATAAAATCAGTACAATGATGACAATCGGCAATAACATATCTGATTCGACCAGCAAAACAGTATAGGTGCCAATTATTGAGAATATAATCATCACAATCCAACCAATAAACGCTGCCTTTCTTGGTACAATATCACTTTCGAGATATTTTGCACTTGCAATCGCTGCAGCTGCTGCCGAGGCGAACTTATTCGTTCCAAGAGCAATGTGAGGAGGTAAACCAGCAGCTAACATTGCTGGTAGTCTCAGAAGCCCACCGCCTCCTACAGCGCTATCTACGAATCCAGCGAATACCCCAACCATCATCAGTAGAAGGAATACCTCGTTATCCACGATGCTATCGAAGGCCAACGGACTATGAGATTTACACTACTCAAGACTTGACTCTTTTGTAGTTCGCCGATTCTTTATCCAGCGGAATAATACTCTTGAGAATACCATCGAGAACATAAGGAAAACCAGTGAGTACCACCAAGGATTATTCTCGCTGGTAGCAATGAAATATGTCACAATCAGTATGCCCATCCCGTAGAAGGCTCGAAAGATAGAGTAAGCAATGAATGACTTTACCAGTGGATTTGCGAGAAAGCGTTGCAGCCAAGTGTGTTCAGACAATTGGCTAATCCTCTCGCCTCCAATGACTAATCTTGTCCCCACCGACCTCAATTTCTCTGAATTTACTCAAGCCAGCGGAACTCAACTCATTATTCGAGAATACAGTTCCACTTCCACTTAATTTGACGGGTGATTGACAAATGTGAGCTCTATCTACAAGGCCCTCTGCTAGGAATCTCCTCCAAGTGTTTGGGCCACCCTCTACTAACAAAGATTGGATTCCTCTATCTCCGAGATAGTCTAGAATGCGAGCGATTGGAATTTCTCCATTACTAGCTGAAAGAACTGCACGCTCAACGTGTTGTTTGTCTGAATTTGCTGATTCGAATGGATCAACATGAATCAGTAGGGTTGGCGCTTTACCATCATTCATCAACTTGCAGCCCTTTGGAATCCTACCACTTGGGTCAACCACAACTCGTATTGGCGAATTACGCGGGCCTATGTCTGGTCCGCGTACTGTCAAAGAGGGGTCATCCCGTACAACGGTATCAACACCAACTAGAATCGCCATTGAATCTGCACGCAGTGCATGAACAATCTCCAATGATTCTGGCGAAGAAAAGCGCTGTGCTGACTCATTTGGGTCGCAATCTACTCTACCGTTTGCATCGATTGCAGCCTTCAATAGTACCTCTGGCCGCATATTTTCACACCAATGCATGAATTCACTCATCTGTGCGTTGCATTCTTCTGCTAGAAGTCCAGATTCTACCTCTATATCTGAATTAACTAGTGCAGCAGTACCTTCTCCACGCACTGTTGGGTTTGGATCATCAGCTCCAATTACCACTCTCTTCACTCCGGCCCAGAGTAGCGCTTCGGTACAGGGTGGAGTTCTGCCAAAGTGATTACACGGTTCTAAGGTAACATAGGCTGTGGATCCTTTAGTGACTACTCCTTTTGCCTCCGCATCGGCAATCGCCATCTGTTCTGCATGCAGACCTCCTATGTGGTCATGCCAACCTTCAGCAATGATTTTTCCATCCTTAACTAGAACACAACCAACCAGTGGGTTAGGCATTACTCGATGCCTACCTCGTTCAGCGATCTCGATGGCCCGCCGCATGAATTGTGCCTCATCGTCCATGCTGTTCGGACCTAGCGAATACCCCATTACACTTGACTTCTACATTCGAGAGGATTCAAGTTTAGTTCCATCTCTGAGTCAACTATGCCTAGGATAGCCTGTATCCTCAATCCAAAGGCCAGAGATGGAATATCATCGAAAAGCTGGCCCGAATTTGAAACAGCATTGACCGCTGCAGGTTTTGAAATCGAGATTCACGAAACCCAGTATGTAGGACATGCAATGGAGATAGCTTACGACCTACTATCTGACAACCACGATATGATTGTAGCAGTAGGAGGGGACGGTACCGTTCACGAGGTAGCCTCAGGCTTGCGAGGTAGCGGTCGTACCTTGGGAATTTTACCAATTGGAAGTGGTAATGATTTCGCTCGAGCCTTAGGAATACCACTTTTTGATATTCAGGGTGCGGTAGATTTACTGTCAAACGGAACCGACCATTCTGTTGGAGCGGTTCGTGCCGAAGGCCTACCAGCAAGCGACCTACCACAATACAAGGTACCTCCACCTCATCCATGTAATGGAGAGGCAAATAGGGAAGGAAATCTAGTTCGTTGGTCGTTCTTGGAAGTCGATGGCGGTGTTACTAGCTCAGTCAATCGAATGAAAATCGCAGGCAAGTTTAGTTGGATTCGCGGTCAAGCCAAGTATACCGCTCTTGGTATTCGTGCTATTCTAGGTTGGAAAACCCAACCTGCATGGATGAGAATCAATGGCGGTGAGCCCCAAACTGTCCCACTTCAGGGATTATTTGTTCTCAGCCAGTGCGAAACTTTTGGTGGAGGCTTCAAAGTAACACCAGGTGCCCATCCAAAGAGAGATCATGCTTCCTTGATTATAGGTTTAGGACTATCAAAAATACAGATGTTACTTGTCATGGGGCCCCTTGAGAAGGGTGAGCACGTTGGTAAGTGGGACAAGATTACCATGCAAGATTGTATATCTTTTGAAATTGGCGCAGTTGATTCTAAAGGTAATCCTAGTAATACTCAACCTCATAGTCCCCCGCTCTTCATCAATATCGACGGTGAGGCCCTTCTCACTACCCCTTGTAGCCTTCAGTTCCATACTGACCAACTAATTGTTCGCGGAGCATCAAGAATTCCCAATGAATGATAGTGGCGCAGACGGAGAGATTTGAACTCCCGAGTCCAAGGGACACCGGATTTCAAATCCGGCGCAATACCAGGCTATGCGACGTCTGCAGTGGTCCACCGTAGCGGCTGCTTTTGATGAATCTATGCGGTGAACAAGGACCAATCAAAGTCCATAGTTTCCAGGTCTGCACCAATCTGGTAAACCGGATGCGGCATCTGGATGTGTCAGTCCAACGAAGAGAACCATGATGATTATGAAGAAGGCAGGGAATAGTGCAGTCATCGTCAGAATTCCAGAATCCTCATCACCATACAAGTGCATGAAAATCGCAGCAATCATAATAAATTTTGGAATTGCAATTATTGTTAGAATCCACAAGGTTACTACCTTCTCGGTGGTACCATAACTCTCAGCAAATTCAGTTAGATCTAATCCAACAGCAGCCACTTCGATTAATGTTAGAATCATTAATCCGTAGAAATTCATCCAATAGGGGTCTTGTCCAAAAATCTTGTAATGTGCCATACTTAATCACCTCAATAAAGATAGAAGAATGGGAATACCAATACCCATATCAAATCCACAAAGTGCCAGTAAAGACCGAAGTACTCAATCGATACTGCATTCTTTGGAGTGTAACCGCCAAGCCATGCCTTGTAGGTCATGTAACTTAATCCAATGATTCCACCAGCTACGTGAGCACCGTGAGTTCCGGTAGTCACGTAGAATAGGGATGCTGACACTTGTATGTCGGCTACCATGTGTGCTCCAGTTGCCTCATCAACGTACGAGTGATGTTGGTAGTGGTCGGCATTAATTGTGTAGCCCTCATCTACGAGTGATATGATATCGTGTTCATGGAGACCAATCGCACTAATCTCAGGAACATAGAATCCGATAAACCACTCAACCATTTTCAGGGTAAGGAAGAGAATTGCAAGGAACCATGTTGTTCCTAGGTATCTGTAGACTTTCTTTCTACGGACTTCATCATCTAGATCAGGCATCTTTGCGTAACGTAGTGCCTGTACAATGGTGAATGAAGAGATAATTAGAGCGAAGGTGTTGATTGCACCAGGTGCAATATGCCACCAGCTGGATGCAATAAGATGGCTTGCTGGTTCGAAGCAGGTAACTGTAACGCCTTCTTGCCATCCGGTTGGATTTGTTACAGGGTCAAACATTCCACGTTCGAATACTGTACCACAGTTTTCAATTCCTAGTCTGTACCTCATGTAGGTGCTGAAAAGAGATGTGAAAACCATCATTTCAGACATTAGGAAGACCCAAACTCCAACCTTTCTAATTTGTATGCCACGGAATGGGACTCCAGTTGCTATTGGTTCGTAATGGCCGTCAAAGGATAGGTCCTGCCTCCACCAAATGAATATTGAGAATCCAACTACAAGTAATCCAACCAAAATCATAGGGATATTTCCTGGGTTGTAGGTTCCGTAGGACCACGCCTCGGCCATTCCAAAGAGGAAAATTGCGATTCCCATACTCATGAATAATGGCGAGAATGAATTGTGTGGAGCACCGTGTCCCCAGTCATGTGGACCCCAAGGTTGAGGTGCATGATGGTCGTGATCGTAGTCTCCGCTCAATGGCTCACCTCCTCATGATCTTCCGGCACCATCAATCGGTTGAACCACTGTCCTAACCTTCCTGGCTCATGTGCAATGTGCTCGTTAGCATCTTTGAGAACTGGAGGGTTGTCCCAATCGAATGAAGGGGTCGGTGGTGGTGATGAAGTCATCCATTCGAATGACCATCCGCCCCACGGATCGGCAGGAGCCTTTTCTCCTCTGACCAGACTAATCAACATGTTAGCAACCATGATGAAATTAGAGAAGAAGAACAGGAACGCACTTACTGATATGAATAGGTTCCAATCAGCGGCCCATTCGGGTAGATTTGTGAAGTCGTCAGTTGTGATGAAGTAGGTGTGATGCCTTCTTGCCATTCCAACAACACCAAGCCTGTGCATAGGCCAAAATATTCCATTATAGGTCACGAATGCGGTCAAGAAGTGCAGAGTACCCAATCTTTCATCAAGCATACGCCCAGTCATCTTTGGATACCAATAGTAAATCGCTGAGAAGAATCCGAAGACAGTACCTCCTACCAATACGTAGTGGAAGTGAGCTACTACGAAGTATGTCTCGTGGAGGTGAGTGTCCATGGCTATTGATGGGAAGAACATTCCCGAGATTCCACCAAGAGTGAAGGTTACCAAGAATCCGAGTGCCCACAAAGTGTGTGTACGATAAACGAGTGATCCTCCGTGCATAGTTTTCAGCCAATTGAATATCTTGATACCAGTAGGAACAGCGACTAACATTGTCGTCAGCATTGTAACGAACCTTAGTGAAGGCGACATTCCCGAGGTGAACATGTGGTGCCCGTAAACGATGAAAGCCACGACTCCGATTCCTGCCATTGCATAAACCATTGAGCGGTATCCAAAGATGGAGCGCCTTGCGGATGTAGCAAGAACCTCTGAAATAACACCGAATGCAGGTACTATAACCACGTATACCTCAGGATGTCCGAAGTACCAGAACAGGTGACTCCAGAGCAATGGATCTCCTCCAGCAGATATGTCATAGAATGCAGTTGAGATAGTTCTGTCAAGATAGACTTGAATTAGCCCTACCCCAAACGCTGGAATTGAAAGGAATAACATTAGGTTGGCAACCAATATACTCCATGTGAACAGAGGCATCTGCATCCAACCCATACCTTCTGCTCGCATTACTGCCATCGTGGTTAGGAAGTTGATTCCAGTTAGGGTCGATGACGCTACCAGCATTATCTGCCCAGCAACCCACATTGTAACTCCGGTATGAGCGCCTTCTGTGACAATATATGGTGCGTATCCGGTCCATCCTGTGTCTGCCCCTTCTCCTGTGAATACACCAGTGAAAATCAGCAATGCAGCAAATGGTTGCAGCCAGAAAGATAGCGCATTCAATCTTGGCATAGCAAGGTCCGGTGCTCCAATTTGTAGAGGTACCATCCAATTCGCAAACCCGTTGATTAAAGGCATTGCAGCTAGGAAAATCATTGTAGTTCCATGTAATGTGAAGAAGGAGTTGTATTGATCTTGGGAAATGAAATCATTACCCGGAACTGCGAGTTGAATCCTAATCATCATAGCAAGAATTCCACCAATACCGAGGAAGAATAGGCCCTGAACGAAATACAGGGTTCCAATCTTCTTGTGGTCTGTGCTGGTGAGCCACTCTGTTAGCCAAGGTGCTAGGTGCTCCCAATCAAAGACATCAGGATTAGTTCTGTAGAATCCATATAGAACTGTGATTGCAAGAAGTATTCCAGAGATAATGATGAGAGTAGCCAATACCTTGTATGGGTCTGCTTCTTCTAATCCAGGACCTAATGATCCTGCAACCTTGAGAGTTAGTTTATTCCACTGATCTTCCGGGCCAGCATTTCCATCTCCGTTAACAGAGTTGACATGGACTACAAAGTCGACATCTCTTCCGTGACTCGGAGCGATCCACTCGATACTCCATGATGTGTAATCGTTACCCGCCTCGGTGTGAGTAACCTCAGAGGGGCCATTAGACTGAACAGTCGCATCTAGCGGAGTAATTTCACCACCGGATGCCCATAGGTTGAATCCTCCAAGATTTGCATTTCCTTCGGCAGATGGGCCACCTGTGAATGAAATTGTAACCTGATAGATTTCAGACATATTGTATTCTTCAGGAAGTCCATCCAAGGTCACCATTACTGCAGCATTTGGAGCAGCGGCGTGACAATTACAACCACCAGCACTAATCTGGTCATAATTTACACCGGTTGGTAGGGAGTTTACGGCCGGTGATACGACCATTGCTATGGAAATCAAGAGTAAAGCTACCATGCTTCGCGAAATTGTCATATTTCCCCCCATGTCTTTCAACTCCTCAGGCGTGGATAGTAACGCCCGCCATCATGTAGGCGTGGTCATCTCCACAATATTCAGTGCACAGTAGTAGGAAGTCCTCTACATCCTCGGCGAGAATCCAAACAGTGGTTGTCTGACCGGGAAGAACGTCTTCTTTGACTCCTAACGAGACAAACCAAGGAGCATGAGTAACATCTTCAGAAGTCATGTAGGCGAGATATGCATTCCCTGCCTGTAAGGACAGGTGGGGAACGGCTCTTCCATCTGCCTCAGTAAATCCTGACTCACATAATTCTACTTCGAGTGTTCCACAATCAAAACTCCAAACCCACTGCTTGGCTGTTATTTCGATGGTGTGGTAGCAATTAGCATGGTACGCTCCTTTCAATCCATCATCATCGTCGAAGTATAAGTTCGAACCGTACGTTTGGTATTCAGTAGAATCGTAATCGCATTCATTCCCAAAGTATCCATCATTTGGGGAGGACCATACATTGTCTAGCGGCGCCCAAGAAATGTAGGTCAGATAAACAATCAGCATAAATGGCACGATAGTCCACGCTAATTCCAATTTCAAATCATCATAATGAGCTGGAAAAACACCAACCTCTAAATCGTCCACATTTGGATTTTCTCCATCCTCTGAGCGATAGAAAAATGAGTGATGATATAGCCATCCAAAAGTGAATAATGCGACTAAAAGCGACCAAACAAGGTACTCATTCCAGAGGCTGTCATATAGAGGTGTGATGAGACTCATCGTTATCTCCAATCTGACCGCGTGTGAAAGTCCCTCATAAGTGTGAGGTTTGTAATTCCTGAAGAGAAGTCCGACGGAGTCGGAAATGACTTCAAACGACTAACTATCGTGAACCCATCAGGACAAGGACTTAATCGGTCAAAAAATGACTTTTTTCCAGAGGAGATTACAGATGGGCGCTAGTGATTGGATTCAAGATAGGACAAAATTTTCTGGTCCCCCTGCCCGAGAAGCTCGTTTCAGTTTAGCAGCTCGAGCCTTCGCAGAAAGTCAACTCAGAAATCGAATGCCATCAGATGGTGGAGCAGGCTGTCCAATTGTGGTAGAGGGGAAGAGAGACAAAGAGGCGCTAAGAGCTCTAGGATTTGAAGGGCCGATTGAACTAATTAATCGCGGCTGGGATAGATCTCGACTCGTAGCATATTTCTACGATACATACGGAACCCGAAATACAATCGATGGCGGTCCACCACTGATGTTGTTAATGGATTGGGATCGCACCGGGGGAAGAATTCAAACCACCTTAAGAGATAGACTAAATTCATTAGATGTTCCAATTGATGAAAATCTCAGAAGGGTTCTCTTGAGGACGATGAAGCCGGAGGGTAAAACGGTCGAAGCTCTAGCACCATTTGCTAAAACTCTGATGCCGCTCATTGAAGACCAATTCGATAGAATGTAGCTTATTTTGGAAATGAAGTGGGACTCTCTTTGACCGTGTTTAGCACTAGGTGAGTTACCGAACGTTTCACTCCATCAATCGAAAGCAAATTCTTCGATAAGTCATCGAGGTCATTTCTATCGCTGGCTCTGGCAATTATCATTGAATCGAATTCGCCAGTAACATCGTAGACGCCATAAACTCTAGGGTCGCGAGCAATTATCTCCTGAATTTCGATAAGACGCCCCTTCTGAATTCTTAGACCAATTACGACATTCAATCCCCATCCTACCTTCTCCGAATCGAGTATCACGCGGTACTCCTTGATGACTCTATTTTCTTCTAATTTCTTCACTCGATTACTAACTGTACCGAGTGAAACACCTACTTCCTCCGCGATACCGCGTAATGATGTTCTAGCATCGCGCTCAAGAACCTCAATGATTCTACGGTCAGTATCGTCGAGCATGAATCTCCCTCGGGAGACTGGGCTCAAGACATCAGGCTATTGAACATTCACCTCAAAAAACACGTCTTGATTGAACGTATGTTCATTCTTCTTCATCTAGTATTATTCCTCTCATTAGTCGTAAAACATGCACTTCTGCTGTTCTCATCATTAGACTAACACGGCCACCAATCCAAACAGGAATAGTGGTCCTATTTACTTTGTCTATCAACAGGAAATTACCTCTCTTCGATGACAGTTTTGGACTCACTAAAGATGGGTCAGGCTCATCTCCAGATAGTAAGGAATCGATAACTTTCGATGGAACTTCAGTCATCCCTTGTTCAATCTCATCAGACAATACTTTTGCCGCCGAACCAACGATCCGTTCAAACTCTCCACGACGCAAATGGATTACCTCAAGCCCGAGATAAACTACTTTCAGCGGCCGCCAACGTCTACCGGGGATTAGAGTCCTTCCGCCTCTGCGACTTCTTTGGGAAGACCAAATTTCGTGAGCTTGTGGTGTCGCCCAAAGAACCTTCTTACCTCGTACCCAAAGGTCGTTGGGCAGGTCACCAAATCGCTTTTTCAAGATTGTTCTAGCCTCGGAAGAAATTGGTTGAGGGATGTCTTCGTTATCTACCGGTGCTTCTTCTTCCGTCAACTCACGGTCGACTCTAATATCGCCTTCTGATTCTTGAGATGATTGTTTCTCAATTACTGCTAGGAAAAATCCACCACCCTTTGATTCATCATTCCATACCCGCATACATAGTGGCAGGGCATCAATGATCTCTGCATCAGATGGCTGAAGGAAACTGGCTTGCCCTTGATTATCCTGAACAATTGAACATTCATCAGAAAGCACAGGCCATTTTTTCATTCCTTTTGATGCAACCAAGTTTGGAACCAAATCGTGGGCTGAAATCAATCTCAAAGAGGGATCTTTTCTGAGGATTTCTGCAACCACAGCTTCGTTTTCTACAGGATCGAGAGAACAGGTCGAGTAGACTATTCTTCCACCCGATTTGACAAGTTTGGTAGCACGACTCAAAATATCGATTTGCAACTTCTGCATCGAACGCCCACCATCTGGCTTCCAGCGAGACCAAACATCGGGATTTTTTCGTGTAGTTCCGGTACCGGTACAGGGTGCATCAACTAATATTCGGTCATAGCCAAATTCGGGTACTTTGGGGAAATGACGTGCATCATGATTGACGATGATATTGCTTCGCGAACGATGTCTCTGTATGTTGGATACTAGCATATTTACTCGGCCTCTGACAACTTCGTTCGCGACAACTACTCCCGAATTATTCAGATGCTCTGCAATTTGAGAAGTCTTAGATCCTGGGCTGGCGCATAGGTCTAGGATATATTCACCAGGTTTCGGTTCCAAAGCCAGTACAGGTAACATCGATACGGCCTCCTGCCGAGTTAACCGTCCAGTTTCATGTAAAGCAGCCAAGGCAGATTTTTCTTCTCCCTCTGCCTTACCACGTGGAAATGGCATAGTCCAAGCAGAACCGACTCCATTGAACCACTCAATTGGCTTACTGTCTAATGATTTCAGCCAGTCTTCAATCCATTTTTGATCACCAGATAAGGGGTTTATTCGAACTGTTTCTGGAAGTCTTTCATACGCGTGTGCGAACCAAGAATCGGAATTTTTCCGCCAGCATCCTACGGCCTTCAATAACAGGCTGGCGCGCGCGGCCGCACCCCAATCAACCTCCTCCCGCACATGGTCGCGTCAATCATCTTGACCATCAAGCGATTGGCTCCGGCAATCTCACTACCCCCCAAGAATTTGTATTCCTACCCCAGACAATTTCGTAAACGGTTAAACCTCTAACTACGTGCTCGCGATTCACGGCTTATGCCGTATGGGATGCACATGACAGGACTGAGAAGAAGAATTGCGAGAAGCCCGACCGAACCGAACCGAACGACAAATACAGAGGCCACACGAAAGTTGGTCGGCCTAGTTGAACGAGCGAGGAAGAATGGTAGAGAGCAGGGCCCGCTAGCTCCAGTTGAGGCTTTGATTACAGTCGACCAAGAAGAATGGGTTTGGCAAGTTGTAGACAGAGATGTTCTAGAGGTATTATCTCACAGATTAGTATTCGAATCATCGGCAGGAAAGCGTCGAGAAATTTTGATGACCGCCGGTATCGATACTGCTATGGATGCAGCCTCAAAGATTGTTGAACTCGATGGCGGCTGTGTACTAATTGAGACACTAGACCCTTGATTTTGCTTGATTTAGTCGAATTAATTGGAATTTCACTAGATTCTTTGGTTTCGCCGTCTTGAAATAGTGCAGGTAGGTGCGACGGCCCGATGGCTAAGGAGAAGAAGGGCAGTGGCATCCAGCAAGCAGCGGGTTTAATCCGCTACTTCGACGAAGAGTCAGAGGATGCAATTCAAATTAGTAAAGGAATAGTATACGCTGCCTGCGTAGTCTTCTCTGTAGCAATTTATCTGCAACATCATGGAGTATGGGCATGGATGAGCGATGTCCTTTCTGGAATCGTCTGATTACTCTTCACCGGTCAAATCGACAACGGGTAATTCATCGTCTAGTAGGTCTGAGGCTTCGACTTCTTCTTCTTTCTCGGTTTTCTCCCACCAAGTCAAGATTCTAGAATCAGATGCAGCTGCTTCGGACGATCTGACTTCGGTCTTAGGGTCAGCTTCCACTAGAGCCTGGTTTGCTCTTGCTAGAGCTCGTTCCACTGCCGGGGCGTTAAGATCAGCAAGGGCTGCCTGAGCCTCATGCAAGTTCTGCTCTGCTTGATTTAGGATGAGTTCTATATCTTCACCTCCACGGAGCGCCGAAACTTTTTCCCAAAGATTGGTTATTTCTTCGTTCATCTCATCTCTAGCATGATGGATTAGCCCCTCCCAAGCGCTACGATGTTCGTAAATTGTAGCCCTAGTCTTCTTTTCATATCTCGAAGTCCATGCCGGTTCCCACGGATTACGACCTAAGGTAGCGGCTATATCGTGTACAATACGTGCACGTAGAGCCAGCGGACCAGTGATTTCGATTTGATTAACAAAACATTTTGCCACCAATCCGAACCCCCAATATGAGTCGGATAGCACAACCATCGAAACATCACCCGATGAGGTTGAGAATCTCCATCTCTGCTCATCATAACCTGGTTTAGATTCGAAAAATGGTGGGTCAGCAGGGCCAAGAGAGCGGAGAGCCGCCCTAGCAACATCTCCAAGGTATACCGTTGAGTTGCCCTTGATTCCCGCGGGACGAAGCCTTCCTTCGATGTCAATTGACATCTGAGGTTGTCCTTCTCGCACCTGAGCCCATAGTATGGTTTTGTTTGGGTCAAGGCCGATTGTTGCACCCACTACCGACTCGGCCTCGTCATCCATGATGAATGCTGAACCGACTTCGCGTTGAACATTGCGTGCAGACGAGAATGCTCAAGTCCCGTCTGTTTGAACAGTACTCTGTGCCGCGACGCAAATATGGTAGGCTTACCAAAGTCGTAGAGCTTCCACCAAAGGATAACTGTTCACGTTGCCGTGCAGGAAAGTATTGCCCTCTTCCCGGCCATTCGGGAAATACAGTACAACCTGAACGTGAATGGCAGGGTCCTGAAGTTGTCGATAAGCGACAAAACAAGAAAAATCCCGCAAAGAAATGAATCGGCTAATCTTGCTGAATCGCTGTTGCTGGGACCATCAGATATTCGCTTTCCAATTCATCTTGAACTTTGGAATCGATTTCGAATTCCTCCAATTCTGGCAAGCGCTGAGCCCTGTGGTAAATCTCTCTCAGGGTTTGGTCACTAATCTCTAGATATACTCTGGTTGTTGCAATACTTGCGTGCCCCAATAATCTCTGAATTGTAACTAAATCCGCACCACGCTCGAGCAATCCCGTAGCAAATGTATGTCTCAATGTGTGAGGAGATAATCGAGTACGAGGAATTTCAGCCTCGTCTGCCAATCTATCAATTAATTTCTGAATAGACCTTGGATTGATTCTGTTTCCTCTACTAGAAAGAAATAGAGCCCTTTCTGAGTTTTCATTTTCTATCATCTTAGAGCGCATTGCTCTAATCGGATTCCACGCTTCAATTGCCTCGGTAGTTTTCTTTGTAAACAGTACAGTCCGGTCCTTTTCTCCCTTACCACCGATTACTAGTGCAGATAGATCCTCATGATCGACATCGTCGATGTCTAAATTACATAATTCAGAGATTCGCAACCCAGTGTCCAACATTGTGGTGACTATTGGATGGGCTAATGGATCTTCCATTCTAAGCGCTGCAGAACGAACCTTCAGTACTTCTGAACGACCTAATGGTCGTGGAAGAGGTCGACGACGTGCCGGTCTTTGTACCCATTCGGGAACAGTGTATCCAAGCCACTTGAGGAGGTGAGATACAGCCGCAATTCTGGCGTTGATTGTAGCAGGACGCAACTCTCCCAGTTTATTCAACCAGGCATCCACCCGTCCGGTAGATGGATTAGAGCGCTCATGGTAAACTCTCACTGGAATAATCTGGGCCTGTTCCCAAGATAGATTATCTTCACCCGGTAAAACAGTTGTCGAGAAATCACGCGCAGCCACTGTGTATGCACGAATTGTGTGCTTTGATTTCTTTTCTGTGCGCAACTGACCCGTCCAACATTCAAACCAAGGTAGGGTTGCTAATCGCATTAGTCTGGTAGGTAGAGCATTTACCACGCTGGCTTGACTAATTATAGAGGAAGTTTCGAACCGCCCCTGCGTAACCTCTCGGCTAGCAATTCCTCTATCTTTGCCTTCCATATCTTGGTCCCTCGCCTATTTCCGTCGCTAACGACGGGTGCATCCCTGCCCATATGGGCGAGCCTAAGTGCGTCTATCCAAACTTGAATGCTTCTGATGTTGAGAGTCATACGGCTAGGTTTTTTCAGTAGTAAGAAAAAAGCCATATGAAGAGTTTAATCACTAATCACTGAAGACTCGTCAGAGGACGAATTTGTCAATCCTTCTTCTTCCTTGTTTTGTCTTTCAACCGCTTCTAAACGCTTGTTGAGATGATCAGCAACTGCTCCAGCGATATTTACCCTAGATGCCCCCTCGATACCTTCGAGGCCGGGACTGGAGTTGACCTCCAGTACGAGCGGGCCGTTGGCTGATTCTAATAGGTCTACACCTGCAATATCCATACCGAGGATATTTGCCGCTGAAAGCGCTACTGAGACAAATTCCTCATTCAATTGAACTCGTTCTACACTTCCTCCTAGGTGGAAGTTAGATCTAAACTCACTTCCAGATGCTCGACGACGCATAGCAGCAGCGACCTTACCTCCAACAACAAGAACTCGGATGTCTTTACCATGAGATTCCTCAATATAAGTCTGAACTAGTGGTTTCATTCCTCTCTCAAGCATTTGGCTGACCAGTTGTCTTACTTGCGGATAGTTTCTAGCAAGGAATACACCAGAACCTTGGGTTCCCTCAGTTGCCTTCACCACACAAGGAACCCCCCCCACTCGTGCCAGAGCACTGTCTATGTCAGTTGTAGAAGCCACATGAGCTGTGACTGGAATAGGAACTCCTGCGTCCGCCATCACTTGGCTAGCTAGTAGTTTATCTCGACTCTGTTCAATCGAAAGTGACTGATTCAGAACAATTACTCCCATTTGCTCGAATTGGCGAACAATCGCTACACCTCGTCTTGTAATCGAGTATCCAATTCGAGGAATGACTGCTTCACATTCGATAGGCCATCCTCGGTGGAAAATACGTCCCCCCTTTTCGTCAACCACTACCGTAAGCGATAGTGGGTCAATGATTCGAACCGCCCATCCTGCCTTCTGAGCTTCCTCTGCAAGACGGCGGGTTGAGTACAACCTCGGACCGCGCGAGAGGATGACCAAGCGTGGGTACATAATCCGCGCCCACAACCATCCCTTCTTGAGTCTGACGGATGTAAAATGGGTTGAGAGTATTCTCGTTCTCCCCTTCTAATGCTAAATTTGCGGAAAATTAGGTCTTCTGGCAACCCCTCGCGTACGCACGTATGCACGTTCCGCGAAGCGGAACGCCGAAGGGGTTGAAAGCCCCAGCGTGCGACTACCGAGAGTAAGTCGAACAGGAGGCATGGGTCTGGATCGTGATTCACTATCATCAATGAAGGTCTCGGAACTACGTACTTTGTGTAAAGAAAAGGGGCTACTAATCTCTGGAAAGAAGGAGGAATTGATATCTCGTTTACTAGGCCAAAAGGTCTCTGAAAAGTCTCCTGAAACAAAAGTGATTACATCGAGTTCTGAACAAGATAAGGACGATGCAATAGATCGTCTTCTTTCTCGTATAGAGTCTGGTGGTGAGGGAGAACCATTGGATGAACCGGTAGAACTCGGACAGGTAGAGGTACTCGAAGCGGAAGTCATAGAGGCCGACATAGTCAAGACCGAAATTGAATCAGATACCGAGGATGAACTAGAGTTAGTGCTGGATAGTGAAGAGGAAGAAATAAATCCAGTAATCAAACAACCGGAGATAATACTTGAGGAACAGGAAGAAGATGCTTGGACTGGTGGCGTAATATCTGACGAAATTGAACCTGTATTAGTTGCTGATGAACTCGATTCAGATGCAGAAGAAGCCTCGATTACAATAACAATACCTAGTCTATCATCGATTGAATTCTCACCTAAAGTTATCGCTGCGATTACCATCTCAGCCCTGATTCTTGGAGCGATAGGATTCGCCTTCTTTATGCAACAAGATTCCTCATTCCAAGCGAGAACTCTCCACTATGGTGATAGTATGGAATTCAACATTCTGAGTTCCAGTATTGAAGTTGAGGGTGACGATATGGTTGCAATATTCCGAGATGCTGCTTCTGGCCCTCTCGATGATGCCTGCGGAGAACTATCTGCGAACATCGTTTCAGGAACTGGCAGCATTAGTATTCGAAATGGAGATTCTTCGGAGATTATACATCCTTCAGATAAGCAATATAGTGGCGCAGTAAATGCATTAGATGCATTTGGAAGAACACATCTGAGCGCTGAGAAAGTAATCGATCATGAGATGAATATAGACTTGAGTGGTAAGACCTGGCGAGATGAAGGAGAATGTGGAACACTAGGTTGGATTCTGAATGACAACAACTTGGATATGACAACAAGAACTTGGACCGATATCGGAGATAAGCAATTGATTAGAACAAGTACAGATTTGACGATTTTAAATTCAGAAAATCAAGCCACAAACCTAGAAGCCACGACTTTCGGTCTAGATTCAATCTCAGGATTAGGGGTGGTGTCTTCCTATGTTTTCTTACCACTTACCCCCCTTGATTTGTACGAATTCTTTGGTGACGAATCTTTGACTTCAGGTACTACATCTGAAGCAGGTTCAGAATGGTCTTGGACAGTAGGTAATGAAATCAATGATAACGACCATGGTTTGGTTTATCCAATATCTATGTCTCATCCGGAATTTGATGCATGTAATGGTCGCATTACAATCGACTTGTTGGTCAAGAATGGAGTTTCATGGCCGGTACAACAAGATGCAAATATCGTAATTGATAAGAATCAGAAATCAAGTGATTGTGGATTGATTGAAACTTCGCTTTCAGACGCCGCAATTCCGGATGGAAGAATCACAATTTCATTTTCGATGAGAGCCATCAAAGGAGGAATCAACTCTGGTTCGACTGCAATTGAATGGTTGGTGGATTACACCAGCAAACCGGGTCCTGGCGAAGATCGGCCTGGGACTAGTGCCCAGAGATCTTGGGGTGTTGCTATGCCTGATGAAAGCACGATTCGCTCTTGGGATATCGAGTCAGCCTTAGAGTGTACACTCGGAAACTATTCCACAAGCGGCGTTGCTACTGCAGTCGAACAGGGCGGATATATTTGGAGAGCATCGACGATTTATGTCGACTCAAAAATTCAATGGAATATGTCGTGGGTAACCGAAGATGAAAGAGCTGGTTGGACAGTTGTTGAGGAAGATAATGGTGGCTGTTCATTAGTTGACGATGACAACATGGACGACGGAACGGTTCAATGGAATCGTAATGCTATACCTGATACATTAACCATGAATTCATTAGAATCTAGATTACTCTCATCTTCAAGATATCCTGGATTGAATATGCACATCAATGACGGAAGTGGAGGGTGGGATTATGGCGTCGAATATGGCTACAGACTATCTGTCACTCAAGATAACGAGATATTCGACGTAATTCCAATCAGTCTGGGAGAAGGTGCTGTCAGCGTCCATGTAGAGAAATCTTGGACCGATGGCAATAACAGAAATCACGATGTTGTTTGTATTATGGACGCTGAGAACGCTAGGCTTCTCGGTTGGTATCATTTCTGGGCACCTCCCGACTGACTCGGCGCCTTGGATTCAGTTCGCTAAATGCATCTGTGTTGTCTTTCAGTGTCGGCATATTGAACAGCCCTCCGAGCGCCGAAGGCGCTCGTATGTCCGTCGATAGAGGCGTAGAAGAACTACCTGAGGCAGGCTCAGCACCGCTGATTATCGATGCTGAATTCACAGAAGTCGAAGACAAAGATATGCCGACTTTAGACGCCGTTGATGAGATTAGTATTCCTCGAGCAAGAACTCCGCTTGAGTTACCCCAATCAGAACCAACTCCAGAGGGTAGAGCTAGGGTTGTTACAATCATCAATCAGAAAGGAGGAGTTGGTAAAACAACGAGTGTAATAAATATCGCTGCGCAATTGGCCTTACGTGGACACAAGATATTGGTCGTAGACGCTGATTCTCAGGGGAATTGTGCAACGGGACTCGGAGTAAACAAGAGGAGAGTCAAAACCACTACTCGAGATTTAATCCTCAATCCGGAAAGTGCGGTGGAAAGCCGCCATGCAACCGCTGTTGATGGCGTTCACATAATAGTAGGAGATCGCACCCTCGTCGGCCTAGAACAAGAGATGTTACGACAACTTGGTAGAGAGCGAAGATTGACTGAGGCACTAACTCCACTTTTACCGCATTACGATGTGGTTATTATTGACACCCCGCCATCATTAGGATTAGTGACAATCAATGCATTGGTCGCAAGTGATGGAATAATAATTCCAGTTCAGACAGAGTATTTTGCTCTAGAAGGCTTAGCCATGTTGGCAGGTACAATTAGAGAGGTGAGAGGCCTTCTAAATCCTAGATTGGGAGTTGACGGGGTTATGCTTACCATGCATGCCCCGACTTTACTCAATCAACAGGTTGCAAGTGAGGTAAAGGAGGCATTCCCAGAATTACTAATCGAGCCTGCAATCCGGCGCAATATCAAGTTGGCAGAAGCACCTAGCCATGGTATACCAATCCATCTTCATGACCCTAACAGCAATGGTGGTCAAGACTACCAGCAAGTTTCCAGTGTGCTCGAATCACGTTGGGGGCTCTGAGTTTGTCGGAACCAGTTGATACACCCCATGTAGCTGTGCTATGGATGATTTTTGGAAGCCTTTGCTTCGGTACTATGAATGCCTTGGTCAAGTACACAAGTGGGCTGGACGGCGTCGATGTTTGGATGGTGATTTTGGTTCGTTCTGCTGTAATAGCATTCACAGTTGTTTCCTTTGCATTAAGTCGTGGAATTTCATTGAAAATTCATGATTCCAAGACGATGTTTCTACGTTGCGCGGTCGGCCTAACGGCGATGATTCTGTATTTTTCTTCATTAGCGAAAATCCCTCTTGGTCAAGCAGTAACCTTGCAATATACTGCACCTTTGTTTGTAGCTTTACTATCTGGAAGAATAATTGCTGAGAAGGTACAACCCTCTGTGATCGCCCTAGTAATTACTGCATTTACGGGTATTGTCCTGATTGTATCACCTAATCTAGATTCAGTTGAGCCGTATGCTTTGCTTGCACTTGGCTCAGGTTTCTTTGCTGCTTTAGCGTATATTTACGTCAGAGAATTGAGAAAGACAGATTCTGCCACCTCAGTCGTATTCTGGTTCGCACTTTTTTCAGTCGCAGGTTCAACTATTCAGGCCGCTCCAGATTTGCTTAGTCTGGACATCCATACCTTTGCCGCATTGGTGGGAGTTGGTATTGGAGCAGGCGGAGGGCAAGTCGGGATAACTATGGCTTATCACAAAGCCAACGCAGCTTGGGTAAGTGCCTTTTCTTATGGCACGGTGATTATCGCGACAATGTATGGCTTCTTTTTGTTCGATGAGGCGCTCAGTACTGCTGCTTGGATAGGTGGAATATTGATTGTTGGTTCGGGAATAGCTTTGATTTTCCTTTCCCCTTCCGCTCAAGCTACAGACAAGGCAAGGTAAAACTAAGTGGTTATGTCCTTCATCCGGGTTGATGGAAATCACAGTGATGAGCGCAGTCTTTTTTCTACTTGGATCCGGAATTGGATATCCAGTAATGGTATTCGCAAAAAATCGAGGACCAATTCCTTGGGTTTTGATACCTCTTATTGGTTACTCAATTCCATTATTCACAATAGGCCCACACCCGATTGTTTTGGGACTATACCTACCCCTAGCTGGCTACCTGCTATACGTTGGTCAGATGGTGATTCGTAACCCGAGTGCAATCAATCAGTTCTGGCTAGAATTTGGGGCGAAAAATGAATAATTTCTCCTGACAAAATTTCTTCATTGTGATTCTCTCGCACCAATGCATGGAAGAGAGATTCGCTCATAACCTTCCTTGGCCATATCACCTTATTCCTGTTCTAACAGGACTGATTGGGCTCCTAATCGGTAGTTATCTAATCGAGCCGTACGGAGCATTAGCGAAGACCACTTTTCCGGCAATATGTCTGATAATTGGTGGCTTTGGTGGATTGATATTGTTAGGTAACATATCTGCCAAAAAAGAGAATGACGAATCAGTAAAATAGTCCTACCATCACTATTTATAGCATAATTTTCTGGGTAGTTTTTATGGCTATGCTAACGATTGGTGAGCGATTAGACGATGAGGGCAATCCTATTCCAGGAACCGGATTTGAATATGATAGCGATAGTGAAGTGGCAGAACTGATTGCGCAGCGAGCCACCCCGATTCTCTATACCCCTGCACAGAATGAATGGGTTTGGGGACTGGATGTAAGCGATGAGTCGAACGGGGAGTTCGACCGGTTTGTTGCAGTTTGTCCAGCTGGCAATCAGGGGACAGTTACTCATTATCACCCCAAATTCGATGAGCTATTCAAGGGAATATCTGGCACCTTTCGTCTGGAAGCTGACGGAGAAGAGGTGATACTCGAAGCAGGTGAGGAATTTATGGTCAAAAGGGGAGTTATGCATTCATTCCGATGTATCGGCGAGGATGGAGATCTGGGTGTGCTGGTCGCTGAAACATATCCGGCAGTTGGTTTTACGGAGCTTATGTTCAACGGTTTTGGATTAGCGATTGAAGGGAAGACGAAATCATCAGGGATGCCGAATCTCTTACAAATGATGGTAATACTCCGAAATCTTCGGACGAGTTATGGAATTAGGGCCGCAGATTTGATGATACCTGTCCCTCCCGGACCGACTGTAATAGCCATCATGAGTAGGATTCTGGCTCCGCTAGGGAGATTGCTTGGCTACAAGCCGGATTATCCATATTATCGTGAAAATGAGTTTTGGGAGAAACATATCAATCAACCACCGAACTAAATGTATTCGTCAAATACGGTACCCAAGTTGACAGACTCATAATAAAGGAGAATAAGATGCAAGGATCATGAAGGTCAGCGCATTAAATTTATTCTTACTCGTATTCCTTACCACCCTTACTGGGTGCATTGGCTCGGAAGAAGACTCGGTGGAGCCGGAAGCTTACACTGGCGAGTTCAAGATACTTGCTTTGCATGGGGGTGGAGACAGTCCGGAGGGGCTGATGGGCCAGCCTGGAATGCAGGACCTGATGTCCGACCTCCCGGAGTTCGGGTTCTTCTTTGCAGATGCTCCTGACCACGACAGCATGTGCGATCAATGCTGGTACGCTGATCCCCCGGGAGGGAAGGGGGAGCCTAATGAGGATAGGGCCTGGGCGGACATATCGATAGAGTATCTAGACGGAATAGTGGAGGAGCATGGCCCCTTTTACGGCATCCTTGGATACTCACAAGGCTGCCCGATGGCGACTGTTTACATCGCCAACTCCAATACATCCTTCCAGAAAGCGTTCCTTTTCAACGGATACCTGCCTACGACTCACTCCGGGCTCAATGACACCATCAACGAAGTAGCTCCCCTGAATGTAGATGCACTTATTTTCGGCGGAGACAATGATGTTTTCATATTCGGGGTAGAAGAACTCGCAGGTGTTTACCAGGAGCCGACGATAATAATCAGCAGCACTGCGGATCACCATCTGCCATCTTCAGAGGATGAGACATATGGGGACGTGCTTGCATTTTTCAGACAAGGAACAAATGGAACCCTCTGAGATGTCACCATCATACCATCTAGGAGAGATGATGCTACATTATCCGAATGATATTCGCTCTGGAAAATTGTAATTTTGCAATTCCATGAAATTAGGGAATGTCGTCTGGAGGTCGAGTTCAAGATTTGAAAGAAAATATTCCTTCTCCAAAAGATATCTCAGGCGCTCCTGCCATGTATGGCATCATGTTCGCCATAAGCTCACTGAATTCTTTTTGTGATGCTTCTAAATGCTCCTTACTTTCATAAGCCGCAACTCCTATCATTTCTGTTTCACTTATTCGAATTAGATTGCTACTTACAAGGCCGTTAATTTTGCCGATACTTTCTCTCATCGACTCCATTGTTGACATTGCTTCCTCAAACTTATCCGATTGTACTGTTGCTTTGGTTATCCTGTAATACATAGTTTTGTCGAAATAGAGTCAAATCTTAACTATTTGGGAAATCGATACCCTCTGATTCACTCAAAAAATTCTGAGATATCTTCCAGAGATTTCCGATATAAATCTGGCACTTGTGCATCATCTGCAGGATATCCTACCGGCATCAACAGCATCGCATGCTCGTGTTCGGGACGTTTCAATATCTCACGCAAGAATCCCATTGGAGAAGGGGTATGAGTTAGTGTTACCAATCCCATATTCTGAACTGCAGCGATGAATAATCCAGCAGCGATTCCACAGGATTCTTGTGAATAGTAGGTTGGACTCCATTCTCCATTATCTCGTAGTCGCTTATTTTGTCTAAACAGGATGATTACCCAAGGAGCATCAGTGATGTGTTCTTTGACAGCATCGGTTCCCAAGGGAGAGAGAACTTCTGCCCATGCTTCCGGCATTCGTTCAGAGTATGTTTTCCTCTCTTCCTCTTCGGCAGCATTGCGAATCTTCTGCTTCATTTCTAGATTAGAAATCGCCACAAATGTCCAAGGTTGTAAATGAGCTCCGGAGGGGGCTGTTCCAGCAGTTTTGATTGCAGCCTCAATTAGCGATTTCGATACATTACGTGTTGAGAAATGGCGCGTAGTACGTCGTTTATTCATTTCTTTATAGAATGACGCTGCTCGCGAATTCATTTCCCCTGGAGTCAATTCTTCGAAGACCAAATCAATGAATCCCGACTCATCATTGGCCTTTGCCATAGGAATCGCTCAGTCACGTCGAGCCATCAAGGCTGCCATAGCCAACCCTGCCATTGCTGCGGGGGCTGCAAAACCGGGTAGGAATCCCTCATCCGCTTCCTGACAATCGGTGGAAGGTCCGCCCCAGGTGCCGTTATCAAACCAACAATCGGACCAAACTTTCCATCCAAAACCAGAATCTGGAACAGTCTCTGTACTGTCATCATTTCGGGTTATGTCGAAGCGCCAATTAGCGTATGTTGCGTAATCATCAATGAGTACGGATCCAGTAAAGGTAAGCCCATCTCCGGAATCGACTAACCCGGTCTTTTGCGGCGGCCAGCAAATACCTGTGTTTATGCAGACCTGTGTAATCCATTCGATTTTGCTAATGTTGTTTCCTTCATCCAGCGTAACAGAGATTTCGAATTCGGTATTTTCTCTGACCATATCTGCATGACTTACCGATGCGATTCCAGTTCCTTCAGTTGATGTGGAATCGTTGGAACCTGCTTCACCAGCGCCACTGACTGAAAGGGCGAGCATCGCTACTATTAGCAAGGCCAGGAACTGTCGCACAAAACAACGGGGAAGTGGTTATCTTTCAACCTCTTGTAGTAATCACGACTCAAGATTCCAGAGGTCATCTCCAATCCAATGTAGCGTATTGATTGCCTTACCCTTGCTCATAGCTACCATTTCTTCACCATCTACCATGGCGATTCCCAAGGCTAAGGGTTTGCCATGTTCCTCATCGCGAACCCAAACTAAGTCTCCCGCTGTAACCGCTGGGTCAGCTATCTGAACGCCTGCACCCATGCAATCCGCACCATTCATCAGAAATGGAATAGCGCCATGATCGACTGCTGCCCAACGACCATCTGGTTGCCAAGCGAGAATGCCTCGAAGGGTCGGAAACCACTTCTTTCCATCATCTGTTTCGACCTGCATTGCTAATGCTGACTTATCGACTAGAATCAGATCGCGATTATCGAAATTCGCCCTTTCCAAGAAAGCCGATTTAATGTCGATATCTATGGCAATTCTTGCTGACAATTCTGCCGCAATATCTCTAATTTGCTTAAATCGTACTGGAGTTCTGCGGCGTAATCTCTTGTCGCTCACGCGGTATTGGCGTAAACCACACTCAATGAATATCGCGGAGCGATACTTGAGAATATCTTGAAGCGGGCAGGCTACGGCGACCAATCATGCTGGTAGTCTGCTTTGACCTTGAAGGGGTGCTAATGCCAGAGGTTTGGATTAACGTCGCTGAAAAGACAGGAATCGAGGAACTTCGGAGGACAACGAGGGATGAACCGGATTATGACAAATTGATGCGATACAGGCTCGATATCCTCGATAAGCATGGAATCACAATCGACGATATTCAACAAGTGATTGCAACTATGGACCCTTTGCCGGGTGCTAAGGAGTTCCTCGACGAAGTCCGCGCGCGATGGCAAGTATTGATTCTCTCAGATACATTCTACCAATTCGGTGAACCGATGATGACGAAATTAGGCCGTCCAACTCTATATTGTCATGATTTAGAAATAGACTCAAAGAGCCGATTGATTACCGATTGGAATATTCGCTTAGAAGATCAGAAGCGGGTTACAGTGGAAGGACTGCGTTCAATGAATTTCAATACCTTAGCAGTCGGTGATTCCTACAATGATACCAACATGCTAGCAGAAGCTCATGCAGGCATTTTATTCCGTCCACCTCAGAATGTAATTGATGAATTTCCACAATTCCCAATCGTAGAGGGATACGTCGCGCTTATGGCCGAAATCGAAGCGGCTGCGGCGGATTTAGGCGAGTGAATTACTCTGTACGACCCGTAGGGTCGCATCAGAAAGAATCACGATTTCCTCCGCTCCATTGAAATAAGGGTGGTTGGTCGGCGAGGCGCATGGCACAATGGCATGGTATCTCTCGACGCAAGTCGACCGGCGGACGCTTGAAGCGACCAAACCGCTATCGAGGCAAGCGTCGAAAGGAAATTTCTAGCGAGAAGCAATATGCTTTCATCGGGGAAGAAGATGAGACGAAGGTGTACCGAAAGCACGCTGGTTCAACCACAGTTCGAGTCATGCAAGCAACCTCGGTCAATGTCAATAATCCAAAGACTGGCAAGACCACTCGTTCGAAGATTACCAGCGTTCTAGAAAACGACGCTGACCCTAACTTCGTTCGTCGAAATATAATCACTAAGGGAGCCATCGCTCAGACAGAGGCCGGTAAGGTACGAATAACCTCCCGACCTGGTATGGATGGCGTTGTCTCAGGCGTACTTCTGGAAGACTGAGGCTCACGAAGCCCTCAAGTCGCACCAATTACCCGAGTGGAGTGATAGTCGTGTCATCGCGCAAGGATGAGATGTGGGTTTGGACGGGTTATTTCGACTCCCGATTGACCCGTTCCGAGGGCCGTCGAGTTCCAAAAGAAGCAGCAATTTCGACTCCTTCTTTGGAAGCGGTTGCCTGGGCCGCTCGCGCTGCTGGAATAACCCGTATGCGAAGAAAGTCAGAGTCGAGTCACCCGTCACGCCCGTTTACTCAAGAGGGAAGACTAGAGATTTCAACAAAGGACGCGCTAAGTTCTACAGGTGCGGAATCAAAAGAAGGAGTCTTACAATCGATTGGACTTCGCCTTAGAGCACAAATGAAAGAGGCGAAGTCAGCTGAATCACAAAGTGCAGCAAAAGGACCTGCTAAGGGCAATCGTCAACAGCGAGCACAGAGAAAATCGTTCAAGAAAAAGGGCGGTCAGAGAAAGAAGAAATTCGGCCGGAAGTGATCGACTGTTTTCTGTAGAAGTCGCAGTTCCCGACGCAAAGACATACCTGCGTTTACGAGAGAAGGCAGGAATGAGGCCAAGAACGATTAGTGGAGCCACCAAAGGACTTGGCTCTGAATTGTTCTCAGTTCTACTCCGACATAACGATTCGAGTCAGATTGTCGGAATGGGTAGAGTTGTAGGAGATGGGGGAACTGTGTTTCATATCTGTGATATGGCGGTTGAGCAGGAATGGCAGGGCAAAGGAGGTGGATCTATGATTATGGATTCACTAATGGATTACATCACCGCTGAAGCATCTGGATATTCTTACATCAATCTCATGGCTGATGTGGGTGGGTTTTACGAAAGATGGGGTTTCAAACCTACGTCACCCAATTCGAGAGGAATGTATCTGAGACTTTCAGATTCATAATTATCAGAATGTGCCCGAGTGGCCGGTATTACCGACCACTCGGGTTACGTATTTCCGTTACTTTGCTAATCTGCTGTTAACGATTACTCGTCATGCTTTGCAGCGTACCAGATCATCATACCGAATGCGGTCTTGTTGACCAAGTCAGCAACGTTGTACAGGATGTTCATGTCATTGACGCTGAAGCCGTCTATCATGTCGTTACCCATCATGTATCCTAGAGGGTAAATTGCCCATCCTACTGTTACAATCCACTTCATTGCATTGAATCCATATTGGACACCTGGGCTTCCGCTCTTTGCAGCTTCACCGACTTCTCCTTGCCATAGTTCGTAGAGAATCCATGCCCATCCGAGCATTCCGATTCCCCACCAAACTTCTGCTGACAGGTCTAGAGTACCGTCCATAGCTCCGGATTCACCGAAGTATCCGGCAACCAACATTACAATTGATGCTCCAAGTAGTCTCTGGAACATAAGTGCAGTACCTACTCCGATTGCCGCTAGAATTAGGTAGAATTCTACGACTTGTAGTGGTACCGTGATTAACCAATCAATGTACCTGAGTGCCATCGGGCTATCACCAGTGATTACCCAATGTTCGCGCATGTAGGTGTAATGGTACCATGCAACACCAGTTACTAATGCAGCAACTGTCATCGATGTCTTCCACTTCTCAGGGACATTATTTCTTTCGACCAAAAAGAACACAGTTGATGCAAGCATCATGGCTGTTGCTAGCCAAAAGGTGACTGCAACATAATCTGTGGTCTCAATAACCGTTGTTTCCGCAGCTACACTTGGAAGGAACATTACAGCAAGTGCTATGCTCGAACCAATGGCTACCCTTCTCGTTCTTGTGTTAGGCTTGGAATTATGTGACTCCATGAACTATCCGCGAACAGAAGTTGCATATAAAGGGGTGTTACCTCTCCGCTTAATTTTCAAAATTATGGGTATTTTTTTCCCTGAAACGAATTGTTGTATTTTCAATAGATTACAGCGATATATATGCTCGATGAATCGCCACGACGCCATGAATGCTAGACCAGTACTCGCCGCTTTGCTAATGACCGCCATGTTGTTTTCCTCTCCCACAGCTGTCGCAGACCAGCGAACAGCCGAGGAAGATATTCCGTCGAATGCCGCCGGAACTGGAATCCACGACTCCTTAGTCGCAGCTCTCGAACGAGCAGATCTGGTCACAACACTCTCTGGAGACGGACCCTTCACAGTGTTCGCCCCAACCGATGATGCGTTCGTCGCTGCTGGTATCGATTTGGAATCCTTCAACACTGACGATGAAATTGCGATACTGGTTGACATATTGACGTACCACGTACTCGCAGGAGCCGTCAACTCGTCACAGGTCAGTGATGGAATGACAGCAACAATGATCAATGGTGATGACGTAACTTTTTCCGTAACTGACGGTACTGTTATGATAGGTGACGCCACAGTCACCACAGCAGATGTAATGGCGTCCAATGGAATAATCCATGTCATCGATATGGTACTCATGCCCCCATCTGATTCGGTAGATATCCCCACCGTTGCCCAAGGAACAGGAATCCATGATTCCTTGGTAGCCGCAGTAGTTCAAGCGGAATTGTTGACTACTCTCCAGGGAGAAGGGCCCTTCACGGTCTTTGCACCTACTGATGATGCATTTACAGCCGCTGGAATCGACTTGGACGCTCTGGATACTGATGAAGGAAAGGCTACCCTAACTGACATTCTACTCTATCACGTAGTATCAGGCTCAGTCGCCTCATCCGCATTAGTTGATGGAATGATTGCAACTGCAGTGAACGGAGACGATCTGACATTCATAGTCGGTGAAGGAGTAATGGTAAACGACGCAAATGTCATACAAGCAGATGTCCAAGCAAGTAACGGAATAATCCATGTCATTGACAAGGTTCTAATGCCTCCAGTACCGATAACAGAGGCTGATGGTGACATATGCTACAACATGTATACTCACACGATTGAGGCTGGCGCATCCTTCGATGAGTGCATGGCGTACGCCTACTACGAAAACTACGAGATGAATGGTCAGACATTCACCGGTTGTTATAATCTAGTAACTCACACCTTCACTATGGTAAGTCAAGCAGAATGTGAGGCTTACATGTGGACTCCAGCAGTACATATTGTCATGACCGCCCAAGCTACAACAATCCATAATTCGTTAGTAGCCGCACTAGCTCAAGCAGAACTTGCGTCAACTCTACAGGGTGATGGCCCATTCACGGTTTTCGCACCGACAGACGATGCATTTGCCGAGGCAGGAATCAATCTAACAGCTCTCGATAACGAAGAGGGTAAGGCTTTGCTAACTGATATTTTGCTGTATCACGTAGTAACTGGTGCAGTTCCATCCTCCGCAGTAACCGATGGTATGGTAGCCCCAGCAGTAAATGGCGACGACTTGACTTTCTCTGTAGGTGAAGGTGTAATGGTCAACGATGCAAATGTCATTTTGGCTGACGTTCCAGCATCAAACGGCGTTATCCACGTCATTGACAAGGTCCTGATGCCTCCTGCTGATGTAGTTGATACATCCGAGTGTGACGAGATAATCGGAATAGACGATACAGGCTTGGCATATGATAAGCCATACGTGGAAGTCGATGTAGGAGCAACCGTATGTTGGATTTGGAACGACGAATCCATGGCCCACAATGTAGCACAGATTGCTAAGGAAGGCGATACTACTCGTTACATGAGTGGTGTATACAGTGGTGAATCAATGACAACTGTCGATTACAGATATACCTTCGACATCGATCAAACATTCAACTACATCTGTGAGCCACACGCTACCTCAGGAATGGCTGGACAGATTGTGGTTGGCGAAGGTTCCATAGTAGAGCCAGAAGAGGAGTCAAACAACACTCCTGGATTCTCTGCTGGGATCGCTGCATTGGCAGTCATCGGTGCATTGATGATAGCCGGCCGCAGACTACGCTGAATTTGATGTGAAAATATCAGGACTACGTAACCATGGGATTGGGCAGTTCCGTATTCATCTCGAAACTTCGAGATGATACGGCTGTTCAACCCAAACGATGGTTGTATCTTCTTTACGATCAATTAAATCTTGAATTAAATCCCTGGAAAAAAGAGCCTCCTAAATCAACGGGGATAATACTCATAGAATCTCTGGCAAAGGGGAAATCTAGACCCTATCATAAACAAAAACTAGGACTAATTCTAGCCAATATGAGATCCTTTGCACTTGAGACTCAAGAAAAAGGGCACCCAGTTCGCTATATCACTACAAAATCCACTTATTCAGAGGCATTAGAAAAATTGGAAATCCCCCTGATTCATTGTGTTAATCCAGCAGAACTAAGCACGCGAAAAGAATTGGAGCCATTATTAGTTTCTGGAAGATTACAACAACATCCCCACACAGGTTGGTTAACTCCTAAAGAATGGTTCATTCAAGAACTGGGATTGAACCCCCCATTTAGGATGGATAAATTCTACAGAAAGTTTAGGAAAGAAACTGGCATACTGATGGATGGAAAGGCCCCAATTGGTGGAAAATACAGTTTCGATTCCGAAAATAGAATGCCTTGGAAAGGAGTGCCCATAGCACCAGAAGAACAAAACTTCGAACTTTTAGATACTGATTCAGAAGTTGAAGATTTAGTCAATGAAATATTCTATGATCACCCAGGCGAAATAGACCTAAGAAAGATTCCAACGAATCATGAACAAGCCTCGCAATCATTGATTTTTGCATTGCAACATCTACCTAATTTCGGACCTTTCGAAGATGCTATGTCCTCCAATAGCAAGGGTCTCTTTCACAGTAGATTAGCGGCATTAATCAACATCCACAGGATTATGCCCAAGAAATTGATGCAATCGGTGTTGTCAGCATCAGCCCCAATGAATAGTATAGAAGGATTTGTACGACAACTGATTTGGAGAGAGTATGTCAAACATATCCATGATATCACAGATGGTTTCAGATCGATTACAGTGAATAAAACTATGACTGCAAGAAGGGATGCGATGTGGTACAAGGAATCAGACATGCAAATTTCAACTGATTCCGGGCCACATCCCAATCATCTAAATCAGGTAAACAATTTACCTATGGCTTATTGGAATGGAGATTCGGGTTTACACTGTTTAGATACAGTAGTCAATTCGGTGCTAGAAGATGGTTGGACACATCATATTCCTAGGCTGATGGTTCTAGGTAATATTGCCTCTTTGTTGGACATTAACCCACGTCAACTAACCGATTGGTTTCATGCCGCATTCATTGATGCTTACGATTGGGTTGTTGAACCTAATGTGTTAGGAATGGGTACTTTCGCACTAGGAGAATCAATGATGACTAAGCCCTATGTCTCCGGAGCAGCCTATATCAATAGGATGAGTGATTATTGTGAGCAGTGCCAATTCAATCCAAAAAAGGATTGCCCAATTACAAACCTATACTGGGATTTCATTTCTAGGCACTCAAACGCCTTCAGAAGTAACCACAGGATGTCGATGCCATTACGTAACTCAGAGAGACGTGACGTCACGAAAAAAGACGAAGATGCAAAAGTGTTTCGAGATTGGTCTAGACGCTTGGGGTCCAACCAAAAGTGTCCCTAGTCCGCCCTTCTTGAATTGCTGTTAGAGCATCATAGAGTTGCTCGGTGATGGCACCTACTTCTCCATCACAATAATTCGCGATATTACCGCCATGTTCAATTGAACCAATCGGAGAAATTACAGCAGCTGTACCAGCACAAAATGCTTCATCAGCATCCATTGCAAAATCGATGTCTACCTTAGTCTCGAGAACTTGGTAACCTAGACTTCGAGCCAATTCGATAATCGAAAGTCGAGTAATTCCTGGAAGGATAGTTCCGGTTAACTCAGGAGTATAGAGGACTTTATCCTTGATACAAAAGAAGTTGGCTGCACCAACTTCTTCGACATAGCGATGATTGACAGCATCAAGATAGATAATCTCAGCATACCCGTCAGCTTTTGCGTTCTTTGAAGGCATCATTCCCGGCGCATAGTTTCCAATTGCCTTTACGCCACCAGAGCCACCCGGTGCGGCTCTATGGAATTCATCTGAGACCTTGAGTGAAATCGGATTCAATCCTCCTTTGAAGTAGGGTCCAACTGGAACCACGTACACCAAGAATGTGTATTCGGGTGCAGGAGCTACTCCAAGGATTGAGCCATTTCCAAAGACTAGAGGCCTGATGTATAATTCCCCTCGGCCAGTAGGTGGTAGCCATCTTAGATTCTCCTGAACAACGAGGTGAACTGCATCGAGGAACATTTCTTCTGGCACAACTGGCATACCTAGTCGCTTACAGCCATCTTGAGCGCGCCTTGCATTCAATTCCGGACGGAATAGTAGAACTCTACCGTCTTCGGCTCTTCTAGCCTTCATTCCTTCGAATAATCCCTGTCCATAGTTGATTACTCCAGCAGCGGGTGATATCGAGAGATATTGAAAATCTTGCATAACCCCAGGCTCCCATTCCTCTCCTTGTTTGCAAGTTGCAATATACATCCTGTCGGTTTCAGTGAAACTGAAAGTGAGGCTATCCCAATCAATGGAAGGTTCGCCATCTGACTCGGTCTCCTCCATCATTGGCGCACCATCTGATATACAGGGGGACGACTCGGCTTTCAACAATTTCTAATAAATCATCTCAAACTGCGGTTCCAGGCCCTCACACAAGGGTTGATTGCTGACTCTATTTCCCTCTGAGCAGGGTATCGTAATGCGATGGGGTGGAGAGGTTTGTATCGTCTCCGGAGATAATCGCGCCTGGGGTACATCGAATAATCCGAAAACCGTAATTGAACTATGGTGTCGTTCTCGTGAAGGACACTCAGTAGTATTACTTGTGAACGGTCTTTCGCCATATCTTGAAATTTCAGACAGTCAAACAATAGGAGATCAAGAACCAACAAAATCACTTGAAGTGGTTTCCCAAATGTCTGAAGTTACTGAACCACCAACTTCTGTGGGAAAGAAACTATCCCAAGATGGAGAGTGGAGGAATCATTACAAAGTGGTGGTTAGAGATACAAGATTTGTTAGAAACCTCAGAAATAGATTGATTGAAAATGGATGGACAGTAACCAGCGCAGATATTTTATTCGTTCATAGATTATTGTTAGATTATGATTTAGGTCCCCATATTGCAACTAATGGCGAAGTGTTGTGGGCGGGTCCACGCGCACCTTCTGAATTTGCAAACAAGTTTGAGGGTAAACGAGTCGAGGCAGCAGAGAATATTCGTGACATAGGTGGCTCAGGGCTCTACCCTTGTGATATGGTAATCTCCTGTAATGTAGCAGATTTATCACCGACTAATCCATTTCCAACCCCATTCGTAACCCTTTCATTAGATCTTGAGACTAGCGTTCGTCACAATACCATACTCTGCGCTGCGGTAGTAGTAGCCAGAGGTGAGCAACGTACAGAGTATGAGTTCCGTGGTTCTGAAAAAGATATTCTGGAAGGAATGACCAGACTAGTTAGAGATGAAGATCCAGATTTCATTACTGGCTATAATATTGATAATTTCGATCTACCCAGAGTCATTGAACGCGCAGAGGAAAACGCAGGTCGCTCAAAATTCGAACAGGCTGCATTGTGCGGCTGGGGCAGAGTACCTGCGATTGAGAGTGAAGCGAAGAGGCTCAGCCCAAATCGAGCTATCAATCGAGTTTGGCGGCTAACTGGTAGAATACCAATGGATGCTTGGTGGCAGGTTCGACAAACCCTCCGTCCTGAAAGAGAATCTCTTCGCTTTGTTGCAAACATGCTGTGGCCGGAGGCAGAAGATAAACAGAAACTCGATATTGATGCAAGCCAAATGGACGAAGAATGGGCTGCTAGACCCGATGAAGTCATGGAATATTGTGTCAGAGATACTCATCTTCCTCTCGATATACTCGGTCACTTACAATCTGTAAAGCGTAAAGAAGCCCTAGCAGCGGTCGCAAAAACTACCGTTGAGACCGCCGCAGCCGGCACGACCAGTCAATGGATAGACTCGCTTGTTATTCGCTTAGCAGACAGTAAAAATGTCGCAGTTCCAATGACTCAATCCGGTCCACGTCGCCGCGACCAAATCGCGGGAGGCTATGTCCACGAAGTCGAGCCAGGACTCAAACCATGGGTGGCTGTACTCGATTTCAAATCGATGTATCCATCAATCATGATTTCCCAGAATATCTGCTCAACAACTCTGGTCAGAGATGGGAGCAAGGAAAAAACTCACAATGTATCTCCCGAAAAAACAGCACGATACGTTTCTTTTGACGAACGTAAAGGCCTAGTTCCTCGTTTGTTGAGCGAATTGATGGAACAGCGTGATTATCATAAATCCGAGTTGAAAAAGGCCCGTGAAACCGGTGATGAAGAAGTGGCTTTTCTTCATGACCAATTACAATATGCGGTAAAGATTCTAATGAATTCATTCTACGGAGTATTTGCGTCCTCTTTCTATCGTTTCACCCATCCACTTTTGGGAGCGAGTATTACTGAATGGGCTCGACACAATATTCGCACGATAATCGAAAATGTCGAGAGTGATGAACACGATGTTGTATATTCTGACACAGACTCAATTTTTGTCAAGGCACCAGTTGAGCCTGATTCACCAATTAATCGTCCACCAGAGAATTCCTTGGCGCTTGAACATTGGAAAAATGCTAGAAAAGAGACTCTAGATTTTGGTAATTCACTGGCTGATAGATTTACCAAAGAAGGTGCTGAATTAGAATTTGAGACCGCCCTCTCAGCCTTCTTCTCTCATGGTGCAAAAAAGCGCTATGTCGGTCGAGTAGTTTGGCCTCGCGAAGAGATGTTGATTCGAGGCTATGAGGTCCGTCGTACGGATTCATTCCGCCTACTAACCAGCACCATGACCGAGATGTTTGAATTGATTCTATCTAATGAAGAATCATCTGCGGTAGAGTTGTCCAAATCAGTGATCGATGACATAAGGAATAGGCGCGTAGAAGCCAGCGACTTGGTAATTTCTCGTTCTTGCAAAGGTAATCTAAGGAAAGATGGAACCGTAGATTTTCAGAAGGTCTACAAGAATCCAGATTCTCTACCTTACGTGCGCGCGGCCAAACAAAGAATCGCCGCAGGATTGGGCTTCACACCTGGAATGAAAGTAGGTTGGATTGTTACTAATGGCAAAACCTCTCCAATGACAGTTCAAGCTTGGATGGTTGACGAATTGGAAGTAGAGCCACCAGAGTATGATCCAGAGTTCTACGCTAAGCGTTTGGCTACTGCGTTAGGCAGGGTAACAGAGGCCTTTGGTTGGAACAACAAGAAATTACTAGAACATGACCCTAAACAGCAAACTCTCGAGGGTTTCTGGTGATTACGGGAATCCGTAGGGTTGATGATGACCCCCTTCACACCCTTGACCATGAGAGGAGCGGGTGGATTGGCCCCGATGGTAGTATTACTAATGCTCAGTGCTGCTTTTGCGGGTTGTTTGGAAACCTTCAGTTTGAACGGAGCCCCAAGTGCCAAAATGAGTATTGATCCAGATGGTTCTGTGCGTGCAGGTGAATCGATTACCTTTAGCGCAGTAGGCTCTTCTGACCCAGACGCAGATGCTCTAACTTTCACTTGGGATTTCGGCGATGGAAACCTCGGTGACGGCTTGACAACAAGCCATTCCTATTCACAACCTGGAGATTATATGGTTACTCTAACCGTAAGTGATGGAAATTACGACACTTCGGTTAGTGACACAATTTCTGTAATTGATTCCTCAGCCAGAGAGCCGAAAGCCGAGATAACTACCGCAAAGGATGATGATTGTGATAGTGAAGATGCACCTGCTGGCTCCTTTGTACTAATATGGGTGTGTGAATCTAAGGAAGAAGATGATCGAAGCATAACTGTCGAAACCACAGTCACACTAGATGGTTCTGAATCTTGGGCGGGGTGTAATCCAGATAATTCAGATTGTTACGCTGAGGAATATCTAGTGTCTTGGGAATGGGATCTCGACTTAGATACAGACTCTGATGAAGATGGAGACCCAGAGAATGATGTTGATGCAACTGGAGAAACCGTCACTCTTGAGGATATGCCGGCCGGTTCATGGGACATCAAGTTGATAGTTACCGACAACAATGGCCTGATAGACTCTGACGAATCTACTCTTTACATCAACTACAGAGGGACTTGGTCTGACTTCGTCATCGATCGAAGATATCAGGATCCTGTAATCATGACTTGGGATTATCCTGTAACATACGATAAAGATGGACAGAATAAGATTCGTTACCTCAGGACCAAGCTAACCTACCCCGCTGAGGATGGGGACCAACCATTTGGTGGGGTTGATACTGAGAACAAACTCGACTTATTCATCTTCAATGAGACTGATGAAGAGGTCGCCAACACCACCGGTGTCGGTGATGATAACAGAAACGCCGGTGATTGTCAGTCGGATGACCGCTGTGTTTGGCTAGTAATTGGTGGGTCGACCGTAAGGGGATTTGAACCGGGTACTTGGTCTGTAGATCTACAGAATGAGAAGACACATAACACAGAGATCAAGAGTTTGATGATTGAATTGCAATATCGATGAACTGCGCCGAAGAAGCATACCTGTTATTCGATTCAATTGATGCCTTCCCTAGGGGGAGAGATTCAAATAGGCATCATTGGTCGGCGGGCCACACTTAGAGGTGGATATTATGGGCTCACAGTGGGAAGATAAAAGCAAACCGCACCTTAACATCGTGTTTATTGGACACGTAGATCACGGAAAGTCAACAACCGTAGGACGTTTACTCCTTGACACAGGTCACATCGAAGCACACGTTATTGAAAAGAACGAACAGTTAGCATCCGATGCAGGAAAGGCCGGATTCGGTCTTGCTTACGTTATGGATGGTTTGAAAGAAGAGCGCGAGCGTGGTATTACTATCGACGTCGCGCACAAGGAACTTTTCACTCCTAACTATTATTTCACAATCATCGATGCTCCTGGACACCGTGATTTCGTAAAGAACATGATTACTGGAACCAGTCAGGCCGATGCAGCTGTTCTACTCTGTGCTGCTAACGACGGAGTCAACGCTCAGACACGAGAACACGCTTTCTTGGCTAAGGTTCTTGGAGTCAAGCAATTAATCGTCAACGTCAACAAGATGGACATCAGTGGTGTAGATTACTCAGAAGCAAAGTACAACGAAACCGTAGCAGAAGTTGATCAACTGCTGAAGCTATCTGGATTCAATCCAGCCGATGTACCGAAGATACCATGCTCCTCATTCAACGGAGAGAACCTCTTCAACAAGTCTGACAACATGCCTTGGTACAAGGGACCTACTCTATTCGAAGCAATAGATGGAATACAAATGCCACCCAAGCCGACAGACAGGCCACTCAGGCTACCAGTCCAAGATGTCTACAAGATCAGCGGAATTGGAACAGTTCCAGTCGGTAAGGTAGAGACCGGTGTTCTCGAGAGAGGGAAGACGGTAGTCTTCAACCCAAGCCAGAAGTCTGCTGAAGTAAAGGACATCGAAATGCACCACACAAGTCACGCAAAGGCAGAGCCTGGTGATAACGTCGGATTCAACGTTCGTGGACTCGCAGCTAACGACATCCGAAGAGGAGACGTAGCTGGTTACGGTGATAGCGAGCCTATGTTTGTCAGACACGACGAGACATTCGTTGGTCAGATTGCACTTATGGAGATTCCAAAGGCAATTGGCGCAGGATATACTCCTGTCTTCCACGCGCACACCGCTCAGGTAGCAGTTCGCTTCGTAGAACTTCTAGAGAACACAAAGACAAAGGAAGCTAACCCACCGTTCCTCAAGACTGGTGACCAAGCACTAGTTCGATTTGCTCCAACAAAGCCAATGGCAATTGAGCAAATGGATACATTCCCAGAGTTGTCAAGATTCGCTATCCGTGACATGGGTAAGACCGTGGCTGCTGGCGTTTGTTTGAAGATTGACAAGAAGTGAATTGGTAACAAAGGCTGAGGACTCGGAGAGGGGACTATGGCCGTTATCACCAAAATCAAGTTGACTGGTGAAAACCACCAAGATGTCGACATGGTTTGTGGACAGATTAAGGCAATTTGTGATGAGACAGGTGTCGACCTACGTGGTCCAATCCCACTCCCAACTCGCAAATTGGTAGTTCCATGCCGTAAGAGTCCAGATGGTGAAGGCGCTGAAACATGGGATCACTGGGAAATGCGAATACACAAGCGACTTCTGGAACTTGTGACATCCGCTGCCAAGGACGAGAAGGCGCTACGACGAGTCCTTCGTCTAGACTATCCTGACTCGGTTACAATCGAGTTGTCTCTAAGGCACCTAGGTTGATTCCATCACTGGAATGCTTCGTCTTTTGCTAGACTACCCATTGGATCCCAAGCTGGAAGTACAACTGGTTCAGTCATCATACCGGCCTTCATCTCATCAGAGAGATATTTGCTTGGACATGCAATTTCGAACATGTGTTCGTCATACCATGAGTCGTTCATCGTGTAGAATCCCTTACGGCCAGATTGTTCGGCTCCCCATGAATTTTCAACACGCCACCTTCGTGGCTTTCCATCTACTACATCGACACCGGTAAACAGCATAGCATGAGTCATCATTGTTTGGCTAAAACGAAGTCGATCGGCTTTATTCATACCAAACTCTGCACCGTATAATGCTCCAAAATCGAATAACTTGGCGTCCCAGAGCCCACGCTTTCTGTGCATTTGCTTTCCTACATCACACCCCATCCAAACAGGTAATCCATCCTCCAATAGGCTCTGAGTGATGCCTTTCATCTCATCACTTGGAACATTTAGATAGACCACAGGCGGTCCTCCTGCGACATTTTGTAAATAATCGACAGTGTAGGTTTGATAGTAGTCGTTCCTTGGATCGTTGACAATGCAAACATAGTCTTCCCAATCGATTTCGACGAATTCTTCAGCGAATTCTTGAGGAGTCATCATTCCCTTGCGGTGTAACTCTCCATCTTTGTCCTCCCACTGCCAATCGAACTTTTCAGGAGGGGTTCCCAAGTGGATGCAAAGAATTCTCCAGATGTCAGCGAGACGCGAATCTTTGTGTGCGCGAGCCTCAGCAGAACTACCGCCTGAATCAAAAATCTCACGAATCTCACACGCCCCTGTTCTGAGAATATCCTTTAGATTCGCATTCATATAACGAGTGCTGGAAGAAGATTGAGACTCAGGATATGCAGATTTGGGAACTAGACCGTGCTTTCTAATCAAATTCATCGCCATATTCCATTGCCCGCCGTCGCCGATTGGGTCACCAAGTAGGAAGCCGATTGTGCGGTCGTCTACAGGACGTTCGGCGGTTTCAATAATCGCCTCATAGAAGTGATTGGCTCGCTCGAATTTGTCCCAGAAGTGAATGTGTGCCTGACTGAATTCGAAATTTTTCACATTCATTTTCTTCATGGTGCTTGGTCGAAATAGGTTTAGAGTGGCGAATAGCCAACAACGACCGCTTCTCTTCTGATGAGTTACTTTCCACTTGTCTAACTTAATTGAGAATGAAAAATCAATTTCTTGCACTAAATCTCTATCCAAAGCAACTTCCAATAATTCGTTATTTGATACTGCGTTTTGAGCTAATTTTGCTGTAGAATCAGCATCGAACGTTTTTCGTAATTCTTTGACTCTCTTTTGACTAATCGTCTTGCCCATGGTATACACCGCAGGTACGACTTCGTTGACAGGCGCTGGATAATCATTGGCGCGTTCAGAGTGGTGCTGCAACGGCCAATCCAGCGGCGATTAGAGTCTCTGCAATCAGGCTTGGACAAGACTCTACATCTCCTTCAACTAGTGTAATCTCCGAACCATCTTCGGCGATAATCGGGTCGGTCAAATCCTGTAAAATTCTGATTCTCATTAAATCCCCACCAATGGTCTCGGATACACTGATTTCTTCCGGTGGATGTGGGTCAGCACCTGTTGCCCTGTCAGGAAATTCATCCATTGCTCGAATCCTATCTTCTTCATCGAATTCTGGGTCATCCCAAGTTTCGTTAGGTCCTGCTACAGGTACCGGAGGCGATGATTGAAGTTCTGGCTCTGGAGTAGTTTCAGTGTACTCAGTTAGTGAAGCATCAGGACTTGTCATGGGTGGTGAAGAGGCGTAACTTCCTCCATTACTTCCATTGACCAATTGTTTCCAAGCGACATCGTGCTTGTATTTGTCAACCAAATGTCCTAGACTCTGATAGTAAACCCTCTCGGTGGGGTCATGCCTCTCCCAATCGATGGCGCTGAGGTGTTGCAGAGCAGCTGCGGCCTCTGCACCTCCTCCTTTCATTAGATTGACTAAAACCGCGTGTTGAGTAAACGCGTTCAAGCGAATTCGAGTTAAGTCAGTCACCAATGTTCGCACATTCCCGAGCCTACGGGTTTGCAATTGCGCCTTTGCAGTCATACCTTCGGATTGCACAGTCTCTGAGAGTTCGGCTTCCAAACTCGCAGTCAGTTGTGCTACGGAAGCCCAAAAATCAGGTAATGGAAGTTCTACTGGGCCGGCAGATGACTTCTGCTTTCTAGCCACTTCAAAGAGTCCTTTTTCGACTGCTTGCAGTTGGTTTTTGCTTAACCTCATAGCCTCTGCCTCCGTACTCCCTAAGCGGTTCATGTAGGAGCGTGCCGAGTCGCTAAATCAACCATTCCGTCAGTCTCGCTGCTACGGTTATGTAGAGTGGGGTTCGAGCCGCTGGAATCAAGAGGGCATTACGGCTCGGATATTGTGCAGGTGTACCCGAGTGGTCAAAGGGGGAGGGCTCAAGATCCTCTGCGTAGTGCTTCGCAGGTTCGAATCCTGCCGCCTGCACCAACTCATTCCCATTTCTCTGTAAACTCCCAGTTGTAGGCATTTTCGTAAAGAGAGTAAGCTTCGTTTTCTATACGCCACTTCTTTTCTTCCATTTCTGCTGTCAAGCTCTTGTTGTCTTCTTCTAGCCATGTTAGCCATGCTTCAAGGCACCTAACTAGCAAGTCTAGTATGTCGTCTTGTTTTCGTTCCATAATTCGATCGGAATCAACGTAACACAGAATTTTGAGGCACTCAGGGTATTTCAACCGCTTGGATAAATTGCTTGAGGAATTCTATAGTCCCTGAAGTTCCTTTTTGTTTCGTAATGACATCTGCAGCCTCTGCTACTCGTTCATGATTATCATTAACAGCTACTGCGAATCCACACAATTCGAACATTGGAATGTCGTTAGCCGCATCCCCTACTGCGATAACTCGTGTCGGGTCGATACCTCTTTGTTTCAAGGCAAATCCAACACCCGTGCTTTTGTCTAGTCCAGGTGTGCAGAGGTGGATTGCAAAACCGGTTGGTACTACAGATAATTCACTATATTGAGAGCCTTCTATCGCATCTTGAATAGCCTCATAATTACCATCGTCTTTCAAACACCATTCGGTTTCTCGCCAGCGGTTTGACTCGATTCCAGCAGGATCTAATCCATCTATTTGGCTAGCCAACCAATTCGCAGCATCACGTGTACGCTGACCATCTGCAAGAGAGCGAATAGGGTATCCGGCATGTGTGTCCCATACCATACCGCCATTTTCTCCGACGACAAATCCAGAGACAGCCAGGCTTTGCTGAATCGGGGTCACATTGGGTAGAGTCCTTCCACTTGCAAGTGAGATGGTAATGCCTCCTTTTTCGATTATTCTGATTAGAGGGATTAGTTCTTCTTGAAATCCATCAATATCTAGTAAAGTACCATCAATATCGAAGATAATCATCTCGAAGTTGCTTAAGTCGGGTAAATCCATATCTATTCGGTTGGCTCAACATTGATGATTCCACCGTTGAAGGTTTGTCTTCTTCCCCTCAGGTTGATGTATCGCCATCCCTTGCATGTGTTGTGAATGATGAGGAGTTTCTCATCTTGGACGATGACGACAAAGATTTGACTCATGCAAAGCCTGAGTCACCTAAGGCATCAGATGTCCAATCAATCAGTGAAACCTCAGCCTCAATCGGTTCTCTAGGTGGCTTGATTTCTAAAATAAAGGGAATACTTGGTGAAGGTATTGGCAAATTTAGTTCCAGTATTTCAGAAATGAGTGAGAAAAAAGCTGCAAATTTCGCACCGGTAGAAGAGTTGATTCTCGATGATGGTTCCCTCGAGAAAGTTATCCCAATTGCTGGGGAAAGTGCAGATTCTGCAGACTTCATGGAAGCCGAATTGGTCGTAGATGGAGTCGAGCAATTCGGGTGGAATTTACGCGGTATGGATTGTCCTGATTGTGCAATGAAGGCCACTCGCGCAGTTAATCGGTTACCTGGAGTAGATCAAGTCATAATTTCGGCGACAGAGGGCAGTATTAGATTCAAACTTGATTTAGCTAGAGGAAGAGTTTCACGCGTCTCCTCAGTTCTAGAAAGCCTTGGTCATACTCCAGATGTTAAATGGTACTTAGTTCAGGGAAAGACTGCTGGCGAAGTTTCTAACCTTCTAGGAATTAATCGCAAAGGTCTACGAAATGCCTTGCTTGATATTCCTGGGATTTTGAATGCCAGCCTCGATGATGGTCGAGTCGAATTACAACGAATTCCGACAGATTCCCTAAAAGTTTCAGAAATGACAGAAGAAGGTCTACGCAGATTATTAGGAGAATATACCCTTGTAGAATCAAAAAACAAGCGACTTCGCGCCGATCAAGTGCAATTAATTGGTGCTGTTATGACGATTCCACTATTATTTGTGGTATTCGCAATAGAACTCCTAGAATTACATTGGTGGGTTGCAGCAGGAGTCACAGGTTTGGGTGTTCTATTCTCTGGAATGCCCATGTTCGAAGCCGCAATCGCCAGTATCCAAAATCGAGTATTAGGATTCCAAGTTCTAACATCTTTAGCCGTTATTGGAGCCCTATATCTCAAGGAATGGCCAGAGGCATTGCTTGTCACGGGATTAATTGCTCTTGCAGGGCATCTAGAAGATAGCGCCCTAGTACGTGCTAGAGAAGCAATGCAAGGTGGTTTGGATAGGCTTCCAAGCAGAGCTAGATTAGTTGCAGAAGGCCAACATATCGACAATTCGAATCATGATGAGTGGACCCCAATCACCGCCTTGGAACCAGGCGATATAGTCGAGATAAGATCTGGCGAGGTGATTCCAGTTGATGGGACCATAATCGATGGCACAGGAGCAATCGACAGAACTCCAATGACTGGAGAACCAATGCCGGTATCAGTAAGTCCCGGTTCATTTGTTGAGGCCGGTCTGACAATAACACGTGGTCCTCTGCATGTTAAGGCGGAAGCGACCGGCCGAGATACTCGATTAGCAGACCTAATTGAAATGGTTAGAAAATATCGAGAAAAACCCACACGCACTCAAACAATCATCGAGAGATTCACAGCGATTTGGGTACCTCTTGTACTGGTTGGTTCGGCAGTTTATGGAGTAATATCTGGAGATATAGTGGGGATGCTAGTTCTCTGGGTCGTATCATGTCCATGTGCGCTTCTTCTAGCGGCTCCAGTTCCACATGCTACCGCTCTATCTAGTGCTTCAGCAATAGGATTAGTCGCGCGTGGTGGAGATGTAATTGAGGCAGCAGCTGGTATTGAATTAGCCCTACTCGACAAGACAGGAACTCTTACCAGCGGCCGACCTAGATTGGTTTCAATCGCAGTCGCAGGAGATGAGACAGAAGAGAGTGCTCTACGAATTGCCGCTGGACTTGAACAGAGGAGTAATCATCCTTACGCGACCACCATAATTGAGGCAGCATCGGAGCGCAGTAAGGCGATTACACAGATTAAAGATATCGAAGATGGTGATGCTGGGATTCGAGGTTCTATGCGTGGATTACCCGTAATTCTTGGTCGAGCTGATTGGCTAATGTCTGAAGGAATCACCATCCCGTACGAAATCGATTCTGCTCTTGCAGATAGTCGTCATGCTGGCTATGGAGCCAGTGTATTGGCAATTGATAGTGAAGCGGTTGCGGCCTTCACATTCGCCCACGATGACGCTCGCGAGGGGGTTCACGAAATGGTAGAGAAATTACAGCATCAGGGAATCAGCGTTGAGATACTTAGTGGGGACGAACAAGCATCGGTTGAAGCCTTTGCAGAAAGTCTCGGGATAAATCCCAAAATTTGTCGAGGCAATGTCGATCCTAAAGGTAAGGCGTCATGGGTTGCAGAGCGAGCAAAACTGAGTCGTACCCTGATGGCGGGAGATGGATTCAATGATTCTGGAGCGCTTGCTGCAGCAGATATTGGCGTAGCTGTGGGAAGTGGAGAACAGGTAAATCTGGACGCTGCAGATGTCCTTATTCCCGGACAAGACCCACGAGCACTATCTAATCTCCTTGAACTTTCGAAAAGAACTCGACGTGTAGTCAACGCCAATATTGCAATATCAGTATTGGTTACTCTAGTGCTAATCATTACTACTCTAGTCGGAATCAACAATAGTATCGCGGCAGGAATAGCGATACACGAAGCCAGTGTGTTTCTTATTATATTCAATGGAATGTTTGTGACCGGCTCGGGTGGCAGAAGAATTGGGGTTTTACTCGACCTAGCTAAAGATTTGCTTCGTGATATTCGCGAGGCCTTTAGGGTGCTATTTTCGGGTGCTGAAGGAAGTCCACCATCGACCGCTTGATTAACCGAAACTTGGAGGGGTGGGATAATGGACCTGGTCGAGATTGAGTCTAAACATGCTCCTCCACTCGCCGAATGCCCTCATTGTGAGCACATGTTGCCACCAGGACTAGGCGAGATTGAATGCGAGATTTGTGGCGCTGTATGCAAGGTAAGCCATCAGCCGACAACTGACGCTTTAACTGAAGAGAAGTTACCCTGTCCTCATTGTAACATAATCCTAGTCGCTGGCACTGATGAACGTCCAATCGAACTGACCTGCAGCTCCTGTTCGGGAGGTTTCATTCTGACAGAGAAAGTAGTCAAGGTGGAGATAGAATGTCCCGCATGTGACCGAACACTTCGAATCCGGCCAAAACCAGGAAAAAGACAACTTACCTGCCCAGCCTGTGAGACTGAATTTAACGTCACTTTCTGATTTAACTGGCAATTTCTTCAAGTCTGGTGAAATTGCAGCCTACGGCTGATTCTGACCCTGCGCTCTCAAATAGGGGTCAGATACCGTCTAAATGGGGATGGAAAGTTGAGCGAGAGCAAGTCTCCAGCCGATAATGACGCCGAAGGCGTAGATGAATTAGCAGCTCTTAGAGAAGCCCACGTTCGTTCCGCTGCCTCTGCAATCGATACACTGGGCCGCGCTCGAGACCGTTTGGATGATGAAAGTAAGTTGCGCTCAGCAATGCGAAGGGAGCGTAGAAGACGAGTTGCAGAAATGGGGGAAAGGGTCGAAGGAATGCGAGGAGCTCTTCGTAAGGCCAATGATATCCTGTTTGAGGAGGAATTACATCGAATTGAAGCTGATATGAGGGCAGAACTCGAAGTCGAAATGGAACGTCTAGAAACTGAGGCTCTTGAGCGAGAAGAGCGACTTCTTAGAGAAGAAATGCTACACAGACTCCGTCGTGAAGAAAATCGACTTCGTGAACAATTAGATTTAGAGCGTGACCGACGAATAGAGGAACACACTGGCAAACTTCGAGAACGCTTGAAGCGAGAGATGGAAACCGAATTTGAGCGACGCAAGGCATTCCTCAACGACCGGCTAGAATTAGAGGCGACTCAAGATATGGAAAGGATGGAGCGTCGGGTTGAAATGGATCTTAGAGAAGCGTCTGAATCAAAGGTTCATCGCCAAGTGGAGTCATATCGACTGGAGCAAGAAATCGCAATGCGAGACAGATTAGCAAAGACTCGAAAGGAAAGAGAGAAAGAACTCGAAAAACAACTTGTAAGCGAAACTAAGTCTCTCGAAAAGGGTATGACTGCAGATGTTGATGTTCGCCTTAAATCGCTAGAAGAAGAGGCAGAAGCAGGTCTTCTAGCTGAATTAGACCGCTGGTTTGCCGCCGAGCGAGAGACAATGGAAGCAGCATTGTTACTCAAGCGTCAAGAGATGGCCTTAGAGAAAGAAGTCGAGATGGAACAAAAGTTGGCTGAGACCCGAAAACAGCGGGAGAAGGAATTGTTTGATAAATTGGAGAAACAATTCTCCAAGCGTGAAGAACTCTCAAAGAAAGAAATCAAGGAGATGTTGAATGCTCTTGAATCTGAATTGAAGGTGAAGTGGGAGTCAATACTGGTCGAGGCGCGTCAAAGTGCTTTAGAAAGGTCCAATGGCAATTGACCGGTATTGATATTGAAGTCGAACAATAATCGGTAATTTAGCAGTGTATCATGTTGTTGAAGATTTTACACACAGTCACCATATAGAATGAGTCCTTGGGAAAAATGTGAATGAACAAAAGCCTCCTACTAAAATCGGAACTTATACCTTGATTGGTATACTTTTAATCAGTGTTATAGGAACAGTATCGGTACAAACTTCTGCTGAGGAAAATATCTTCCAAAATAGCACATACATTACTCAATTTGGACCGGGATTTGCTGAAACTGAAATAGCCTCATCATCAGATAATTTAGACTCACCTAGGGATTTGGAATTTCATCCAAATCCTTCTAGAGAGAACGAATTATGGGTTGTTAATCGGGCTACTGATAGTGTAACGATAATTCACCATGCGGGGCATTCTAATCAGATTACTGAACACAGACAAGATTCCTATGGTAATCATTTCATGGAAGAGGTAAGCGCGATTGCATTTGGAGAATATCATGAAGAATTTGATTATCAATTCGGGACGGCTCAAGAATCAAGAAACACCTACAATGGTCAGAGCAATCCAAATGATTTCATGGGACCTGCATTATGGCCATCCTCGCTCAGTCACTTTGCTGAAGAACACCAAGAACCCGGTGGTTTGCTTGGAAGTCATATCGATATGCTGCATGAAAGTCCTCAAGGTATGGGAATAGCACATGACTCAGAAAATGCTTATTGGTATAATGATGGTTTTCATGGTGAACTAGTGTACTATGACTTTCAGGAAGACCATGATACAGGACAAGATGACCATTCCGATGGTATTGTAACAAGATATATTGAAATCTCTCTCACTAGAACTCCAAACGTCCCCGGTCACTTAGACTTGAATAAAGAAAACGGGATTCTCTACATTGCAGATACCGGGGGTCAGCGGATTCTCTGGGTTAACACCACAGATCCTAACGTTACTATCAGTGACATCAGGGGAGCTGAAAGTCAAATGGAACCCCTACACGAATATAACGAGGCAACAGGAGTTGAATGGGGGGTTTTGGCTTCTGGGCTTTCATCTCCATCTGGAATAAAATATCATGAAGGAGTTTTATTCGTCTCACAAAATGGTAATGGGAAAATAACAGGGTTTAATCTTCAAGAAGATGGCAAAAACTTTTCCAAATCAAGAACAGTAGATACAAATGCCGCTTCAATTATGGGACTAGAAATAGGTCCACAAGGAAAACTCTGGTATGTCGATTCACAAAGAAATTTAGTAATCAGATTGGACCCATATCAAGATACAGATTTCGATGAAGTTAGAGACGAAATTGATGTATATCCAACCAACAGTCTACTTTGGTCCGATCTAGATGGTGATGGTTTTGCAGACCAAGTCGGTACTAATCTCAGTGATGATTGCCCGGAGAATTCTGGCACTTCAACACTTGGATTGCGTGGTTGTTTAGACTCTGATACTGACAGTTGGGCGGACTTAATTGATCATTTTCCTGTCGATGGAACACAATGGCTAGATTCTGATGGAGATGGTTATGGGGACAACCCTATCGGAAACGATCCTGATAGTTGCCCATCTGAAGAGGGATATTCTTATTCGGACAGAATGGGTTGTTCTGATGCAGATGAAGATGGTTATTCTGATCCAACCTCTCAATGGACCCTTAATGATGGAGCAGATGCATTCCCGACCCAAGATACTCAGTGGAAAGACTCTGATTTGGATGGCTATGGGGATAACCCTCAACCCGCATATAACGCCGATAGCTGCCCTACAATTTTTGGTTCAAGTACAGAAGACCAATTTGGTTGTCTAGATAGTGATAGTGATGGTTGGTCTAACTATGGTGATGCATTCCAAGATGACCCAACTCAATGGTCAGATGTCGATTCTGATGGATACGGCGATAACCCTCAGCCTGCAAAAACACCCGATGATTGTCCAAGAACGTGGGGTAATTCTACCATTACATTCCTCGGATGTCCGGATTTGGATGGTGACGGTTGGCCAGATATGTTAGATTCAAACCCTGACAATAATCTCCTATGGTCTGATTCTGATGGTGATAGTTTTGCAGACCAAACAGGGACTGAATTATCAGATGATTGCCCTGAAATTTACGGTATTTCGATTAATGATAAACTTGGTTGTATTGATACAGATGGGGATGGTTGGTCAGATGAAGGAGATTATTATCCAAATGATTCTAGCAGATATAAGCAGTCTTATCTTCCATTTTTCTTAGGTCTAATAGTCATTATCTTGGCAGCTGCTGGTGTTACTTTTTACCTTGTGAAAAGAAAAGAATGATTTTTTTGAGAGTCAACGGGATTCGTGAATTCGATCGATACGTTTGCTTACCTCTTTGGCTAACTCCCAGTAAGCAGTACTTCCTGGGTTCGACCTGTTCGGCTTCTGACCGATAACAATGGGTGCTCCATCTAAAGGGGATTCTGCTATTGCTACAAGTCGTGGGATTTCAGTCTCAAATAATCTATCTCCGAAATGTTTGCGAGCCTGATCTGAAACAGTTCCTGACAATTTACTCCTCTGAACCATCGTCAGTGTAATTCCGAATAATCTTAGATTAGGATTCACAGCCTTTTGTACATCGCTTACAGTATTCATCAATTGACTCATATTTTCTAAAGCATAGAATTCGGCCTGCACCGGAATTAATACCCAATTTGAAGCCACTAATGCGTTTACAGTTAGCAATCCTAGTGAGGCGGGGGTGTCAATGATTACTACATCAAAATGACCTACTGCGCCCTGAATTGCTCTCTGTAAACGATTTTCTCGACCGATTCTCGTTGCTAAATCAATCTCAATTCCAGCCAAATCTAAATCCGCAGGAAGTAACCAGAGATTGTCTATTTCCAATCTCTTCGGAGGACCTCTTTTTCGTTCTGGATTTTGTCTTACAAATGCTTCCTTCATCGACGTTGTAAGTTTCTTTGGTCCGATGATACATTCCTCTATTTTGACTTCAGGGCCGTCGATTCCTGCCTTGAATAACTCATTCATCGTCGCTCCTAGTGATTTCTTATCCACACCAAAAGTGGTGGCGATGTTGCCCTTTGGATCAAGATCAATCATCAGAATTTTGTGGGATTTAATTCCGTATTCCTGGTTACCCATAGCTAGGGCAGCACCTAGGTTGACTGCGGTTGTAGTCTTACCACAACCTCCTTTGTGATTGATAACTGCAATCACCACCGGCCTAGCCATAAGGCTCGGCTTGGCCCTTCGGCCTATCAGTCATCGCTTGGCTTGCCGAGCCTTCCTGCCAAATTTAGACAAATTGCGACACACGGGCCAATAAGAATCGCGAATAAAATAGTACCAATACCGAACTTTCCTCCTAAAATCCAACCAATCGCTATAACAAAAATTTCTATGCCACTTCGGACTCTTCCTATAGGAATACCAGTCACTTTCGTCAGCCCAGTCATTGTACCATCTCTTGGACCGGGTCCAAGATTTGCGGTTAGGTATAGACCGCTTCCAATGGCGACTAAAATTATGCCTGTAATAACTTGAAGTATTTGCATAGCAAAAATCTGTGCAGTAGGTAAAATTGGTAGCACAATCTCGATTGTAGCAGCGATTAAAATAGCATTCAATATAGTTCCAATTCCCGGTTTTTCTTTCAAAGGAATCCAAATTAACAATACTAAAAAACTAACCAAGAATGTTGCCTTTCCTATCGACAAACCTAGATTTTTTGCAATGCCTTCTGCTAAAACAGTCCATGGAGTATTTCCTAGTCTGGCAGAGATGAGAACTGCATCCCCTACTCCAAAAATTATCAGACCAATGATTAGTAAAATAGTCGTAGAAATACGTGGCTTTAGCGTCCACGGATCCTCAGCACTCCACCAAGTAGTTGGAACATTCTTCGCAGGGCGAAGAAACTTCAACGCTCGCATCTAACAATGCGAAGGCTCAGGAGTTCATAATCACAGGCGGCGATTAACCGATTACTGGATTACAGGAACTGGTACTTCTGAGAGAATTTTCCTCATGATGTGCTGTCCAGTTACACCACGAATCTTCGATTCGGGCTTGAGAACGATTCTGTGACTAACTACTTGCAGTGCAACAGCCTTGATATCGTCAGGAATAACATAGTCTCGGCCGTCGATTGCAGCACTGGCGCGAGCCGTCTTGAATAGAGATTGACTAGCACGCGGTGAAGCGCCAGTAATCACGCGGTGATCCTCACGAGTACGGTGGACCAATTCTACGATGTAGGAAAGGATTGCAGTATCGACATGAACTGTCTCAAGGGCCTTTTGCATTGCTACGACCTTCTTTGGAGATGTGATTGGTTCAATGTCATAGTCGTCTTTTCCTCGAAGCTTCCTACGCTGGAGAATCGATTTCTCTTCTTGACGGTCTGGGTAACCCATTGACATCTTCATCATGAATCGGTCCATTTGCGCCTCAGGTAGCGGATATGTTCCTTCTTGCTCAATTGGGTTTTGTGTAGCCATTGTAATGAAGGGTGCGGGTAATTTGTGTGTAATACCCTCGATGGTAACCTGCTTTTCTTCCATAGCCTCTAGCAGAGCAGCCTGAGTCTTTGGAGGAGCACGGTTAATTTCGTCAGCGAGTAGAACATTGGTGAATAGTGGACCGGGGCGAAGTTTGAACTCTCCAGCCTGTTGGTCATACATGTATGTCCCCATGATATCTGCGGGTAGCAAATCTGGAGTAAACTGAACACGCTTGAACTTACATCCAAGTGATGTTGCAAACGTGTTTGCCATCAGAGTCTTTGCAAGACCCGGATAATCTTCGATTAGCATATTTGCATTTGAAAGAATTCCAATGGCCACTCTTCGCAAATTTTCTTGCTTTCCAATGATAACTTTCGCCACTTCTCCCATCAGACCATTGGAGATCTGAGATACGGTTTGGATAAGTTCTCGGGACTTAGGATCACTTGCAGCCATTGTCATCAGAGACACCTCAATAACTACCCTGCCGGATTTTAGATACTAAAGCGTTGGGTGTCTATGAACGCCTGGTGATTCAAAGGCTCTAGCGACCCCAGAAATGCGAATCCTTGCGGTGTATCGAGGTTAATTCCTCTAGCACTTCTAATTCTACACCTGATAAGCCCATCTTTCTTAGCTTCTTTGCGTGAGATTCAGGGATATCAACCAATAGTACATCTTCCTCTTCGATTTGCCTCCCTACGGTAACTCCATCTATAGCAACGGCGACCTCCGCACCCTGCCTTGCTTCCTTCAGAGAATCTTGACCAGAACGGATGGATTTGATTTGTCCAACTCGCTCACCATTCTTCAGTAAGCGCTGACCAACGTGGATTCTTCCAGCCAACACTCTCACTCCAACTACCGCAGGTTTTGAGACACGGAAAGTATGGTCCGGAAGTAAAAGAATCCGGCCTGGATATACGACTTGTTCACGACTAGCCTCTTCTAGTTCGCGAGTTCGCTTTTCTACCCATTCTTCTCGCTCTTCGAGAATGTGATAAATGATGTCCGATCCAAGAAATTTGACGTCATTTTCTGAGTTTTCGATATCTTCATCTGCATCCGGTAGAATTTCTGTTGCGAAGGCTAGGATGATTCTGTGAAGCGGGTCAGCCGAGTTCTCTGCGGTTCTAACATCTCGACGATTCACCTTACCAATGCTTGCATGTCGAATCGGAACCTCGACCGCTCGAAGTTCCTTGGCTAGAGCCTCTAATCCGCCAACGGTATCGGCCTTGATGGTCACGCCTTCCTCGTCCAATTCGACTGAAAGGTTGGCTTCTGCATCGGCAAGCGCTAGCGCTTCTTCGCGCTCATTGTCGTTTGATACGACCCTAAGGGTAGTTCCTGCGAGAACGCCATCCAAACTAGGAGCTGAGATTTTCAGACCAGAAGCAGCATGTGCTGCTTCGGTATCGTCCCAGCGATTACCTGCGTCTCGCATTTCCGACATACCACGTGGTGCAAACATTCCACGTACATGTGTAGAGATTCCACCTTCGTCGGTAACCAGAACAATCTCGTCTCCCTTTTTCACTGAGCCACGATATAGGATTACATCCAGTGTCTTTCCAAGACCTCTCTCTTCTTTCATTTCTAGAACGGTACCTTCACCAGCACCTTCGATGTCGGTTAATTTGTCTTCCAAATACCTCTCGGCAAGACCGATTACAACAGCTAATAGATCTTGGACACCTTCACCTTCACGGGCCGAAATTGGAACAAGAGCAATTTCCTGTGTAAAATCCTGAACTTTTGAGTACATTTCTATGTTGAATCCATGTTCCGCAAACTTACCTACCAAGTCCCAGTATTTCTGCTCAAACAAGCCTTGAGCATCCTTAGTTTGGTCTCGAACTGCATCGGCCATTGAGCGTCCGTGAACCGAATTCCAGCCATGGATTCGGTCGACTTTGTTTGCTGCGATTACGAAAGGTGTCTTTGCTTGTTTTAAGATTCGTATCGATTCAATAGTTTGTGGCCGAACACCTTCCATCACATCGACCATCAAGATTGCGATATCTGCTAGCGAACCACCACGTGAGCGGAGTGTGGAGAATGAGTGGTGGCCAGGTGTATCGATGAAAAGTAAGCCAGGGGAATCGAATGACTTACCTCCAAGAAGAGGGGCACATAATTCGTTTAGTAGGTCTGCTGGAACTTCTGTCGCACCAATATGTTGAGTGATTCCACCGGCCTCACGATCCATCACGCTGGCTTGTCGGCCGGAACCTAATCCGCGAATGTGGTCTAGAAGCGAGGTTTTACCGTGATCTACGTGTCCTAAAACAGAGACTATTGGTTGACGGCGTCCGGACATTTCAAACACCTCATGCTCAATCCTCAGTCAAGTCGTAGTCTCACTCGTAAATTTGGCTCTCTGCATCTCGAGTCCACTCGATGGTACCATCTGGGAACCATAGCCCCAATTCGAATGCAGCGGTATCTTCACCATCTGAACCGTGGATTATGTTGTGACCAATGTCCATTGCGAAATCTCCGCGAATGGTACCTGGAGTTGCCTCGCGTCCATTAGTTGGCCCGATGATGTTTCTAGCCACCGAAATAGCGTCAACACCGGTCCAAGCCATAGCGACTACCGGACCGGATGTGATAAATTCAATCAAACCGGAGTAAAATGGGCGCTCGGAGTGAACTGCATAATGGCTCTCAGCAAGTTCCAAAGAAGGGGTTAGTTGGCGTAGACCAACAAGCCGCAGTCCCTTGTTTTCGAAGCGCTGGATGATATTTCCAACTAGGCCTCTTTGTACTCCATCAGGCTTTACCATTACAAACGTCGTCTGTATTCCCATGGTGCGGGCGACCCTCCTCTCCTTTTTCAATCAAACTCGTTTGGAAAATTTAGACAGTGGATAGACTAACTCAAGAGGGGTTTACTTGTCGCATGCTCAGATGGGTGAGGAATGCTGTGACCACGATCATGGCCCAGAGGGCCATGTGCACGCGGGCCAGGAGGCAGTAAAATCTCATGTTCTTGAAGCGGAATTAGTCCTTGAAGACGACTTTCCCGATATTCCTTCTAGTGAGATTCCCCCCGTCGGAGAGATTATCGGGGAATTGCTAGATTCAGCAGGAATCGACAAGCGGGGCTTAGCACTCGCCGCTGGTGCATTGGCAGTTGTTGGGATTCTATTAGCTGTCATAGTTCAATCAGTAATTTTCGATGAAATTGTTGACGAAGTTAAGCAAGAACTAGGAATTTATGAGAGAGTACCGGTCTGGGAAAGAAGCGAGTGGCCATACATCACAGACCAACCATATTCCTTTGTCATGGAGTTTGGCCCATACACTCTGAAGGAGACCGATAATGATTGGAACTCCAGCCATCACTTTGTTGAATTCGATCTACCTCTCTCAGAAGGAGGTGCTGCTCCGAACGGTAAAGTCAGCCTCGGACTTTGGCTTCCGGATGTTCCGGAAGGGGTCAAAGTACCTGTAATCGCAGAATTCGGTCCATATTTTGATGAGACCTCAGTTCAAACAGGACCGGTAGAACAGCCTGGAACATGGCTTGGTAGCATGATTATTGATCAGATCTTACCTCATGGATACGCTTTCGCTCAAGTTTCTGTGATGGGTACAGGCCGTTCAAATCACTGTATGGATTTGATGGGTAATGCCGAGCAATTAGGAGTTGACGCAGCGGTTACGTGGCTTGGCACTCAGGACTGGTCGAATGGTCGCGTCGCCATGATTGGAAAGTCATACGATGGCTCAACTCCTTGGCAAGCTGCAACATTCGGTAATGAGCACCTTGCTACAATTGTTCCAATCTCGGGGCTCATTGGTGTTATGGAGTTGATGTGGAAGAATGGTTCCTCTGAAGCCCGAGCCCCAATCATGCACAATGGAGTATATGGGTCGTATGGAATCGATGGAGATACAGAAGATATTGGTAATATGTGTCCCGATTACATCATCGGTCCGGGAACCGGTGTGGCTGCTTGGATGTGGGGTGGTGAAGCAGCGGGAACCTATTGGAAGGAACGATATTTCCTAGACCGAGTTTTAGCTAATTACGAAGGTTCAGTCTACCTAATCCAAGGGATGCATGACTGGAATGTCGACCCACATATGGCGGTTCCAGTAATCAATCAACTCAAAGATGTGGGAATCGAAGCTAAAGGCTTGTTTGGACAATGGGATCATGATTATCCCGACCGACCCGATTACCACTTCGATAGGTCGGGAGAAGGCCGAGGTCGCGAGGGATACCCTCAGATGACTCGCTTCGATTGGATGCAAGATCTACTCGAGTGGTTCGATTACTATCTTCTAGACAAGGGAGAGAAACCAGGTCTATGGATTGAAATTCAAACTAACCAGGGGCAGTGGCGTCTAGAGGACAGATATCCTCCAGAAGGAATGACAACCCTTGCCCTTGACTTAGGCGGTGGTCTGATGAATGTAGCAGGCACCACTACAATTCTACCAAACGGTGCAACTGGCCCTGTTTATGAGACCGAACCGTTGGAAGAAGACATCTGGATTGCTGGGCTCCCAAGACTACACATCGATGTAACTACGGCAACTGTTGGAGGGCAGATTTACGCATTACTAGAAGACTGTAACGAGAATGGCTCATGTATCCACATTGGTCATGCAATCATGGACCTGCGCTATCACGAGGGTGGTACGGATGAGCAAACATGGTTGCCCATAATTGAGACGATTAACGCCAAGATGGAATTCTTCACATTGGATGCTCAAGTATCTGCTGGCCACACGATTAAACTCAGTCTAGCCAGCACCGGAGAGGATTATCTTCCGGCGTCTACTAGTTCAGTTGTAACCATTCAAGAGGGAGCTGGCTCGAATCTTCTGCTAGATTTAATCGATCCTAGTGAGAAAATTCTCTTTGACCCACCAAAGTGTACACACACTGCATGTATTGATTGGACAAACCAAACAATGTGAAAATCAAGCGACTTTCTTCACGTTGACGGCGTTAGGTCCTTTAGGCCCTTCACCAACCTCATATTCGACAGTATCACCGTCATTGATTTCTCCTTCCACCTGACTTTTGTGGACAAAGAGGTCCTCTCCATCTTCTTGTTCTATGAATCCATAACCCTTCATTGCGTTGAACCACTTCACTGTGCCTTCCATATTCGGGGGCGGAAAATCATACTACTTGATGTAGGCGGGTAAGAATTCTACTTCAGGGTTAGTATTTACTTGATTCCGCCTTTTTCGAATCTTCGAGTCCACTTTAATCGGCGCGGATTACGCTTTAGCTTCAAGTGGTTCTTGCGCGCCTTACTATCCTTGAACCAAAAGACAGTACCATCGCGCTTGATGAACATCATACCGGTACCCGGTTCGATTTCTTCATGGGTGAAATTACAGACTCTCCGCTCTGGCATTTCAATCACCTCATCGAGCGTTTAGGCGTCGTGCCTCACGTCCTGTATCCTTCAGCATCAGAATGTCGCCGATCCTTACTGGTCCGACTACGTTTCGAGTGATAATGCGACCAACGTCGCGTGGGTTAGGGGCATCGTTTACGCGTACCTTGACTTGCGTCGCCTCACCAGTCATACCTGTTCGACCTACGATTTCTACGACCTCTGCGGGCCATGCATCGACTTCTGCCATTTCACTTCCTCCGTTTTTACCGATTCAGCGCTTCAGGCCGACAGAGTCTCGAAGTGTCCCTTGACTTCGTTGAAGCGCTCAGCGCCATCCTTGCTAACATCCATGACTGCGATTGCAGCAGTGCGTGTGCCTGTTGGCATTCCTGCTGCCTCCGCTAGGTATGCTTGGTCTTCTACGTAGATGAATGGAATTTCCTTTTCTTTACAAATCATCGGGATATGTGCTAGAAGCTCACCAGGATTTACATTTTCTGCCATAACTACCATCTGCGCTGTTCCTCGCTCGGCAGCCTTGGTCACTTCGTTAGCGCCTCTCTTTAGTACGCCGCGTCCGTCCTTTCCTAGGGCCTTTACCATCTCGTAGACTTGCTCTTGAACGTCTTGTGGGGTCTCATATGCTATGTGTACACTCATTGGATTCACTCCTCATGTGGGGTAGTCCGGCGCACGGCGTGACTGATATAAACGCAGCGTATTACCTACGGTAATGGTTAGGTGCCCTCAATAATTGAAAGCAAACGAACAGATGACGGTTTTTTTGGCGGTTCACTAAATCCAAAACATGCATTAATCTCGAAATTTGAATAATCGCCTAAATCCACGCCATCACACAATGCAGAGGCATGTTTTATCTTGGAAAGAGAATAGATACAGTACCATTCCTTTAATCCATTACAGGTCATTCCATGTGTATTGGTTCCAAAGAATGCTTTTGCTACCCATTGCTCCACTGTGGAGATGAACCATCTTGGTCTTGGTATAGGCAATCCTATTCCCCTATTCCATCGCAAAGAGACATTCAAGGGTGGGGCAATGATATCGATACCTCTTGTTAGATGCTTTACTTCTACAGATACGATGTGGACTTCTTCAAAGTTATACAAAGACGATACGTAATCAGCATGCTCCTGAGTTGGAGTGAGTAGTACCCGAGTGCCATCTGGTTTGGCCCACATCACATTTGTGAAGGAACCGAGTGGGGATTTTTTCCAATCTCCAATGACAATTCGATCGCCGCTGGCGAAACCTGAAGATGAAATTCTTCCTTCAAAGAAATCCATATTTATCCCATGAGGTTCTTGAGACCACGAGCCAAAGCAGGAGCGGAACTTACCACTGCCCTTGGATTGGGCAGGGAATCTGTACTGTGAACTCCATCTACGTGATTAGAGAGACGAGAAATAGCTCCTGCAGTGAATAAACCGTGGGTGCAGGCGGCATGAACTTCTGTAGCTCCTTGTCTGTGAAGAGCATCACTAGCTCGGCAAATCGTACCACCAGTGCTAATCATATCATCAACAATCGCGACTATCTTACCCTGCACATCAAGATCCTTTGGCGTATGTTCGATTGTATGGGCGTCAATTCTAGTCTTCTCAAGATAACTGAAATCCCATCCACCAATTGTGGCCACTTCGTTCGCTCGATCTATAGCCCCCTTGTCCGGGCTGAGAATGAAATCCGGATTGACTTCATTAGATAGTCTAGCGGCAATCTCCGGCATTGCACTAACAAATTCAACAGGCACGGATAGGTCTTCTAGAATTATAGGCGCATGAAGGTCGAGAATAGCGATTCCATCACAACAGCGTGCTAGCATCTCTCCAATTACCCGCGCGCTTACAGGCTCACCAGGGGCGAATCTCTTATCTTGGCGGGAGTATCCAAAGTATGGTATCGCCAAAAAGACGCCAGGGCCCACATCGGGGAGACTCTGTGGTTCCTCATTCTTGTAATTTGAAAGGTCTCCAGTTCTTACAGAGGCGATAGCTTCCAACAGCAGAATAGTTTCAAGCACACCTGAGTCAGGATAGGTGTTTGATACTAATACAACAGGCTCGCTACGTACCGAATCTATGGATTTAGATGGTACTCTTACATAACCCTCTCCATCGGGAAATCTTCGACTGATTAATTCGACATGTTCCATGTCCAATAACGGAGCCAAAGCCTCTGCAATCACTCGGCCTGAGGAACCACTCACAACCGGCATGAGTGAACTGCGGGAGTAGCGAGTCCTTCATGACTTCTCCGATTGGCAATCACCAGCAATAAATCCAGATGGGCATCTTCAAAATGGGTACGCTTCTCGCAAGTTTGCTCAGGGGCGTGTAGCTTAGCTTGGCTGGAGCACCCGGCTGATAACCGGGAGGTCGCAGGTTCAAATCCTGCCATGCCCACCAATTCAACTTCTCTGATGGAAGTGTATTGAGGTGTCTTTCACTCAGAATCGCCATTAAGTTGCAGATAACTGGGTAAAGTGACTAATCTTTTGACAGTACAGCGCAGAATCAACTCATCCAGGAAGGCGGTGGTTCTAGCTAATTGTTTGACAGGGATGATCAGTTGCCCTGGCAATCCGAACTTCCTTTGCAAGATAGCGTGTGTATTCACAACAACTCCACGATATGTTCGTTTAACCTTGACAAAACCTGCAACATTACCAATGTCAACTCCATCATTGTCCATTACAGCGCGGTCAAGCAATTCATCAGGTGCCCAAAGTTCCTCGTCAATTCGTATTGTATTTCGCCACCTCCGTTGTAATTCTCTCATTGATTTCGAGAGCTTTACACCCCCGTCTGGTCTTATGCTATGTACCAACTCTTTGGATAATGGCGCATGTTCGGCGGGTTTTCTCATGTACTCGCCTGCAACGTCATCTACGACTTCAAGTCGCATTGATTTGACGAATTCATCTCGCGGATGAGACCTCTCTCCAGTAATTACGCCAACTAGTGTATCTCCGACGTAAACTTCTCTCTGCAGTAATTCTTGAATGCGGTAATCTTCGCTCATTTTCTTTCCTCTTTTTCAGTTGGGCTAGTGCATCCCCCGTGCTTATCCCTAGGCTTCCTTTTGCGGATTAGCACTTATACTATCTGTTAATTAAGACTGATAATGTAATTCAAAATTTCACTATTATTTTAAAATTTCAATTGAAAAATCAAAGTGTGTTTGATTTTTTGTATGATTATCAGAACTTTGGAATCGCATAATTTGGAACAAAAAATTCGCCAGAACTCAAATCAAATCTAGATACGGACAGAATCTATAGATTCTGAGTTTTCATGACGATTTTATTCAGAATATTGATGAGTATGTGCTCGTTGGCATATTGATGACTGGAGCATTCGACCTACTCGCTGATATCCGAGCAAATTCCGGAAACGTCCGGACAGTGGGTTTGGATGATTCAGTAGTGCAAGAGTTTTGCAACAATGATTCCGACTTAATTAGAGCAATTTCTGAAGCTCACGACAATCATTCTGTCCTGAGGGAAGAAGTAGGTGTAGCAACGATGATGTTAGAAGAATCTGATCTCATCAACAAACTTCAAGAGGATTACGTCAACTTCTACAAGCCAGAGACAGTTAATCCTTACATCCCAATCGCGGCTAGAGGTCCCTGGATAATCACATCCCACGGTAGGGTAATTCATGACAACGGTGGGTATGGTATGCTTGGGGCAGGACATGGCCCTGACAAAATAATCGATGCCATGAGCAATAATTGGGTTATGGCCAATGTAATGACTGCATCATTTAGCCAGAAAAGATTGGCTGACGCACTTAGAAAGGAAGTTGGGCACACAAGAGGAAATTGTCCATTTTCCCGCTTCGTGTGTCTAAACAGTGGTTCTGAATCCGTAACGATTGGAATGAGAATCGCTGATGTTAATGCTAATCAGATGACTGGAAAAGGCGGTCGTCATGAGGGTAAGCCAATCAAATTGGTAGCACTCAGACATGCATTTCATGGACGTACTCAGCGACCAGCAATAATTTCCGACTCCTGCAAGGACGGGTATAGGAATAATCTGGCAACATTTAGAGATGATAACGTAATTATCGTAGAGCCAAATGACGTTGCTGACCTTCAGGCCGCCTTTGCCCGTGCTGATGCAGAGGGATTCTTTATCGAAATGATGGCCATGGAGCCAATTCAAGGTGAAGGTAGCCCTGGTCAATGCATAACTCGGGAGTTCTATGATGAATCTCGAAGATTGACTAAAGAACACGGCTCACTACTGCTAGTAGACTCAATCCAAGCAGGTTTGAGAGGCCAGGGTTGTCTATCTGTAGTCGATTACGAAGGGTTCCAAGATGCAGAGGTGCCAGATTTAGAGACCTGGTCAAAAGCACTCAATGCTGGTCAATATCCTCTTTCAGTTCTAGGATTAAGTGAGCGAGCTGCTGAATTGTATGTTGTTGGAATTTATGGAAACACTATGACAACCAACCCACGTGCTCTTGAAACTGCAGTCGCAGTTTTGAACCGAATTACCCCAGAACTGCGTCAGAACATTCGTAGCTCTGGTGAAGAGTTCCTTTCAAAATTACGAGAATTACAAGCTGATTATCCAGAATGTATCACTTTAGTCCAGGGTTCTGGTTTGTTGCTTTGTGCTGAACTAGATCCAGATAGATTCCCTGTGGTAGGTTTCGGAGGAATCGAAGAATGGTGTCGAGAACAGGGGTTGGGAGTAATCCATGGTGGTCAAAATGCTCTCCGATTCACCCCTCATTTCGGTTTATCAAGCCCGGAAATTGATATGATTGTAGCAATTGTCCGTAATTGTCTCGATCACTTCATTGCAAAAGAGCAGGCAGTGGTCGCAACAGCTTGAATTTCTAGCCATCACAACCATGAGGGCAAACCTTCCCGTTGACTTTGATGACAAAGGTGGTCCACCTTCTCGGAGAGCAAGATGCAGTGTATCTAGCAATTGCAGACCGACTAGAACGAGCAGGTGCAACTATTTGTCAGAATATAGAAGACGCAGACTTGATTATCGCTGTAGGAAGAATTTCTCTAACTACATCCGAAATTGATATTGCAATCATTCCAGCCAAGGAAAAGAATCCCAATGCTAAACTCATTTTTCGAGTTTATGACATCCTTGTACCCCAGCAAGTCAATGGTTGGGGTAGTAAAATTCTCTCAGATTGGGTAGATTGGGTAAAAGATGGTTCAGAGAGTAATCCTCCAGAAGATGTCGAAGCTCGCCATTGGGTACACATCCGTGACGCTACGGACGCAATCGCCCAGATTTCATTGTCTGAGGCAGATATCGCAGCCGAAGTGATTGATTTAGCAGGTCGTCGTGCTTGGAGTTCAGATGCAGTTTTGGACGAAATGAAATTGCTATGGAGGAGATATAATGACTCACTGCATCTAACTCATACAGTCGAATCTCTGACCAATGTCCCTAGTCCAGCCTCACAACAATTCGAGGGTGAAATTTCTCGACCAAACCTCGCTCCATTGCATGATGCAATGGTAGCCACAGGTCGAGAAGAGGGATGGAGGCCTCTAACCGCTATGCGCGTGGGTTTGATGGAATTATTCGCTCACTCGCAGGGCGAATGAAAACAATAGGTCGTAATCTAATGTTCAGGAGCGGTCTGCTTGGACTTGCTTCCTTACGTCTTGAGCTGCAGCCTTAACGCTCTGCATTGTCTTGCGGACTCTGGTTCCAGCTGCGTTAACGCCCTTGTCGTGCTTTGCAGCATCTTTCATAGCGTCGGTCAATTCATCAATCATGTTCTGCATCATTGCCTCTACGGACATGAAGCACGGCGCAACGCAGACACCTCTTAAGCAATATCCCCCCATATGCAACTCTAAGCCACTCGGAATGGAGAATAGAAAACGCCGAGGAAATAAATCATGAGAATAAGTCTGCGCCCAGCAATGGAAGCAATAGACTAGCGTCTCCTTCAACTACGACATGTGGTGCCTCAGGTCGAACCTTTCCCCAAGAAATCGCTTCCTTTAGTCGAGCCCCTGAGAGTGATCCATCGTGTTCTGGAGCGGTAGTAATTCCAACTGCAGAATCCAGACCATCACGATACTGATTCCACCAAATTACGTGGTGCTTCGAAATTCCTCCGCCAACCATCAATGCATGAGATTCCTCCGCAGTCCAAGTCAGGTCAGAGAGTATTTGCTCGTCAGCGAGGAAATCGATGATGAAGTTTGGGTTCTTTTGTCGATGCATGAATAATTGAGCTCCTATTGATCCATCCGAAAGTCCAGGTATAACCATCGGTATACGATGCTTTGCAATCCAATGAAGAAGAGAAGTTTCGTCTTCTATTCGGTCGCCCATAGCCCAGCATAGTTCCACAGACCCAAACCCTAACCATGGATTATCCGGATTAAGTATCGACCTTTCTTCTTCGATTTCTTCTAGCCAAGGAAGTACAACTCTTTCGAGAATCTCTCCGTAGCATTCGTTGGGTACGATGACGTTACCTAGGCGGTTTAGACCCTCTTCTCCAAGAGCGACATCGTCAAGATTGAAATCTCCATGAAAGTAGTCTTGGTAGGTTCTTGCGATATCATGATCTAATGTCCCGCAAGTTGTGATAATGACATTGAATGACTTTCTCTTTACGGCCTCAAGAAAAAATCCTCGAGTTCCTGTTGCGCAAAGGCAGGCAGGGAATGATAGCCAATTCAAAACCCCATCATCAGTGGTTTTTGCCATTGATTCTTTGAGTATATCACGCGCGTGTGCGAGTTTGGTTGCAGTGAAGCCACCAGCTCGCCCCATCTGATCGATTAGAGCGCGTGGGCTTTCGACGGAATCGAAGTCGTAATCCTCGACTGGAGCCGAGAAGTCATCGCGGGAGTAGGACGTCACAAATATCCCGACTCGCTCTTTCGTATTCAATTCAACTAAGGCAATTCCAAACGATTCAGGTTAGAAATCACATTATTCTGCGGTCTGAATCTGATAAATTCTATCTCGAAGTGCCGCAGCTCGTTCAAAGTCTAGCCTAGCCGCAGCCTGCTTCATTTCTTTCTCAAGACGCTCAATCAAGTTGGCTCGTTCACTATCATCAATTGATGCATCTTCGATATCATCCTCACTCAACGCTTCGTGGGCGGCCTCAACCCAATCAGGCTGACTGATATTATCTAAAACGGAATCTGTAGAATTCCATGCGCCAGCCCCGAGTCCGTATTTCTTGACAATTCCATCCAGTCCTTTCTTTCCTGGTTTACGAGCAACTAATCTTCGCCCACCGCCCTTTCCTTTTCCTGCGGCTCCAGCCATCAGGTCTTCAACTTCCGCACCCATTACAGGTAGTGCCTTTCGAATGGTCTTCGGGATGATTCCATTTTCCTCATTGAATGCTTCTTGTCTACGTCTTCTAGCGTTTGTTTGTCCTATAGCCGCCTCCATCGAAGGAGATACAGAATCAGCGTACAGAATCACCTTTCCATTCTCATTTCGACTTGCTCTACCAATGGTTTGCAGTAATGAGCGCTCATTCCTTAGAAACCCTTCACGTTCTGCATCGAAAATTGCAACAAGTGAAACCTCTGGAATATCAAGACCTTCTCGAAGAAGGTTGATTCCAACAATTACATCGATATGACCTAGTCTTAGTGCTTTGATGATTTCAGTTCTCTCCAATGTATCAATTTCTGAGTGAAGATAGTGCGCCTTTACATTCATCTTGAGTAAATATTCTGCAACCTCTTCAGCGAATTTGATTGTCATCACAGTTACCAATACTCTCTCGTTTCTCTCGACACATTGGTTGATTTCACTGAGCAAATCGTCCACCTGACCTTTGGTAGGTCTTACTTCTATCCCTGGATCTAGCAATCCAGTAGGTCGAATCTCCATTCTGACGACCTCAGGTAAGTCAACAAGAATTTCTTCCATAGGATACCGTGCAATTTTCTTTGGCACATCTGCTTCTCCCGCTCCACCCCCAGCCGGTGCATGTAGTAACCCCTCGTGTACGGATTTTCCAGAAATTTCTGAGAGATGGCGCAACTCCCTTTCTCCGGGGGTTGCGCTAACATAGAGCATTTGAGGAATCAACTCTTGGAATTCAGCGAGTTTCAGAGGACGGTTATCATGAGCGCTGCGAAGTCGGAATCCGTACTCGACTAGATTTGCTTTTCTCGACCAATCTCCACCAAACATTCCACCTACTTGTGGTAGAGTAACATGACTCTCATCCATGATTACCAGATATTTCTCTCCACCACCATGATATGACTCGGCGCAATATCGGTAGAAATCAAGCAAACAGTATGGTCGCTCTCCCGGTTGCCTACCATCGAAGTGCATCGAGTAATTCTCGACACCCTTGCAAGAACCGGTTTCGCGTAGCATCTCTAAATCGAATTTGGTTCTCTGTTCGATTCGATGAGCCTCTAAATCTAGACCCTTTCGTTCATAGAAATTTACCCGTTCATCTAATTCATCCTCAATATCTTCAATCGCTTGAAGGAATCTTTCTTCACTAGTCATGTAGAATTCTTTGGGATGAATCCAAGCCTCTTCGAATTCGTCCAGCGGCTCCCATGAAACCGCTTCACAAACTGTGATTTTTTCTATCCCATCCCAGCCGAATCGTATTCTAATTGGATCATCTCTACTAGGCATCCAGACATCGAGTACCTCACCTCGAAGTCTTACATCTCCTCTAGCAATATCTCCGGTTGTTCTTCGATATTGCATCTCAACCAAAGCGCGCATGACATCCTGTGGTTCTAGCGCTTCTCCAACCTGCAAATGCAAATAGGATTCTTGGAATGCTTCTGGAGGATTCAAACCATAAATTGCGCTAACAGTTCCAACAGTAATTACATCAGGACGAGTGACAAGACTAGCAACAGTCGAGAATCGTTCTTGTTCGATTCTCTCATTCATTTGCAATTCTTTATCGATGTATAAGTCTCGATTAGGTAGGTAAGCCTCAGGTTGGTAGTAGTCGTAGTAACTAACGAAATACTCAACAGCATTCTCTGGAAACAGCTCGCTCATTTCTTGCCATAACTGTCGAGCAAGGGTCTTATTGTGAGATAGAATCAGCGTAGGTAAGCCTAATCTCTGGATAATATTGGCCATGGCGAAGGTCTTCCCAGAACCGGTAACTCCCATCAAGACACAGCGCTCTTGACCAGCTTCGATTTGTTCCATCAGTCTATCAATCGCTGCCTCTTGGTCCCCCGCCGTATCATATTCTGAATGAAGGTGGAACATGCTGACATCTGACATTGGCATCACCTGAGGGATATCGTGCTTATTTTGGGAGTTATTGAACTCTGATATTGAATTAACCTCTTATTGTGTTCCAACAGTACTTGGCTCATGTATGATAATTGCTGCCAACAAGACCCAACCGGTCAGCATTGAAACTCGGAATAGAGTTGTTTGAAAATCTGCAATTCTTTCTCTTGCAATGATAACAGCGATATTTGCAATGGCCATAATTCCAGCGGCTGCTAAGAAATAGATTTCATCCATCGGGTCGGCGATTGCGAAGCAAGCAAACCAAAGTAAAGTCAGTTGCACCGATGTTCGTGTAGTTGCTTGTTCGGAAAATCTCGCTGGGAACGAATGAATTCCTTGTTTGCGATCGCTTTCAACATCCATGCGAGCATAATTGATATCAAAGGCAGTAATCCAAAGAGCTACTCCTAAACTGATGAAGAAGATGGTAGGATACCAATGTGAATTTAGTATTGCATCCCACCGATGGACATCAGCCGAGAGTGCCAGCCAAGCGCCCGCGGGAGCCAAACCAAGGCAGAGCCCCAACCAAAGGTGACAACCCCAAGTGTAACGCTTGGTATATGGATAAATTACGAACGCTAAGACAGGTAACCAAGCCATCATCAATGCGACTTCATTTAGTTGCCAGGCACTGAATAGTAGCATAATCAAGAATACCAAACCTAAATTCCAAGCGGTTCGCATAGACATTGAGCCACTTACTAAATGTCGGCTTTCAGTACGCGGATTTTGAGCATCTATGTCACGATCAATGATACGATTCAGAGTCATTGCAAGGCCCCTTGCCCCGACCGCTGCAATTAGAATCCAAACAATGTCCACAGACATCCCACTCGAGTCGCTTGGGAGTTGTTCGATGAATTGATTGTGAGCGTGAATATAACCGATTAGAACGAACGGTAATGAGAATAGAGTATGCTCAACTTTGACGAATTCTAGAATTTCTTTGGCCCCCATAATCCGACCTCATAGGTTGTTTTCTTCCATCCAAGCCTCAACCTTAGCCTCTACTTCAGGGTCATGAAGGGTTACTCCAGGCCAACGCCTAACTGGATGGGGGCCTGTATTACTCGGAATCGGTGCGGTTGCATCCCAAGCAAGTCGAGAACGATTCTCATCGAAATGTAAGTCCCTTGCCACATCGAATCTACAGAAAAATTGCCACAGTAATTTCCTTCTCCAACCATCTGCCTCTAAGTCGGCATCATCATCTGTGATGAATAGCCAGCGCAGATTTTCTGAGCCATTTAGCGACCAGATAGCATCTCTGATATTTACGATATGTTCTCTCTGCGCAGCAGCCCCTTCCTCATTAACGGTTTCAACTGATTCTTGTGGCCTTGGTCCACCTTCGATATGCGTAGTTACAACCATCATCGAAGGACGTAGCATTCTGACTTGAGTAACACCTTCAATTTGGCTTACAGAATCAACCAGTGATTCGCCAGGTCCATCTGGTATTGTTAGTCCAAACATCGGATCATCATGAGTTGGGCTTGAAGCATCAATCATCACTTTGTCATGGACATTTAGGTGAGGTGAGGCATGTGCAAGTGAGTCAGCAACTTGGCCTTTCAGAACTTGTACATCATCCGAGATGTCAACCCTAGAGTCCAAGGCATCAAGAAGAGCATCTAGGTCCTTTACTGGATGATCTGGGTCGCAAGCGATAATCGATTTTAGGAACATCAATTGACCAGCCCCAAGTAGCCCTAATGCTGTCTTGCGAGCCTGTCGAGGATAGCGTTGTTTACTAGCCACAATCGCTAAATTGTGAAATCCTGTTTCTAGCGGTAGGAATAGATCAACGACATCTCTGTGTTGGAATTTTAGAACCGGACGGAACGCATCTCCCACCGATTCACCCAAATATCCATCTTCCATTGGCGGAACTCCAACTATGGTTGCAGGTAGGACGGCGTTTTTCCTGTGCGTAATGGCGGTTACGTGCATGAAAGGATATTGCTCAGCTAATGAATAGTAGCCGAAGTGATCTCCGAATGGACCTTCGAGTTTTGTCTCTCCAGGAATTGTATATCCCTCGATTACGAAATCTGCTTCTGCTGGGACATAGAGGTCGTTAGTCAGACACTTTGTCAGTCGCAAGCGGGCACCTCCAAGTAAGCCCGCAAATTCGTATTCAGACAAATTGTCTGGAAGTGGTGCAATCGCTGAGAATATCAATTCAGGTGGCCCTCCAATACAGATCGCAACAGGCATTCTGTTGTCACCGGAATCGGCAGCGTGGTCAGCTCCATGCTTGTGACGCTGCCAATGCAATCCAACCTCCTTAGGGCCGAAAATTTGACCTCGATACATTCCCATATTATGGACTCCAGTATTAGGATCAGCAGTTACTACCAATGGTAGCGTAATGAATGGGCCACCATCTTCTGGCCAAGTGGTTGGAATCGGTAGTTTAGTCACATCAGGTTCATCCATGCGAACTTGCTGACAGGAACCCTTCCTGATCTTCTTGGGCGCCATCGACATCCCCTGCAAAGCTAGCGGAATACCAGTCCACGGCGCTCGAAGTATTCCACCTATATCCGGCTTCATCAAACCAACCATTCTTTCGCCTATTTCTGATGGTTCTTCGACACCCAAAGCACGATTAGTTCGCTGGTATGTTCCGAAGAGATTCATCGCTAAGGGAAATTCACTAATCGAACCGTCAGCCAATCGAGGTTGTTCGAACAAAATAGCCGGCCCTTTCGACTTGACTAACTTGTCAGCAATCGTCCCAGCTTCAAGATGACAATCCACAGGTTCAGAGACTCTACGCAACTCTCCTGCCCTATCTAACGCGTCGATGTACCGCGAGAGCCTACGCCAAGTCATAACCGCGCGTGGCGATTCACCGTTGAATATGTTCGTCATGACATTTTGGACAAATTAGCCGACGGATTCATGGCCTATCCCACCTCGCCAACCATTGTGGCGGAAGACATCACGACGTGCGATGTGCTGGTCATCGGAGCCGGACCGGGTGGTGGTAACGCCGCTCTCCATAGCGCTAGAAATGGTCTCAAGACGATTCTAATTGAGGACCATCCGGAGATTGGAACTCCTGTACACTGCGGAGAGTGTATCTCTGATATTGCCTGTGATAATCTCAAACTCGACCTACCGGCTCACGTCATCAGTAAGCGAGTACACGGCATTCGTGTGATATTCCCAGATGGAACAGCCAAGAAACTCACTGAGGAAGGCTACGTTTTGGAAAAGCACCTTTTCGAGCGCTGGATTGCAGAGGAAGCAGTATCCGAGGGAGCTCAATTACAACTATCTCACAAATTACGTAGTATGGAGAAACAATACGACGCAAATGGTAAGTTCACAGGTTGGCTTTGTGATGGGAATGGTGAGCAATTCCCAATTCAAACAAAGGTCATTATTGATGCATCCGGCGTAGCCGCAGTGGCCTCTAAAATTCTCGATTTAAACACTCGAGGTCAGGTTATTGCAGGTATGCAATACGAGATGCTTGAAGTCCCAACAGATGATTATCTTGACTTTTATATTTGGCCGGAGTACGCCGAAAAGGGTTACCTATGGATGATTCCAAAGTGTGACGGTAGAGCCAATGTAGGCTTGGTTACAGAGGATAAGCCGCGCACCAAGAAGGCCCTTGACGAATTCATAGAAGCAACCCACTTCAAAGATCTAGAACAAGTTCCACCTCCGTGGAAAGAAAAGGGCAATCCTGCATTCGGTGGTACCATTCCAATTTCCGGACCTTTCGAATTAACCTATGATGATGGACTTATGCTGGTAGGCGATGCCGCGGGTTTCACTTCACCTTTGTTTGAAGGCGGATCTCATCTTGCTCTGAAGTCTGCAACTTTTGCAGCAGATGTTGCTGCCGAGCAGATAGCAGCCAACGACCTCTCGGCGAGCAAGATGTCTCGATACCAGAAACTCTGGAGTAATGAATTCCCACCTTATGATAAAATTTTGAGAGGAAAGTCGGCATTATTCGATCTTACTGACGAAGACATGTCAATCATGGCTCAGTGTTTCCCTGATGAAATGAGCAATATGGGTCCACATGGAAAGTTAGCAGTATGTTTGCGACTATTGATGCGAAGACCAAGCCTGTACGGAAAGCGGATTATATCTGCAATGCTTTCATTCGGTTATTCAAGGGCGAAGTTTTACGGCTGGTGATTCGATACTCCCCACTGTTGGCAATCTTCTGATTTTACTGGCGATAGTTTCCAGCCTAATTTGGTGCTTCTCACGATTACCGGCAGGAGAACCTCTAGCAAGACATACCACTTTAGCGGCTCAAGTCGCACCTTGGGTATTCTTGACGACTGCATTCATATTCGATTTCGAAGTTTTAGATTTGGTTTCAAGATATGGTGGGGAAGAATTACCACTGCTCTATCGAATATCTGCTGTTTGGGGAGGTAGAGCCGGACCACTTCTGCTTTGGGCGGCAATAATGGGTACTGTCACTTGGTTCATGTCGGGACGCAATGTCTCGAATTCAGTTGAGATCAGACTAATGCACGGTTGTACCGCTGCGATAATTGTAATTTCTTGGATTCTCTCACCTTTTGCAGAGTCAACTGGTTGGAGAGGAACTCTCAATCCATTACTACAAACCGACCTAATGGTAATTCATCCACCGGTTGTTTTTGCATATTACTCACTCTGTCTAGCAGTTGCTAGTATAGCTCTTGCCGGGCTTATCAAAGGTCATGAGGCGAGGCGAGTGCACGAAGCCCAACTACACTGGGCACGTGCTGGATTCCTTATCGGAACCATAGGAATTGGATTAGGTGGATTGTGGGCCTATACAGTACTCGACTGGGGTGGATATTGGGCTTGGGATCCAGTCGAAACAGGCTCTATTCTGCCTTGGTTCGCGCTATTGATGATTGTACATGCCCGTGCGCGAACCGACTCCGAAAGAGACTCTGCAATACTTGCTTCACCAGCCCTTGGCATGCTCGCTGGTGCGCTTGCAATCCATGCAACATTAGTCACGCGTGCGAATGGAGTATGGGCCTCAGTACACTCTTTCGTCGGTAATGAAGAAGCAAGAGAATACAACGACCCGTACATAAGAATCGTACAATTATTCAACGATGGTGCAGCTGGTTTGGAAGTAGCAGGATATTTCCTAATTATGATATCACTTTGTTTTGCAGCTTTCTTGTGGTTAGTAAAACAACAAGAGCAACTACTCGATTCATCTTCAAAGACTTCGATGATAATAGAGAATCGTAATGTCTCCATTGCTTTGCTCGTCGCTACCCCTGCATTGGGTATTTGGATGGGTTCAACAGCGATAACTTTGGTCGGAGCAGCACTGATGTTTTTGCTAATCAAAGGAGACTCTGAGAAACCTCCTGCGGCTTGGGTCTTTGGAGGAGTTTTCCTAATGTTGTTCGCAAGTTGGTCGTGGGCCGCAAGTTTGGAACAATCGATTATTGGGATGTTACTTTTCTTGGGCCCATGGTTGATGTCTGCGGAAGAAGAGGAATCACCACTAACAAAATTGTTCAACGATACTTCAGTTCGCATGAAGGTCGCGAGAGCAATTCCTTGGTATTCTGCTGCCGCCTTCCTTACATTGACCTGGTTATTACTAGCCGCTGAGATAGATGGGACCAGCCTAGCGGCTCACGAATTCTACGGCTCTCCAATACTAGTCTTGGTAATTCTAGCGATTACAATCTACTCTCTTGGAAAGAGCATCGATGCAAAGCGTGGAAACGCATTCATGGCTACTACACTACTCGCCTCGTTACTATTCGCATATTACGCAGAGGAGTTCTCTCTTCCCGGCGATCCTCAACTTATGCTCACAGACAATATCTCACGGGGTAGCCTTGCAATGTTCATGCTAACTTGGCTATTCGTGGCTCTACCTCCAACCGCGAAGGTGGTATTCACGATTGGTCGCAAGATATTGCCGAAATTACGAGCCGATGGAATAACCGCCAAATCTAATGCAGCCCGTTTGAGATTGATTGGTTCCCATCTTGCACACTTAGGACTCATACTACTTCTCTTAGGACACGTACTTACCACTACCTTGGTAGATCGCGCCGACCCAAGCCATCTTGTAACGCTAGAGAAAGACAACCCTGTAAAATTCAAAGAATACGAACTAACTTTCAGCGATACTGTCTTGCTAAGTGAGGAAGATCCCGAATACGACTACAAAATAGGTGATGGATTCGCTGGATTTGTTATCGAGGTCACAAAAGACGGAGAGAAAGTCGACGAAGTGACTCCTGGAATTCTCCGCTTTAGTTGGACAACAACTCGCTCGGAAGTAGATAGAGTGGTCCGTCCAAGCGGAGATATGATATTTATTCTCGATCAACAACAGGCAGAAATCAGCCTCACCTCAATGATGCGAGGCGAGACCGATGAAGTTGAAGAAATCCGCGTCACAGTACACGATTTGCGGGGTTCCCACCTTGTCTGGGCTGGTTGGAGCCTAATCATGTTGGGCGGCCTTGCGGCCCTACTCAGTAGTAGCCCAGTGACCTCCGAAGAAGAGGAATAAACCCGAAAATTCTCCCTAAGGGAGAACCGTTTGTATCAAAAAGGGGAGATAGGTCGGCGGGTCGCCCTCAGGAGGCTAATCCATGGACAACGGTGCAATCGTTCACGTAGAATACGACCTTTACAATGCTGAATCTGGCGATCTTATCGAGACTACCAGAGAGGAGATTGCCAAGGAGCACGATGTCTTTGATGAAGCTCGCACTTACGAGCCGATGATTACCGTAGTCGGAGAAGGTCGCCTAATAGCTGGCTTCGAGGCTCATCTTTCCGATGCTCAGGCAGACAACGAGTACACTTTCGATATCGAGCCTGCCGATGCTTACGGTGAGCGCGACGCGTCTCTAGTGGAGACTATCTCCCAGAATGTTCTACTTCGCAGCGTTGGTGACCCAAACATGCTTGCCATTGGTGCTCCGGTCGAAATCGGCGGTCGTAATGGAATCTTGCAAATGCTACGCGCCGGTCGCGCTCGAATCGATTACAACCATCCTCTAGCGGGTACTACACTGCGTTACACATACACCATCGTCAAGGTGGTAGAGGACCGCGCTGAGCGGGTTGCTACACTACTTCAAATGAATACTGGCCGCTCGGACTTCGAGGTTGAATTCGATGGTGACGATGTTACTATCACACTACCTGATTCAATCGCCTATGACCAGAACTGGGCATATGCCAAGTTCTCTTTGGTCCGCGCACTGCGCGAGCACCTCGAGGTCGGAACCGTGGTATTCCGAGAAGTTCACGAACCACGCGTTGCAGCAGATGAAGAAGAGTGATTGTGCCTCTCGGTACTCATAGGGCACGTCAACGCCTTACGGCTCAGTAGACCCTTTCGTCGTCATTGAGGCGACTTTGGGAGACAACCTTCGGTCATCAATGTAGCAGTTAATCCAAAATGTGAGAATTATTGGCTCTACTTTCCGTTCGGTTGAAGACTGAGAGACGTTCCAGAATCATACATGCGCACGCGGCTGACCGTGTTCAGTTTTCTACTCATGCTGGTATTTTCGACCATCAGTGCTGGTTGCATGGGTTTGGTTATGCAACGTGAAATTATGGAAGATATGCGCGAAGAACCGTTCGTAAACAACAAGGAAGAGTCGTTCTTTTGGGAAGTTATGTTCACTTCTGAATCTCTTGATATTGAATCCGTCCAATACACAAATGAAACCCCAATCGTGTTTGACGAGACAGTATCAAAGATGTCTATTACCTTCCGTGCTGAATTCCCTTATTCTACTCTCCTTGATCTCAACGAAAGTAATGAGCTTCGATATGTCGAAGTCAAGGTTTGGGAGCCCGGTGTAAAGGAATCTGGGGGTAATCCATATTGGGAGGTAAGGGCAACCCAGGATTACCCATTAGAGAGATTTGATTTTTCTAGTCTGGCAAATGGAAAGTGGACGGTAGAAATTGACGCTCGAGGATATGGTATCGATCCCGGTGTCACACAATTCGCTTTTCACGATTATTTCGAGATGACACTAACGATTACCAAGCCCTGTGTACAGTTTAAAGAAATACACGAAGATGGCGAGTGTACTGATTTATCTCTACTGGAAGATCTCTGATTTCACCGTTGACGCCCCTTTGGGGCGATGCGTAGCGCTTATGAGGGAAGGTCAGGTCGCCGCGCCACTGAGGATACATCATGAGTGAGAATGAGTCGCCCCTAGTACCGTATGATGTCTATGAGACACACGCGGTTCACATCGGAACAAATCAGAAGTCCTCAGATATGCAACGATTCATCGATAAAGATCGAGCGGATGGGAGCGGACTGCATTTGATTGACATCAATCAAACCGACGCTCGAATCCGAACCGTCGCTAACTTTCTATCTCACTACGACCCTGAGAGAATCCTTGTCGTAAGTGCTCGTCAATACGGACAGAGGCCTGCACGTAAGTTCGCTCAGTCAATCGGCGCAAAAAGAATCGTTGGCCGTTTTATTCCTGGAACACTAACAAATCCTAAGCTTCGAACGTACACTGAACCCGAGGTATTGGTAGTAACCGACCCAGCGGCCGACTCACAGGCCCTGTCAGAGGCTGTATCGACTGGTCTTCCGATAGTTGGAATTGTAGATGCAAACAATACTCTTCGAAACGTTGACCTCGCCCTCCCTGCGAATAACAAAGGTCGCCGCTCTTTGGCTCTAATTTACTGGCTACTTTCCCGAGAGATGCTAACATCTCGCGGTGCTACAAACTACGCAGATTGGGAACGTGCTCAAGACGTAGAAGATTGGGAATCAACATTTTGAATTCTAACTTTCATTTTAATCGTTGGATTGATGATGAATGGGCTTCCGCCTTGTCTCATGGTAGAGCCGGTGCCGCTATTTCTCGCGCCGATGGCCGGAGTCACGGATTTGGCCTATCGACTGTTGGCTCGTGAGACCGGTGCGGACCTTACATTCACTGAATTTACAGCGGCCTCAGGTCTCTCACGTCATGCTAAACACTCGTGGCTTAAGGTCGAATCTGACCCTAGAGAATCACCATTCATTCCACAAATCTTTGGTGGAGATATTGACGAAATGGTTCAGACTGTAAAATTGCTACAGGATCGAGCGGACATAATCGATCTTAATTTCGGCTGTCCTGCTCCTAAAGTTTGTCGCAACGATGCTGGTGCGGCCTTACTACGTAATCCCGACAAAGTCGTTGAGATGGTTCGAGCATGCATCGAAGCGGCGGACATTCCAATCACTGTGAAGATGCGATTAGGAACAGGAAATGGTCCTAATACAGCTTTGGAAATTTGCCAAAGAATAGAGGCAGAAGGCATCAAGCGAATTTGTGTACATGGTCGGACCCTTCGCCAGAGATATTCTGGAGAATCGGATTGGTCTCAAATCCGAGACATTGTCGAGGCTGTCGATATACCTGTAATAGCCAATGGCGATGTGATTGACGCCAAATCAGCTGCGGCTTGTATCGAAGCCACCGGCGCGGCAGGATTGATGATTGGAAGGGGGGCAATAGGCCGCCCAACAATCTTCCATGAGATTAAACGAGATTTAGGATGGTTAAATCAGACGCCTTATTGGGGTGAGGATAACCCAGCAGTAGCGCGTTCTTGGTGTTGGGAAAGATATCTTCAATTGAGTTCAGAGGTGTACCAAGAAGGTTATTGCAAGAACCTCAAGCGTCACGCTGTATCCTTCACCAAGGGACTTCCTGGTGCATCGAATATGAGAGTAGAATTGCATTCGACCCAAAACGAACAACAATTAGGGATGCGAGTTTCCAGATACCTTGAGGAACTTACTTCAACAGGGGTAGCAGCATAATGCACGATTCAATAAATGTCAAAGGTACGGAATTACAAAATTGCTCAAATGAACCACTAACCGGGTGGTTTAGGGATGGCTGTTGTAATACAGATTCACGAGATAGAGGCTCACACACAGTTTGTGCAATTCTAACAGAGGATTTTCTGAAATTTGCTCAGTCACAAGGTAATGACCTAATCACACCCGCTCCTCAATTTGGTTTTCCTGGATTAAAAGAAGGTGATAGATGGTGTGTATGTGCTGGAACTTGGCAGGATGCAGCGGAAGCAGGAGTAGCCTGCCCCGTCGTTTTAGAAGCGACTCATGAAGAATCACTTGCAGTATGTGATATCGAGATGCTGAAAAGGCATGCAGCCTAATTTTACACCGTCAGTGAATCATCCAATCTCTGCGCTACGGTACGAAGTCGACGAAGAGTCCTATCGATATTTGTCATCACCCGTTCGGCAATATCTTCGCCACTTCTTCCTGCTATTCGATATCCGTAAGGCATTCTTCCACCTAGAGTGTTTAGCAATAGACGCTGAGCATCAATTGATACTGAAGCAAGAATTTCCTCAACCTTTTCAATACTCAAATTCTCTTTTTGAACCCCCTTAATTAGAGCAGATGAAATATTCTCGTCTAGTCTCCCAAGACCTCCCCTTCCCATCAACCAGTCTTCTCCTCTAGCCGTATACTGACGTACCAATCCAGTGTAGACATCCATAGCAATACGGTCACGCATTGCCACTCTCTCCACGATTCCTGCCTGTCTCAACCGCTCGACAACGCGTTGAGAACGAGAACGGGTCTCCCCTACCCTATCTGCTATCGTTTGCAAAGTCAGTGGCCTTTCACTTCCCGCCAACTCATCGAAGACCCTACGGGTAACGACATCTCCTTTCTTGATTCGATCACCTGTAATACCAAAATCTGCAAGTAAACAATCAATCCTGTCAGAATCTTCGGGTGTAGGTCCAGGCTCGGCGATATCGATTCTGAATGATTGTGCCTCCTCCTCGCCAGCCTCTTGCATTCTTAGCTCAGAATCGGATATTACTTCGCTGAATTCAGCCAATCTCATGATTGCAATAGTTCTGGTTTGGACAGCAATCAATTCTACAGCCGAGGCCATTGAACCGCCACGAAGTACGTTGACGTGCCATCTTCCTTGTAATCTGGAACTGATTAGTCCAACTTCTCGTAATTTGTGCATCTGATTGTGTACTCCAGTTTGGGAGAGTCCAGAGAATTCGGAAATAGCGGAGTTATCCCATCCCTTCAGTGGCTCTTCTAGGAGTGTATGTCTGACCATACGATGAATCGCACCTTGCTCCTCATCTACCGTTGCCCCTTCAGTTCTCGATCGTACTAAACCCATCGAATCGAGCAGCCAAGCAAGTAACACATCGGGGTCTCTAGAACCGGTAGGCATAGGCTGCTCTACCAAACGGATGCGGAACATACAACCACTAGGCGAAATTCAATGTGTAATAGGATTCTGTTTCAAACCGGCCCTAGAAGACTCAATATGAGGTGATTTGATGATTACGAAGAATCACCATCATACCATTTTTTCTCATCTTTATCGTACCCGTCTTCTAATTCGTTATTTTCAGAATCAACCTCGACTGAAGGAGTGATTTCGATTTGTGTTTGAGTTTTAGTTCCACCTGAGGTTAGTGCCATAATTCCACCAATTACCAAGAAAAATAACCCGCAACATAGGAAAGTTGGCCCTCCACATATTGCAAGAAGACCTCCTAAAAAGTCTCCAACCACTCCAGCAATGGCTTCCCATCCTACTAAAACAACGTCGTGACTGGTTGTAATTGTATACTCAGCACCATCTTCAACTTCTTCAATGGTACCAAGATGCAACCATCCTTCAGGATCATCTCCATATCCACTCGGCAAGGATCTACCATCTACATCGATACACATATCTGCTTTCCACCATGCTTCACCGCCCTGTATTTCAAGGGTAAAATCATCACATCTGACTTCATCAGATACGAATACTGCTATAGAGTTTCCATTTCCTTCTTGAATGTGAATAAAACTGACTGTTTCACCTTGGCTGTTTTCCAAATACACATCATCAGTAGGCCTCCAATTACCAGCATCACCAATAGAACCTGCGCCCAGAACCATTACCAAAATACCGATGGCTATTCCAATTGCTCCAAGACCTAGCATTAATTTTGTACCGGTGTTCATAGTCACAGGCAAAGAGCTTAGGCAAATATAATTACGCCATTTCGGCTCGAAGATCTAACCAGTTGTACTCTAGTATTGAAGTCCTAAGACCACTCAAATGGTCCGCCAAGCGCAATTCTCGATCACTGACAATACCTCTAGTTCTCAAGACTCCAATAGCCGAATGAACAGCTGAGCGAGACCTACCAAGATCTCTGGCTAATGCAGCTTGAGAGCGAGGTACATCAGAGCGAGTTAGACGTGCTACAACCGCATGTTGTAATTCGGATAGTCCAACTGGAAGCATTGAAGCTGCACGTGCATCATCAGTTACCCCAGTGCCGCTTAGAATCTCAACTTGAGCAGGAGCACCAGCATAGTAACAAGTTCGTCCATTGACTGACATTGTAGTAACCGATTTTTCTGTAATAAGAACGTCCAGATGATGTCGTAGAGTTCCATTAGCTGCATCTAAACGCCTTTGTAATTCACGGAAATGAATTCCCGGAGAGCGATTTAGAGTTGACATGATCCGAGATCGAATTGGATTTTCCCAATTCTCTCGTGGTGCTGAGAGAGTACCTTGGGTTGCAGGAGGAACCATGCCTGGAATTAGCACCCCTAGGCCGAAAGCACCTCCTACCAGTGCAACTAGCCCGTCAATGACGACAGAACGCTTACTGCGCCACTGTTCTATTAACGCCATAAGTAAAATTCATGTCATTCACCCTTTGAAGGATGCGGTTGTATGAATCAAACTTGCATCGTATTTCCAACGGTAAAGGAAATACACAGGAAAGTAACTATTCTGATTCTATCAATTCTTTGTGAGTCTTCATGTAAGCGACTAACGGGCCAAGAAGACGACCACAGGTTCTACCATGACTTGTTAATCTGTAAGTTACTCGAATAGGAGGTCCTTCATCTACAACTCTTTCTACTAGACCATGTTCTTGACAAGTAGTCAATTTGTCAGAAAGGGTGCGAGATGAAATCCCTCTCAATAGAGTTCTCAATTCATTGAATCGACGATCCCCAGCAATATATAATGCAGCTAGAATTTCTATGGTCCAACGAGACGAGAACATCTCAAATGCATCAACAGCTGCATCGACCTCCCAGTTGATATCTACATCATCATCATAGTAATTAGCGAATATCTTTCGAATACTTCTACCGCTTCTTTGGACTTCTACAATTGACTTCTGTACGGTATTGAAATCCTTCTCAATTAGAATCATCGGTTGGCGACTCATGTGTAACAAGATTACGCACTACGTATCTAGTGTATAAAATGCACCTAAGTGCAACCACGTACTCTATGCGATTCATATAGGACTGCTAATTCGTCAGGTGTGAAAATTGCACCGAGATGCAATACTACACCGGAGATAAAGGAATGGATAAATGGCTAGAGAACTGGATTGATGAAATAATGGAAAACTGGAATGATGAGGTGATCTCTTGAGTTGGAATCAAGTTAAAGAGCACCTGATTCGTGGCATGGCGGCCGTAAAGGCTCCTTCTTGGTCACGCTATGCTTCTTTAGAATAGCTAGACTATGGGGAGGCAGAGAGTAATGGGTTTCAGGATGGATAAAAATACTAAGTTTCTGATGAAAGTGTATGGTATAAGCCGTTGGTCATGGCTTTGGCGCGGTAAAGACGATGATTTTGCGGAGTGAAATGTATGTCTGATGTGTTAGCGGTAGACCTTGAAACTAAGAATTACTCCTATGATATAGGAGGATGGGGTAATAGCCATATCTTTCAAGTGAAAAATTAGTTATTTGTGTAATTGGGCCTACGCCCCTGAATCAAAGCGCTTAGTCCCTCAAGGGCGTCAATACTAGCAAAAATATCGCCAAGTCGCTCAAGTTCCAAGGCTAGTCCTTGTTGGAGATTATCTCCAGTAAGTACTGCGTCATTTAGTAAATCACTGGCCATTGAGAGAGCGATTGGTGCTGTCCTGCTTAGCGATTTTAGTTGACGTGAGACCATCTTATCTTCAGTCTCGAAACCTTCTGGACAATTGCCAGCTACTAGTACATCGATGTTCGTATCGTTGTAGAAAGCAAGGGCGAATGCAGCTACTGGGTGGGATTCATCAGCCGGTCTTGCGGGATACTTGTTGCTTGGCTTACCTAAATCAGAAATGGTACTAACGGTTTGGTCGACTTCGCTCGGATCAACTAAATGAGTGAGAAGTCCAAGTGCTGCCGCACTGTTGGCATCTAGGAAATTTCCAGCAAGAATAGCAAATCTAGCCGCCTCGATTCCACATATTCGCGGCGTACGTTGGGTACCTCCCAGCCCAGGATAAATACCGATACTGGTTTCCGGGAATCTAAATTGTGTTCGCCTCGTTCCGACTCTATAATCGCAGGCTAGGGCTAATTCCAATCCTCCTCCAAGGGCTAATCCGGTTGTTAGAGCGATTGTGGTCTTATCTGAATTTTCTAATTTATTCAGAACCTTGTGACCGTTTGCTGTGAACTCATAGATATCGTTAATTGAATCTGCTTGAATCTTATCGACGAAGAATTTGACATCCGCTCCGGCAACGAAAGCCTTACCTGCTCCATCAATCACTATTGTTTTGATATCTTCACGAGAGTTGAGGGAATCTAGAACTTTGTCTAATTGATTGACGACAGTTTCATTGAGGGCATTCATTGCTTCGGGTCTATTGATTCTAATGGTAGCAACTTCGCCCTCAACATGAGTGTCAACGTAATTAAATTCGATAGTTTTAGTCAATTCGGCAAACCAATCGGGTAAATTGAATTCCGCCAAATTTGCGTAAGACTTAGCCATTGAAACCGCTTCCGAAATCCCCAGCCGATTTGCTATTTCAAAAGGTCCACGAGCCCAACGAAGTCCGACTTTTGCCCCACGGTCAACATCTTCCATCGAACAGATTTCTTCGGCGACAATCTGAGCTGAGACAGCAAATACCTGACCCATAAGACGCTGGCGAATAATCGAAGCCGCTTCATCACTACACTCGATATCTTCGCCAATATCCCACATTTCACCATCTGAGACCATTTTCCTTAGATTAGCCGCACCCTTGTAGCGGGGACAATGCAATTGTTCAGCCAAGTAATCAGTAGAATGCAAGGCAATAGGAGGTCCTGTTAAATTCATTAGAGCAAATGGCCCCATCCCTATTCGGAATGCCTTTTCTGCAACCGCATCTATTGCAGCTGCGCTAGCGACTCCCTCCTGAAGTAACAAACAAGCCTCGTTAAGCCATGGAACAAAGAAGCGGTTTACAACGAATCCAGGCTGATCCTTACAGATAATTACAACCTTACCCATTGTTTTGCAATATTGTTCTACGGCATCTAGAGACTGCTTAGAAGTAGTTTCAGCAGGGATAATTTCGATTAGCCTATTTTTAGCTGGATGGTAAAAGAAATGTAAACCAACGAAGCGGTCTGGTCTACCTGTCGCTTGGGCAAGAGCATTGACGCTCAACGAGGAGGTATTCGATGCGAGAATTGTGTGTTCATCACAAACTTCGTCAAGGGTCGTGAACACTGCGGTTTTGATATCAAAGTCTTCGAAAACGGCCTCAATAATTAGGTCGGTATCTTTGGCGACGTTTTCGGTTCCAACAACCCCTGTTATTCTATCTTTAATTTTCTCAGCCTCAGCCTCATGGAAGATACGCCTTTCAATTGCTTCATCAAGAAAACTAGCAATGATCGATTGACCACGTTCAACCCATTGTTCCTCTCGGTCTACCATCTGTACATCGAATTGCTCCTGTGCTGATTTCTGTGCGATTCCGGAGCCCATGTTTCCAGCACCGATGATTGCTACACTTCCGATTGGGCGCATGGTTCGGCGACCAAAGACTCACCAATGAATCCACCGATACCGGTCCTTCGGACCGATTATCGATTTACCAACACGGCGCCGAATGTACTATCAGCGCGTTAGGTTGTAGGACACTCATGCAGCGTTCACGCCGCATGGTAGCGCTTGTTGTGCTTTTTATGCTATTGTTATCAAGCCAAGTTGCAATAGCCAATAGCAATGGCAAGTTCAATTCTTCCAGTGGCTGTAATTGCCATGGGGGTTCAGGAGCTTCCCCCACTCCCTCACATAACTTTCCTTCTTCTTATTCGCCGGGTCAAACCTATTCTCTGAGTATTGGGATGAATGGTGGAGTCTCCGGTTCAGAGGGAGGTTTCAATCTCCAAGTTTCAAGTGGGACGCTTTCAACGGGCGTAGGCATTATGAACACTCAAGTAAACTCAGCAGGAAATCAGGCAACTCACCAATTCCCTGACTATAGAAGCTGGTCTCTAGAATGGACAGCACCTTCATCTGGAAGCGGGACAGTCACCTTCTCTCTAGCAGTCTTAGCCGCAAATGGAAATGGGGCAAATTCTGGAGATGGGTGGGGTACCGTATCATTCCAATCTACTGAGAGTTCTGGTTCTACCAATACTCCTCCGGAAGCTCAATCTGTGATTTTTGTTCCCAGTGAACCAACCCGTGGTACTGGTCTTGCGATAGATTACGCCTACTATGATGCGGATGGAGATTCGGAACAGGGTACCCAAATCCGTTGGAAGGTAAATGGCAATAATGTAGGGTCTCTGGATGACCAAACATCAGTATCTCAGACCTGGCTTGCCAAAGGGGACGAATGGACCTGTACTGTTACTGTAAAAGATGGCTTAGACCAGGGAAATCCAATTACAGTTGGACCAGTTACAATAGACAATACACTTCCAATAGCGAGAAATCTTGAACTTACTCCTGAGAATCCAATTGATACTGATCAACTAGAGCTAGACTATGAGTACTTTGACCTCGACAGTGAACCACAACAGGGAACTGAGATTCGCTGGTATCTGGATGGTGCCAGAATACCTGAGTTGGATAATGAGGACAGGGTCACTCCACTGATGATTCGTAGCGGAGATCAATGGGAGGCCTCAGTCAAACCTCATGATGGTGATGAGTTTGGAGAAATCGTGTATACAGGAGTTGTAGTGATTGGTTCTTCGAATAATCCACCTGTTGCCACAGTGTACGTTTCTCCGGTTGGTAATGCTCGTACTGACGACGCATTAGTGGTTAACGTAGGATGGACAGACCCAGATGGCGATACGATTCAATCTACAGAGATTCGTTGGTTTAGAGACGGTACCCAAGTATCCGCCTATAATGACCTAACTGCGGTTCTTTCTGAATCAACCTCTAAGGGTGAAACTTGGAACGCCAGAGTAAGGGTCAGTGATGGCTTATTGTGGTCTTCTTGGGTTGAAAGTGAGGACTTGATAATTCTCAATACTCCTCCTAAAGTCACTTCGATTGAGATGTTGCCTTCAGGGAAACTAACCACCTCAATGAATCTCAGTGTTATTTGGGAACAAAGCGACGTCGACGGAGACTCAGAGACAAATAGCCAAATTCGTTGGTGGGTTGATGGTGAATGGATAAGAGAATACGACGGAATGACTGAGATTCCAGCCTCTGAGACTGTTAGAGATCAGAGTTGGTCTGTTCAGGTTGTTCCCGGCGACGGAGATGACTTAGGAACCTCAATGAAAACCTCCTCAAGACAGATTGAGAATGGGGCTCCCGGTAACATGCAGGTCCTTCTTGGAAATGGCGAAAGTGGATTTACAGGAGAAGCAAGTGAAATGCCCTCTCCTCCAACATTACCTGCAGACGCTCTAAACACATTAGTGGTTCACGCTACGGCTATAGACCTAGATGGAGAACCAGTTTCATACGATATTTCTTGGTCTCGAAACGGTTTCTCCGTACCAGACTTAGAGGGCGCTTGGATAATAACAACAGATAGATTAGAACCGGGGCAAACTTGGGCAGCGACTGTTACAGCAAGTGATCCGTGGGGATTATCGACAATATTAGTAGCAGAAATCGAAATCGCTAACGTTCCACCCACGGCAATGTTCTCGACATCTCCTGAACCTCCTATTGCTGGCGCATTTATCACACTCGATAGTTCGATGTCAATAGATCTTGATGGAGAAATTATCCATTACATGTGGGATGTAAATGGAGACAGTTTAACCGGCGAGATCGTCAATGTACAGTTGGGGACAGGATCTCATTCTGTAATGCTAACCGTCGTAGATGATATGGGAGAAACTGGTATCAGTATGTCATACATCACATTTGGAGATGTGACCACGGTAAGTGGCCTTACTGCGACACTCTCTGGTACTAAAGTGGATTTATCCTGGGAATGGACGGAGGGAGAAACTAATTTCCAGATTTATCGATCAAGTAGTCCCTTCACCTCGTCAGGGCACGATGCAAATGGAGAAGCACTGCTAACCGACCTAGAAGCGGTTGGAGAGACAACTGAGTTATTTTGGAGTGAGACTGCTCCTGTTGCTTCTAACCTCTATTATGTAGTAACTGCTGAGGTTGTAGGACTCGAAGTTTTGTGGCTATTTGAAATGGAAAATACCGCGAGTGTAGATGCTTCTGAGGCTCCTAAATCGATTGATATCGAACCTACAGGATCAATTTCCTCGATGTCTTTACCAATGACGATAATTATGCTACTGGTGGGTCTTGTGAGTATCGGAATAACCGTTTTTGGTAGAAGGAGGGATGCCTGATGCGCGGTAGAATTATCGCTATTGCAACAATTGCTCTAGTCCTAATTTCCACGCAAGGTACGGTGGCAAATCCTGGCGGTAACGGCGATGGAAACAGAGACTTTGTTTGTGGTGGGTCTTGTCATGGAGACCCTACTCTGAGTGCCCCTTCCACGGCAACGATTTCGATAACATCTGGAAATACTGCATTCACAGGAACTGCCTATCAATTCGATACAACAATTGAGATTGACATGATTTCACATTCGAGAATACTGGGTGTATTCCTTCTTTCCTCGACTAATGGAAATGGAGATAATCCTGAAGATCATGGTTGGAATATTATTCAGGATCCATCAGGAACGAATGTAAACTATGTTGAAGTCATAGTTCCAACAAATGGTGCTGTTAGCCTAAGTTGGGTTCTTACAGCACCCGAAGAAGTCGGCGATGGAGATCTAATCGTAGCTATTCATCACGGAGCTGGATACGAAAATCTTGCCTATCTGGGAGTATCGGAATCACATTCGATTTCAATTAATCCTGTACCTGCAAACCTACCTGGTTTTGCCCTCGATTGGATTGCACCAAATTACCGAGTTACGGGCGATACATCTCCGGTAAGTGTGCTAACTCAAAATACCACAGAAATTTCTGTTGAATGGAAATTGGAAGGAGAATCGGTTTCCCATCCTGCAACTGTTGAAGCAGGAACCGATGATGAATGGTTAGTACACTTACCTGCCACCATGGGGGATGGAAGAATAGTCTATCAGGTAACCACTTCTAACGGAGAGTTCGATGTTATTCAGCCTTGGCTGACGATGGGGACCATTCCGCCCGAATTTGATGGTAATTTGATGGGGGCTAGAGCCCAAGGCTTTGCAGGTGCGTTCATCATAATCGCACTTCTGGTGAGTCTCCAGGGATTGTTACAACCACCCCGAAGAAAGAACGATTTGGACCAAACAAAAGAAGCGGAGGTAGCCGAGGAAACACCTCCCGAATCAGTAGTTGATAAACCAACATTCGATGAAGATGCGGCATATCGAGCACGTCTTCTGAAGTACGATGAACACCCTGGTTTACTTTGGGATCCGGTTGATGAAGAATGGGTTGACGATCCGAATTACGAAGGTGATGAGTAATGTTCTCTCAGACCTTACATCACCTAGTAGTTGGTCTAACAACAGGCATTGCTACTCTCGCTTGTCTATGTGCCATAGCCGCTTGGGTATCGAATTACTTTGTAGGGGCCAAGAATGCTCGCGCTCATCTCGACACTGCATCCTACATTGCCGCAATCGCAACACTCCCTTTGCTTCCTATCGCTGTACTTTCCGGTACAATGTCAATGTCCGATCCAGCTAGTGACGCAATGAGTTACAACAAATTCCTCTTTGCTGGATTAACAACCGGATTCCTTGCTTCCATGGTAATCGGACGCTGGAGATTTGGTCCAGGAGTTTGGAATGATTCTAGGCTTGCACTATTGCAAGCAATTTCAGCAATTGGAGCACTTGCAAGCATTACTGTTCTGGGATCAATTGGGGCAAAGATGACGCTTGGAGAATCGACGATGGATATCCTACCCTTTTGGCCAGCCTTTGACGATTCGATAGTTGTAAATGGATGGTTTTCTCTAGTTCTACTAATCATAGGGCTGGTCGCAGTGGTTGCGGCATTCATGCTTGGTCCTAAGGTAGAACGTTTACCTGAGTGATAGAATCAGTAACACTGCTGTCGGTCTTCAGACCATGTTCCACCGTTTGCCTCGCACTCCTCTTGAGTAGTAGCTGATTCGTTGGATTCGTCCTCTACTGGTTCCTGATCAGAATCTCCGGAATCATCACGGTCCTTGTCCTTGTTACAGTCCCTGTCGTACTCTGGCCAGACGCAGGCTGATGCATCTCCGTCGGCGACCCACTCACCACCTCTCTCCTCGCAGACCTCCTGAGGCACCTCGAGGTCGGCCATTATCCTAATCTCCATGTCGAATTCCTCGCGGTCCTCCATCTCTGCAGGGCCACCGAACACAGCATCACTAAGCCTCTCCATGAGGCCTCTCCTGTCGTCTTTATCACGATGGCACTTCTCCCCGCCCGCGCATTTGGCATGGCGGTGGTGCTTCTCTGTCATCTCCTCGTATACTGATGTGATGGCGGATGCTTCCGCAGTGCAGGCTTCGTTCTCCAGGCAGTATACGATGGCGGTGGACGCGGCCTCGAGCATGGATGCTTTGTCCTCTGAGTACCTCATTTTTCTCTCGTCGTCCCAGTCGTGCCAGTCCCCGTGTTCCATACGTGCGTGGCACCACTCCTCCTTCTCTTCTGACCAGACTTCATCTGTTCTGCAGTCGAACCTTACTTCATCTTCATCTGGGCAGTCGTAGTGCACGACCCCATCCTTTTCCCAGAGACATATCCTTTCTTCGGATTCGGTTACGCAGACCTGTCTGTCCTCGTACCATTCTCCTCCGGCCGCTTCGCAGTCCTCTTGCGTCATCTCGTCATCGTCTGCTGGATTGGGGTCTGTCCTCATCCGGACCTCCTCCATTATGAGCTCGTCCTGAGACTCGGCATCGATTTTGTGCTGCATCTCAGCATGCTTATCCTCCATGTTGTCAATCATCTCTTGGAGTTGTTCTGAGTCCGCCTCGCAGGCTGTATCCTCCAAGCAGAACCTAAGAGCGATGATGAGTTCCTCGCCGGCTGCTATCCTCTGCTTGAGGTGCTCAACCCTGTCGTCCATCCTGTCGTCCATCCTGTCGCTCATCATGCTGCGGATGAAGTCCTTGGCGCCCTTCTTCATTCGACTGTCCTCGGACTTCCTCTCGTCCCAGTCCTCGTCGTCCGTGGCGTCATCGACCACTCCGGCCATCCAGTCATCCTCTGCATACTCTGGTGCTGCAAACTCTTCGAGCCCTGCGGCCATGGACGAGCTTGCCAGTAAGGTGAATATTGCTAGGGCTAGGACGCCCCTGCTCATCGGTGATACATTCTTGTCCCGTACCTTGTTATCTTTCGATTCATCATGGATCATAGTAGAACGGCGTTCTTACCTAAGGTATCAACAGTTCGCTTACAAGTTCGAGGTAAATCTAGTTATTATTGAGTTCCTCGAAGGTCTCAAGGATACGCCTAGCATGAGCGTCAGGTGATAGATTTAATTCTGCGATTTTCTGTCTTCCAGCCTCAGCCCATTTCTTTTTCACATCGGTGTCCAGTGCCTCGTTTAGGGCCTCTTGCCAAGCCATTATATCGTCACGGGGAAGAAGTCGTCCATTGACTCCATCTTCAACCGTATCTTGGAATCCTCCTTCATCTACAAAGAGGGCTGGAGTTCCGACAGCAAAGGCTTCGATTGGTGTAAGCCCGAAAGGTTCGCCGTGGGCCATACTGACAATCGCTACCGAGCGGCGCATTAACCCCGTTAATTGTAGGTTAGATAGACGAGGGGGTGTCCATAATTTGACACCTCTGGCATTAGCGTGATCGTGAAGGCCCTCGACTTCTTCGAAAACACCTCCACCGACTAGAACTAATCCAAAGCCACTTCCTGCCAACATGGAGATAGCTTCCCAACCCCCTTTCACCCAGCCAGCATGACCAATCGTAGTAACCCACGGTGGATCGGGCAATTCATCCAGATCAATCCATGCTTGGTTCTCTTCTTCAGTTGCTTCCGGAGTGAATTCGGAAAAATCTACACTGGGATGAATAAAATCGGAATCATAACCGTATACGGTCCGGATTCTTTCAGCACTGTAATTTGAATTACCGTTAATTATTGATTTTGGACGCTTTAGGAAAGCAGAGATAACCCTCCTGTCATCACGTCTTGCCTTAGAAAGAGCAAATCTAGTCAGTGATAGATTGCGCCTTGGTTTTCCATCCACTCCAAGATGAAGAACATCTTCGTATAGACCGCGGTGTGGCTCTAACATGTGTAGATGGAATGGAGTTTTCTTTGGAACAAGGCGGATTAATCCTAGGGAACCATCTCCACTAACAAGGTGAACCGCATCGGTGCTTGTTAGAACTTCTTTTAGACCAGCAATTCCCTTCCAAGCCTTCGTTGAACTTCTTAGTTCTGTATTCCATATTCTAGACCATGTTCCGGATTTTTGTTGCCAGGAAATTTTTGGCTTAAGTAGAGGAATTGAATTCTCTCTACAGCATTGTTTGAGTTCTTTACTTGATTGCAATGTTGCCATTGTTACATCAAAATATTCCGTCAATGCTGGTAAATTTCTGATTAAATCACGCTCAGCCCCTCTCATTGTTTCAAAGGTACCTTTGGCGACTAATAGACTCGGTTTTTCCACTTGAGTATCTATCAATTCGATTCCTCCAAGACTCTTCTGTACACGGCGAGTACGTCTTTTGTTATGACAGGCCACATGTAGGATTTCGCGGCCTTGTGGCCCGCCTCTCCAAGATTATTCAATTTCTTTTGACTAGTGGAAATTAATCGTGTCATAGCATTGGCTAGTTCCACGGAATTTCCAGACTCTACTGAGAATCCGGCTTCTGGTTCGGTAACTAATCGGCCGAGGTCGTTTACATCTGTCATGATTACTGGAGCGTTGGCATACATCGCTTCAAGCATAACAGTTGGAAGACCCTCGAAGCGAGACGGGATTACTATACCTGTAGAGTTCTCAAGTAGCCAACGCTTTTCTCCTTCGCTAACTAGTCCCAATCGATGAATCGCTTGATTTTGGTCAGATTTTTCGATACGTTCTGTTAACCAATCACCGAGTTCCCCCTTACCAGCAATTGCCAGATCGAATCCAGGATCAGAATTTTCCACAAGTAAGTCCCAAGCATCCATTAGAACGTCAAGGCCTTTTTGTTCGCTTAGTCTTCCGATAAAAGTCAGTAGTTTTCTGTCTCCAAGGTTAACCAAAGCGGTTGGTCTTTCTGCTTCCTCATCTATGGCTGAAAATCCATTTGGAATAACATCAATATGACCCTTAACCCCCTTACTTCTGAGAAGTTTCTCAAAGTAATCTGTTAGTACAATTCTTGCCTTACTTGAATGCAAGGTTTTCCTGCCTTGTATAGACCATCTGATCGATTTTATCGAATTAGCTATTAATCCATGTTTGATGTAGTCATTGTGGTAGGTAGTTACTACTGGAACTCCTACACTGCGAGCCATTTTTAGCGATTTTCTAATTAATATAGGAAGTGTGTCATGTAGGTGCACGATATCGAATTCTTCCATAGATAATCCATCTAGAGAAACAACTGGATCAACTCCCGCAAGTATTCTGCTAGGGGATAGACGAACGACATTGATACCTCCCCTTTGGAATAGTTTTGAGTCATGTTCTGGAACATCGGCACACCAGACTGTAACCTCATGGCCCAACTTGACTAATTCTCGACCTAACATTTCCACATGTTGGTCTCCACCGCCAACATGAGGCCAGAACCATACATGGACGATTAGCACGCGCAGAGGCGTGCCCTCAGTCGAGGCCATTGTACCTCTCCCAGTTCCTGTTCTGATAAACGGCGCGGAACTCCTGACACTACAATAATCGGCTAATTCCGTTCATTCACAACCCTCTTAGGTCATATTCTCAGACTATTCCCTACAGTCCATGAAGAGGCTCCTCCTAGCAACCAGTGAGCCTGAGGGAGAGGAGTCATATGGGCACCTTATGATTGCCGATGCTCTCAATCGAGCAAGGGTGCCTTTCTGGACAAAGGCTGCAACAGTAAGGAGTACTTCTGAGTTAGATGCAGCCTTAGCAATAGGCGGAATTGATTTGGTTCATTTTGTAGACCCTACGGCAGCCTCATTTGCAAGAATAAATCGATCATATCCTGCAGTAGGATCCTTGTTTGTTGATAGCCCGACTCTATCTTCTCGAATGACTGATGACTTGGATTTACTAGATTTGGTGTTAGTGGAGTCTGAAGAATTATCATCCAGTCTTAAATCTGAAACTCTTGAAATAGGAACTTGTCTCGATGTTGACGCATTTTCTCCGGAATCAAATCTCAAACCTAGAGAGTTCCTAAAACCGTTCGATGATGAATCAAAAATGCTGGTAAGTATTGGAACAGATTGCGATTTCCAAGAATTAGTTACTGAATTAGATCATGAGGTAATTTCTGATTGTAATTTTGTTATGATGCAGTCGAATGAAGTACAGCAATTATTTGATGAACCAGACCGGATAATCGCACTACTACAACATTCGGAAGTGTTGATGATAGCTGAAGGTAATCCATACCATCCTAATCTTGTCCTTCACGCTTCTGCATCTGGTTGCCCAACTCTGAACTGTAATTCTGAAGATCCACGTGAATGGATTGAACAATTTGTGCGAATACATAGGGATTGGATAAGAGCAGGGAAAGTACCAAGATTTCCTTGTGAGGAAACCATTGAAAATGTACGAGAATCCAATGGATTGAGAGCCTACGGGCATAATTTAGCAAAAGCATACTCTCGATTCTAGGTATACAATTCATTAAAAGGCGATTACGAGACGCTCTCATGTGCTTTCCATAGAGGATCTAAGAAAGGGCTTTGGCTCTGGTAGGAGACGTCTAGAAGTACTGAAAGGCATCAATCTGAAAGTCGAAAAAGGAGAGTTAGTCAGCCTGATGGGCCCTAGTGGATGTGGAAAGAGTACCCTTCTAAATATCATTGGTGGTCTACTTGAAGCAGACTCTGGAAGAATAAGTCTTGAGAATTTCGATTATGGTACAAAGTCTCCAAACAAAGTAGTCGATGTCAGACGGAATGGCGTAGGTTGGATTTTCCAAGATTTTCATTTAGTCGAGCGATTGAGTGCTCTTGACAACGTTGCATTCAGTCTGGAACTTTCTGGTATGTCAGCCAAAGAAGCAGAAGATAGGGCTTCGACAGCCTTGGAAAGAGTCGGTCTTGCAGATAGAATGGAATTCATTCCAGACCAACTATCAGGTGGCCAACAGCAAAGGGTAGCAGTTGCCAGGGCGATATCCGGTTCAAGACCACTAATTCTTGCTGATGAGCCTACAGGTAATCTTGACGTAAAGAGTGGAGAAGAGATACTAGACTTATTCCAAGATTTGTGTAAGAATGACGGAATTTCTGTACTGATGGTAACCCATGACCCCGTATTGGCCTCAAGGGCAGACAGAATGTTGCTCCTCAAGGATGGAGTTACTGCAGCTTCGGACATACGTTCTGCATGGGGAATTGAGGAGTTGCAGTCATGAACCTAGAGTCTATGATTTCAGAAGTCCTACCGACCATGTTATGGGCTTGGATTTCTGTTGGACTCTTCATATTAGGTATACACACCGCTATCAAAAATTATCGGTGGTGGTACAACCTAGCAAAGAAAGCGGCTAGCCCTAATCGATCAGGAACATTAGATCAGGCAATGGATAGATTGTCTCTTTCAAATCGCATTAAAAGGTGGTTTCAAACCTTCAAAAATCGGTGGTTAGCCGCTCCAAACAACATCTCAATGGCTCTCAAGAGTGCTTGGAGGGCTCGTGAAAGAGGCCTAGCAATTTTTGCTGGCGTATTCCTTTCTTCACTCGTGATTACAACTGTCCTCGCTTATGCTGTAGGATTGAATCAGGGATTTTTCCAGTTCTCACTCGAAGGTGAAGTATTCGATGCTAAGTTAGACTTCCAACAAGACCCAGGTGGAAGTTGGGATGGAAGGACAAACAATTCTGAACTTTGGGAGTCGTTCTGTGATGATATGACCGCAATGGAAGAATTTTCTGATTGTAGCATTGTCTACGGTAGACAAGGTGTGCGAGTCAATGGTTTCTTTGACGAAAGTTTTGCTGTTCCTCAGCCTCTCAATGTGGTTTCAGCCACGGGAACTTCGGCCGATTGGGGCAATGTTAGTTGGGAATATCCCGAGGCTTTCGAAAATGGCCCTCCAATAAATGACGGAAGAACAATCCGATTTTATGGTTCTGGAATATGGGATGGTGATCTTGCTGATAGGCATGCTAAGTCAGTGATTTTTGGTGAATGGCCAGCAAGTGTAGCCGATGCAGAAGCCAATCGTTCTGTCATTCTTCCATCAAAAATCGCTAGTGCAGCGGGAGCAGAGGTCGATGAGATAATTTCAACTCTAACATTCTCTTACATCAACGGGACTTACACATTTGAACAATTCCAGAAGGCATTCGATGAATGTCAAGGTACACTGGACAATAATTTGGAGGTTGGTCGAATTTATTGTTTGGAAACTTTCAATATTACGAATCTGAAAGTTGCCGCAATCTATGAGGAAGGAGATTTTGCAAATCCAACTTTGCTATTCCACCCAGTAATGGTCACAGATTCTGTTCTAAGCGAAGAACAAAAGTTGGTTCTGATGCAGAAAGACCATGCGTATCTCGGAATAGCTGTGGATAGGAATCTACTTCCAACAAC
>CACELO010000002.1 GCA_902560445.1 uncultured Candidatus Poseidoniales archaeon
TCATACCTTTGCTGTACTTGCCAATTTCTTTATTTTGAACATCAGAAAGCCCAACGAAATCGAGAACATGTGACGCTCTGTCGCTAGCCTCTTCTCGAGTCATACCATGTAGACGGGCTAAAGTAGAAACGAAATCATGTCCGGTCATCCAATCATACAACTTTTCAGTCTCGGCAACATAACCAACTCTGCGATAAGGAGAGGTACTAACCCAAGGGTCTACGCCAAATAGACGAACATTTCCGCTACTGGGTTTTAACCGCCCCATTAGTAGTTTGAAGAGAGTAGATTTTCCTGCACCGTTTGGCCCTAGAATACCTGTAACTCCTCCATCTATTGCTAGAGAGACATCATTGATTCCGATGACTTGGCCATACCATTTTGAGCATTTTTCCAGTAACACTGCTGGAGTGGCTTTGGTACTCATTCTCGAGTCACCTCCAGTGAACGAACTCTAGTTACAAGCAAACCAATTGAGGCGGCGTTGTAAAGTAAAATCGAGATAATCGACAGCGCCAGTGAATGCTCATAATTTGCAGGAATTCCCACAAGCCATTGGCCTAAGTGTGCAAGGGAATCGTACGGGCTCAAAATATAGAATACAGTGGTTCCAAAGATTAGTTCAATCATTAGAGCGACTACTTTAGTTCCAAAAATAATGGCTAGGAAGCCGATCGCGGCAAAGAAGCGACTCTGGCTAACGCTTGATAGAGCCATGCCGATTGAAGTGTAAGTAATGACCAATAGAATACCTGCGAGTAATCCCCCTAAGAATATTGGAAGGGTATCGATTAGGTAGGCCCAACCCTCTCCATTGAAAACAATTGCAGAAGTGTAGTATAGCATGTACGAAAATACTATTACAAATCCAAGAACAACTGCAGATGATAGATATTTCATTGCGGTATAATCTGCTCTAGTTACAGGGCGTGAAAAGTAAATCGCGCTAGTTCCATTCTTTCTGTCATCAGAGATCATTCCACCGACCACTAATGCAGTTAGTAATGGCCACATACAGAGATTTCTAGGGAAGTAACCCAAAACCTGCCCCCACAGGTTGTATCGATTTACTCCCCACATACGATTTAGCCAATCAGACCCTTCCCCTCCGGAAATTGTAACTGAAAGGAAAATCATTGCAATCGGAGTTAGAGAGGTTAGGAAAATTACTAAGATTGAAAGTCGAACAAATGGATTGTAGTGGCGATGACCTTTACCCCTGAATATACCGTATACATGATGTCTAAATATAGCGTAATTTCGAACCCAACGTGGACCTAGTTCTCCATTCCAAGGGCGATAAATCTGCTCGTAAAGAACACCCATCGATGCTTTACGAGCAACTATTGCCTTCGCATCATCATCTCCATCACCAGCCCCGTAAGCGACTTCCATACGAGTCTGGCCTAACTCGGTAACGGCTGGTGTTGGATTTGAGTTTTCCAGAAGTTCCTGATCTGGTAAGTTATCTGTGTTGGATTCTTCTGCAGTCACCTTACTCACCTCCAGTATGTTCTGACGTCATCAGTTCCGATGTACCCTTCACTCTAGCTCCTAATTTGTCCATAATCAAGAGGAAAATATCTTCTAAATCTGGCTCATATTCACTTAATTCTCTGATTTGGACTTCCGATTTAGCAGCAGTAGAGATGATTCTATCAATAGTATCCTCATCCTCAATAGTTACCCTCATGACTCTGCCCATTCGTCTAACTTTCAGACCGTTCGAAATCAAGGCTTCCTCCATTTTTGAGGCGCCTCCCCAAATTACTGCCTCTACCTCTTTCTCAATCTGATCTGCAAGGTCGGTTATCGGCCTATTGACGACAATTTGGCCCTTGTGAATCAAAACCACTCTGTCGCATACCTCCTGAACATCATCCATTACGTGACTCGACATCAGAACGGTGCCGCCCCCCTCGTCAACAGTTCTCCTAAGGGTATTCAGCATGAACTCTCTCGAGCGTTGATCGAGACCGTTGGTTGGTTCATCACAGATTAGAATTTCTGGATCATGAACAATTGCACAAGCCAGTTTTGTCGCTTGTTTCATTCCGGTACTGAACGATTCAATCTTCCGATATCTTTGGTCTCTAAGTCCTACGTATTCTAATACCTCATGGGCTCTCTGCATCGCTGCAGCAGGATTCATTCCGAGAAGTTCTCCAGCATATCTAACCTGATCAATTGCGTTCAAATCCGGATCTAGTGAGTCATATTCTGGCATATAGCCAATACTTGAACGAATAATGTCACCTTGAGTTTTGATATCATAGCCGAGAACTTTACCTTCTCCAGATGTTGTAGTAATCAATCCTAGAATGCACTTGAAAAAAGTCGACTTGCCTGCACCATTTGGACCTAAGATTCCAATTGCCCCCCCCGTGGAATTTGAACATCGACATCATCTAGGGCTAGGTGTGGACCATACATCTTGCGTAAATTACGTGTCTCGATGACAAATCCTTCACTCAAGAAATCATCTCCAACTGAACGACTCCCTAGGGGAGTCGCCTTGATGTGAGGGCCTGAATCACTTGAATTAATCCCCGTCGCAATTGTAATTGTATCATAGAATTACTACAATGCTCCATCTCGAACCTTTACTGCAATGCCCTTGTCAAAGAAGGCCATATCATCGGCTGTTGCATTCGCTACTCCATGGGCTACCAATTCACCTTTTGTACTAACAACCAAGCATGGTTGACCGACAATTAGGTGAGGATCGGCACCAAGAACGAAACCATGGATAACATTACGCCCTTTTCCAACAAATGGAATCGCATCATCCATCAACAAAACACGGGGCATCCCTGGGTGATCTAACTCGCTCGGAATTATCCCCTGCTCAAATGTGTTCGGTGGTTTTGGATTTAATTTATGGAGTTTTTTTGCACCGGCCAAGGTTAGGGAAAGAGCGCCGTCTGATAAACGGGGAGATAGACAATGTACTCCTGCAAAGTTGACATTGACCATGCGATCTGTACGAGACCGACGCGAGGTCATTTCATCAGATAATTTACAAACTTCTGAAGGTGAAATTCCACATAATAATGATAATTTGTCGACAATGGTACAACGGTCAATCCAGTCACGTATTTTTCTTCGATTTTCACCACCCGCCTCATCTTCTGGATCGGGTTGACAGACATGGATATCCAGAGGTAAATCTGCGACTCCAAGGTCTTCCAACCAAGTATCGATTTCAGATTCATCGAGAACCAAATTCCATAGTTCATCAGGACACTGGATATGACACCATGGAGAAACATCCTCGAGAGTGAATGGAATTAGGCCAATCGGGGTTGAAATTAGTACGATTGAACGGGGTTCTTCTTCCAACGCACTTATTGCAGAACCTAATGCAGAATCGCGCCACGGCGGCTCTGCCCCTGATAATATTACAACCCGTTCTACCTTATCATCTGAGCCATCCCACCAAGATCCAGGACGGCGCCATCTCATAGCCAATAAGGCATTCAAATGAAGAAGATGTGGCCGACTATAAATGTCGTCGGAAAATTGCTCAGCCGAACCCCTAATCGGGTCACTTGAGGCGATGGTTCTCAGAACGCTTTCTGCGACTGGGCCTTCGTCAGTTTCTTCCAATTGCTCTAGTACCCATTCGAAGGCTTCACGAAGTTTTGCATTAGCATGACTTCTCTGCTCAGCCAATTGCCAAATAGTTCCGTTTCTCACAGCCTCCCTACATCTCGCAAGCTCTGCCTGAGTAACCTCGAGATTGTGGTGGGCCAAGAGAGTTGAACGCTCATCCTTTTCCATCTCACGAACCTCATTAGGTGTGTAAGCAAATAGGGCTGATGAAGAATATGGCCATTCTGTTAAATCTCCTAATTTGACAGTTCCAGTGGGAGTCAGTAATCTGTCGTCGCGGGCGAATAAGGCGTAAGCGGCTGAATCGAATAGGTCAGCACCTAGAGCAATACACATTGGGAATAAAATCGGATGCCCGCATCCAAACATGTGTATTGGTCGATTTGGTGGAATCGTAGAACGAGAGGAAAGAAGAATACGAAATAATTCCAGGTATCTTTGTTTTTCCATTAGTGGCACTATACCTCCAATTGGATGTACTGCAAAGCCTCGATGTTCTCCTGAAACTTCTCCCATCAAAGCGCCAGCTTTAGCTCTGAGATCATCGTGAAGACCCCCTTGCACTGGCCCATTCAGGAGCATTTCAGCCCCGGCTGTGTTCAATGATATCAATGCACGATTAGCAGTTTCCTGTACCGCATGTTCAATTTCTTCTCGCGACATATCAGGTCGACCAAAGACATCGAGCATGGTGCCTATGTCCACTCCGATTTCCCTTTGAAATTCGACTATTTCTTCGATTCCTACCTCTACATCACCATAGACATAGGATTGGAAAGTTCCAGAATCTGTTACAATTACACCTGGAAAATCAATCAAGGAATGTATTCCATCTTTGAGTGCGGGTTGACGTAATTTTTCATGTTTCCATGTGACGTAGGAGTTTGTGATTAGACCATTAACTCGATACTTATCCCACATCTCTCTGGGTTCAATAGTGCGAATATTTGGGTTAATCACAGGGAGTAACATTGGAGTTTCTAAAATCCCGTGTCTTGTGAATAACTTACCTAACCTGGCGGCTCCATCCCTTACAGTAACCTCGAACTTACCAAGGTCCTGATCGCGACAGGGTTCTGGATATGGCCGCTTACTCACAACCCTTCTGCGAAGCGCTTTGGTCATCAATCCTCGCTCGCGCGAGTGATAACCGTAAGTTGCACTTGACCATCCTCAAGACTCATTTCAACGGAGTCACCGTCATTGATTTCTAGGGTAGGATCTGTGTCAAATCCGTGGGCATACGGAAGTGCCAACAGGCTAGCTGCCGGAAGAGTAAGTGGACAAACGTCTCGATTGATTATCCCCTTCGGACCTTTACCGGTGTAAATCAAACCCATTAGAACGAAAGGAGCAACCGTAGATCCGGACCCTTTCGGATAAATTAGGATTGTATCTTCAATTGGCACGCCATCTAGTGGGTGTCCTGGCTCTTCGATCACACCTGAATCTCTATTCACGTATCCAAGGTAGGTTATGGGAACATCAGTAACCATTGCCTTACCAGTAATTTTCCAATTTGATTGACTGGGCAAACCGTTTCCATAGAGATTTGCAGAGCCAGATTGATGAGTTTTATTCGAGACAAGAGGCTTTGTCTTCTTTCCACCCAACACAGGCCTAGGGCCCTCAGAAAGACTGGAGTCAAATGCGTGGGCAACACATTCATCGATTGGTGCTACACTTGTTGGTAAACGATTGAGACCACTTTTCAGATAATGTTCTGCTTTCAGAGAATTTGTCAGAATGTGATTGTACTTTGAGCGATTGTAAGGAGTCACCTCGGGGCAGGTGTCTTTCAGAACTAATGCACCGGCTTCTTCTAGCAAATCAACAGTCCCATCAGCTTGCAATAATTCGTAATTATAGCCGCTTGTGAAAACCCAAAGGCGGCTATCAGGTATTTTCTGTCCCAATTCCATTCGTCCTCGAACCGCCGCAGCAGTTGCTCGAGCTTCTCCAACACTTGCTTGAGGGCAACCAATTACCACTAGGTCAACCGTCCCTGAAGGCGCCAAATCTGTGTATCTCTGAGCGAGGTCGCCCTCAGAAAAAATTAGTTCACCCTCGAAGTGAGGAACATCCGGTGCATCGACGGTTAGCCCGTCTGCCCATAGCATAGGGCAGCCGTAATTTGCAGCCGCTGCTGTCAGGGCTTTACGCATCTCAAAATTCGCATCAGAAGGCAGTCCGACTATACGAGGCATCATTCCCCACGGAATATTCCATTCTGGCTTTATTTGCATTCCAATCCAGTCCCCCAATACTGACCAATCTGCAAGATTTTCCAATGAGGCTTCTACCTTCACAAGGATATTTGGGATTCGATTTTTCTCGATATGAAGGCCCCAAAATGGGGCCCATCCTGTTAGTGCTGTGGCTAGAGCAGATAGTCCAGATTCACGATTTGTCATCAGAGAGGTGTAGGAATTTGAATAACAAACAGCATTCGATTCGGCCCAAGAACCGATGCCAGATTCCATTTCAATTCCGCGATCATAAGGTGTACAAGAAAGAGTGGCCTCGATGCCCAATTCAGAGTAGGCGTGGATAATTTCAAATTGATATTCTAGGAAATTTTCGTAATCTATACCCATTTCTTCAATCTGTTCTCGATCGCAACCTGCTGAATTCAATGTGGTTGGAATGGACACCATGCCTTCTGGGTCACCGGAGATATCAGAAAGGAAGCGTCTCAAACCATGCCCTCCAGTAATTACGCTGACACCGGATACGTGAGCATGGGCGCATCGTGTGAATTCGGAAGCACCCGCAGATGCGGCCAAATCTACAACTAATCTAGCGGCCTTCTGCTTAGTAGGGCCATGCTCTGCGTCGAGCATCGATTGTAGTTCGGGAGGTATCTCCACACTTATGCCGCGGTGGCAATACTCCTTCAATTCGTTGGAATCAATGATTGGAAGTTCGCAAAATTTGGTCTTTTTGACATAATAATTTGAATGTAAATTTTCGACTAATAAATCCGTAATACGAGGTTATCAGTTTTGATTAAATAGCCAATAATACTAGCAAGTATTGTGATTGAGGGGTGTCAATGAGTAGCGGACGAAAAGATACACGGATTCCAGTAACAGTATTGACCGGATTTTTGGGATCGGGGAAGACCACCCTCCTGAATCATATTTTGTCAAGTACAGAGCACAACATGAAATTCGCAGTGATTGAAAATGAATTCGGTGATATCGGAATTGACGAGAATATTCTCGTTGAGAGTTCGGAAGAAAGCATTATCGAGGTTATGAATGGATGTATATGCTGTACAGTTAGAGGTGACCTAACAGAATTATTGGATGAAATGTATGACAGGATCAAGGATTTTGATGGAGTCCTAATTGAGACTACAGGTCTGGCTGATCCTGCTCCTGTTGCTCAGACATTCTTCGTTGACGAGCGGGTGACCAATCGATACAAATTAGATGGAATAATTACCGTAGTTGATGCAAAACACATCATTCCAAGAATCGAAGAAGAAAAACCAGAGGGTGTAGAAAATGAGGCGGTTGAACAACTAGCCTTTGCAGATAGAATTTTGTTGAATAAGATAGATCTGGTATCGGAAGAGGAGATTAAAGAAGTAGAAACTAAAATCAAATCAATCAATGGTTCCGCTCCAATCTTACACACTGAAAATAGTCTAATTGACCCAAAGAAATTAATCGATATAGGATCTTTCGATTTACAAAGAACTCTTGAGATGGACCCGGAATTCCTAGATACAGATGCGGAACATGAGCATGACCAAAGAGTAACTTCAATGAGTTCCAAGTTTGAAGGCGAATTGAATGTAAAAAAACTTGAGAGATGGGTCGGGAATTTGATGAAAACTAAGGCGGAAGATCTATTCCGTTACAAAGGCGTTCTTGCCGTCAAGGGAATGGACAAGAAATTTGTTTTCCAAGGCGTCCACATGCTCTTCGGTGGCTCTTTCAGCGAAGAAATTGGCCTTTGGAAAGAAGGAGAAAAAAGAGAGTGTAGATTTGTTTTTATTGGCCGAAACTTAGACCATGAGGCACTCGAAAAAGGTTTGATGGATTGCAAGGCTGAAGAACTACGATTTAGAGAAGGAGATATTGTATATGCAAATATTGGACATTACGCCAAGGGTGTAATTCTCAAATGCTGGGATGAAGGGAATCCATATAGAGTTGAGATACAAGACGAGGAAAAAACCAATGTTTGGGTTCCAATAGACATTAATGACTTTGTTATGTCAGCATGATTGAAAGTCATTCATGATCTTATAGGTGAATAGTATGACTACAAGTGTAATTGTTTGCAGTGGTTGTTGTTGTGGTAATTTGGAAAAAGGACATGACAAAGTACCATTTGAGTTACTAGAATATGAGTGGGAAAAGCATGGATTAAATAAAAATATACCGCTAAAATTTTCTGGTTGCTTAGGTCCGTGTAGTATGCGCAATGTCGTGATATTGGATACTGTAGAAGGGCCTATATGGTTAGGCGGATTAAGCAGTGATGAACATTACAGAGGTATTATTCAATGGGCTCAAGATTATGCCGCTAATGGACCCAAATCTAGCCTTTCGGAAATATTACAACAATTAATTTTCGAGCGCACAGAGAGTTTTAAAATTCGCGAGCCTCGAAGAAATTTCTGATTGATTTAGCAGCAGCCAGATTCTCTAAGTGGGGCTATGATAAATTCGACTTTATCGACGTCACTTATATTTCTCAGTTGAGTTATCATTCGTTTGATAGCACCAGCTTCTCCACTTACCTGCATGGTATCTACACATGAGTGACTTGTGGTCAGGCAATTATGATGATAGGATGTAATTTGAAATTGTTCTGAATGCCTTAACTCTGCGATTTTATGCTCCACATGGTGTTGAAAATATACCACTGCAGTGCCTTCTACATGTCTACTTTCATCAATAGATTCTATATCTCCCCTAATCGATACATCTGCAAAGTGAATACTAGCATCACGCAAAAACAAACTTCGATTATTGTAACCCGTCTGTTGAATAAATCCATCTAGCCGTCGTGCGAATTCTTTGTCAACGCTGAAGGTGATGATTTGACTCATGTATAGCCGAGACGTCAGTCGTTAATAATAATAACTTAATACCTATTTATTAGTTCTGATTATATAGTTATTAGCGGGCGCGGGTGACAATGAATAGCACCGCCTACAGAGCCGCTTTGATGAGTTTAGTACTAGTTTTGTCCAGCCTAGCTGGATGTATCTCTGAAGATGAAGAAGATCCCACAATCATGGTATCAACCTATCACGTCGCAGAATTAGTATCTGCAGTGGCAGGAGACACGCTAAATGTCGAGATAATCAGTCCTTCGAATGTTCCAGTTCACGACTATGAACCCTCGGCCGCTGACATCGTAAGACTACAGAATTCGGATATGTTCTTCTATCACGGCCTAAACTTAGAACCGTGGGTCGAATCGACACTGGCCTCTCTCGGGGAAGATGCTCCGATTTCAGCAATGACACACGTCATGCCTTCCGGGGAGGTTGCTCTAGACTACGAGTCAATGCTTGTTGCAAACCTCTGTGAAGCACTGACGGAAGGACCATTTGAGAGTACTACTTTGGGCACCATGTCCGATGACCACGATGATCACGACGATCATGATGATCACGATGACCACTCAGATGAGGAAGGCGACCATGATGATGATCATGATGAACACGCAGATGAGGAAGGCGACCATGATGATGATCACGATGACCACTCAGATGAGGAAGGCGACCATGATGATCACGATGATCATGAAGGACACGAACATGCAGAAGCAGAGGAGACTATCCAGAATCCAGCAGATTGTCCAGCTGACACAGTAATCTCAATCTTCCACATGGAAGAGGGAGAATACGTTCTTGAATTCGAATCAGAGCATGATGAGGACTTCAACATGGCTGCTTTGAAGATGCCAGGTGGACACGCACACCACCACCATGGTCATGGCTCAGGTCCATTCGAGTGGGCGGGAATTTTCAGTATCACTGATGTATCTCATACATGGACAATGGAGAAAGTCGACGGTTCCTATGCCGACCCAAGCATGCGCGTGGTCCTAATTCCAACCGACACACCTACCGAAGAAACAATGCACAGTTTGGAAGATGGCGTAGAGGCGCTTATCGAAGGCGACACATGTACAATCATAGAAGATGGAGAATCCATGACACCTGTTGAAGGTGGATCATGCTTCGAATGGCACGTTGGTACTGGAGATATCTCTACATTTACTATTGATACAACTGGAATAAGTGGATTTGCCGCCTACACAGCACACAGTCCGTATGAATTCGAAGCTACTCAACACTACCTCAAAGACTCAGCTGGTAACGATGTCGAACACGTTGCCGAAGAAGGCGGTGGTGGCCACGGTGACCATGGTGACCATGGTGATGAACACGGAGATGAGCATGGAGACGAGCATGGAGATGAGATGTGTCACAACACTGAGACACATGAGAACTATGAATCCACTGAGGAGGAGTGTGAGGCCGCAGGACATGTCTGGAATGAAGATGGTCATGGTGATCATGACGGCGTCTGCCATGATGCCTCTACGCACGAGAATCACAATGAGTACGAAACAGAAGAGGAGTGTGAGGCTGCAGGTCACATGTGGATGGAAGAAGAGAGTCATAACCTTCCCGAAATCCATGCAGATTTCGTTGCTCACACTCTATCTTTCCCACACGATGGCCATGATGATGATCACGATGACCACTCAGATGAGGAAGGCGACCATGATGATGACCACGATGACCACTCAGATGAGGAAGGTGACCATGATGATGATCATGGTGATCACTCAGATGAGGAAGAGCATCACGAATTCGGATACGTTGTCATTCACATTGAGGAAGAGGGAGATTACGGATTCGCTCTACCTAATGAGGTAGAATTCTTCGTTCTCATGGATGAAGGAGACCATGGACATGACGATCATGATGATCACGATGACCACTCAGATGAGGAAGATGATCACTCAGATGAGGAAGATGATCACGATGACCACTCAGATGAGGAGATTGAGTTTGACCCACACAGCTGGCTATCGCCACTTGCATTCAAAGCACAAGTAGATGTCGTCAAGGATGTCTTGGTTGCAAACTTCCCCGAACATGAAGCAACATTCAACGAGAATGCTGATGCTTTCAAGGGTCAATTAGACAACTTGCACATCAAGTTTGACGGCCTAAAAGATGAGTGTGACCAGAGAACTGTGGTTGCTAATCACAACGCTTACTCTTACCTGGGCAACAAATACGACATACGCTTCGTCACTGTGCACGGACTAGATCCAGAAGGAGAGCCGACTGCAGCAGACGTTGCAGAAGTAGTCGAGCAAATTGAAGAAGATAGTTTGACGGTGTTGTTTGTAGAGGAATATACAGATGAAAGTGCTGTTAGTGGAATAGTTGAGCAGACTACTTCAGACACAATGCCTCAAGGAATCAGTATTCAAATATTGTACACAATGGAACTACCGCCGAAAGATTCTGCAGACACATACCTGACATTGATGGATAAGAACTACGAAAATCTGAAGTCCGGAATGGGCTGTTGATTTAACTAACGCTCCTGTAATGAACGCTGTCAATTGACCAATGCTCACGTTAATGTGAGGAGTGGTTGATAAACTCAACAGGATATGAATGAATATCTCCTTGAGGACATGGTGGTGCAGTTATGGATAGTGGTCCGCTTGCTGTTGGTATCAAACCTAAAGAAAAAGACGCTGGTAACGCTGCTTGTATAGTCGACGTAGATCAATTATCTGTAATTAGAGGAAATAAATTAATTCTCAAAGATATAGACTTTAAGATACAAAAGGGAGAATTTATTGGTATAGTTGGCCCAAATGGAGGAGGTAAAACAACACTTCTTCTGTCAATCCTAGGCATCCTAAAACCAAGTAAAGGAAAAATCAAGCTCTTTGGAAATAAACCGATGTCAAAAAATCTCGATGGGAAAATATCTTGGGTTTCTCAAGCAGCCTCCAACATACCAAATGATTTGCGTGTGACAGTCCGAGAATTAGTCGCGTTAGGGACCATAAATAGAAAAAACATGTTCTGGGGATGGAGGGATAACAAGAAAGTCGAGCAAGTAATTGATATGGTGGGTTTGAGAGATGTGTCAAAAATTGACATTGGAAGATTATCCGGCGGTCAAAGACAGAGGGCTGTAATCGGCCGTGCCTTGGCTTCAGATGCAGAAATAATCATTCTCGATGAGCCACTAGTAGGGATTGATCGTGAAGCAAAAAATGCTCTTCTAAAATTACTTGATGACCTTTGCCATACAGAAGAAAAAACAATCATCATGGTATCTCATGACTTAGCAGCAGTACGTCATACTACACATCGAATGGTATACCTTGAGGGATCCATAAGATTTGATGGCATACCGCCAGATTTCCCTACACTTGAGGAATTAGCGCTACTTAGAGGTATCAAAGATGTTCATGGGGGTCATCACTACGATCACTCCGAAGAGGATTGCGATGGAGAGCATGATTAATCGAAGGAGGTAGTGTAATGGGAATTGGTGAAATACTGTTGAATGGATATGGTCGCTATTTTGATGGAATTGGGGTTGAAATGGAACGTATTGCCCCCTATGTTCCGGGTGATACTTTTCCATATTTTTTCACCATGGAAATATTTCAGAGAGCCCTAGTATCATCAATTCTAGTGACAGTAATTGCCGGCCTTTTAGGGTCTTATCTCTTGATTCGAAATCTTGCTCTGATTGGTGATGGATTAGCTCACGTGTCATTTGGAGCGATTGCGATTGGATTGGTTGCACCTTTAGCAATTGGACCATATTGGTATGCTTTGTTTTTCAGTATTTTTGCAGCTCTATGCATTTACGAATTGCAATGGCGTGAAATCCTACGAGGAGATGCATCGATTGCTATTTTTCTAACCGGAAGTCTGGCTCTTGGTTTAGTATCATTGCGTATATGGGGTGCTGGAATAACTTCAGATATACACAGCTACCTATTTGGGAATATTCTCCTAATAGAGTGGTCCGAATTTGATGTGATAATATGGATTTTCATTTTGGTATTGGTTACTTTATTTTTCATTCATCCAATTCTTTTAGCCTCAACAATTGACCCTCTGGCAGCACGCGTACAGGGGTTACCAGTAAGGTATGTTGGCTGGTTATTTAGCGCGCTAACGGCGGCAGTGGTTGTTAGTATGGTTCAAGTCGTGGGAACGCTATTAGTCACTGCACTACTGGTTACGCCGGCTGCAACTGCTCAATTTATTGGCAAAAGTTTCCGATCTTGCATGATTTGGACCCAATTTTTCGGGCTATCATCAGTATTGCTGGGGGTATATCTTTCAGCAGAATACGACACAGGGAGTGGTTCAATGATTGCTTTGGTGGCTACCTGTATTTTTGCCTTCGTTGCTGTATTACATACAGTTAGTTTAGCAAAATATTCGAAGTTATCGATATTATCCGGATTCCCGATTCGGAAATAATTACTAAGAATAAATCTTCACAATTACCCAGAACGTTGCCTTTGCGCCTCGATAGCCACGGCTGAAAGAGGCGCTTGAAGATTGAATGAAGGTACAAATCCAGTCATTGGGATCTTGATAATCTCATCAGATGCGGCCAAAACTTCCTCGCTTATTCCATACCTTTCCCCGCCAACTATCAGAATCACGTTTCCAGTAAGATCCGTTTCCCAAGGGTTATCGCCTCCAATGTCCTCTACTGAAATTATTCTGAAACCAGCCTGTTTAGCTGAATTTATGGATTCAATCGCGTTACGCCAGAAGACTGGTATGAATCTATGCGCTTTCATGGATGCACGTTTTGCTGCACTTCTCTCTTGGTTATTCAATTGACCATCAATTATCACTGCATCTGCCCCTGAAACTTCCGCAGTCCGTATACAAAAACCAATGTTGACTGGGTATTTTGCCCCATCAAGCATCCAAATTAGACCACCGGACTGTAGAATTTCTTCGAAGCTAGCTGAGGGATTTCTTCCAACCAAAGCAAGAATTTCCGGCGGGTCATCAGAATTGTTCCTTGCCATTCTCCACAAATCATTCTCTGAGCCTTCAATCACGCGGATTTTGGATTTTCCTGCCAGGGAAATGATCTCATCTACCTCCTGATTATCATGAGCTCTTTTTACTAAAATTAATGATATGGGGTATCCTTTTTCAATAGCATCTCGAACCTCGTCGGTTCCACAGAGTTGCATCGACATCAGCATCACTCATTGACGATTTTTCATCTCAAAAATCGGAATTGGATTCATCTTGTGTGAATTGGCTTTGTTGAATCCCCTATATATTTCGAGAACCAAATGTTGTCGTTCAGTCATATCCTCTTCTGAGGGATTATTTTCGTGAGCCATTGCCCACTCTAATTCTGTGTATGTAGCTCCGATTTGTTCCTCATCAGTTCTACCATCATTCCACAATCCATCCGTAGGCGCTGCCTGTTGGATTTCATCTATGATGTCCAGAGCCTTGGCAACCTCATAGACTTCTGATTTCATTAGGTCTGCGATCGGTGAAATATCGACTCCACCATCACCGTATTTTGTGAAAAAGCCAACTCCAAAGTCTTCAACTTTATTTCCAGTTCCAACTACTATACCACCTGTTGAACCTGCAATCGCGTAGAGAGTTGTCATTCGTAACCGTGCACGAGAATTAGCTAGTGCAAGGGGCGATAAATCGTTATCATTCATTTCTTGAGTGAATCTATCATATGTGCCTGTCAAATCTACTAATCTGCCTTCTACATTATCAAAATTAGATTCTAGCCAAGAAATATGCTTGTTCGATAACTCGTTTTGCTTTCGGTCTTGGTGGATTGGCATGTTGAGAACAATTGTAGTTAGACCTGTTTTAGCCGAGAGGGTTGAAGATACGGCAGAATCGATGCCACCAGAAACTCCAATGACTAGAGTGGATATGCCATTACTTTCGGCATAATCTGCTATCCAAGCAGTAATTTCGTCCGCTAATTCACTCCAATCAATCACATTCTCACCGTTTCAATGACATGCAAAGCCGTATTTCTTTAGACGCCAATAGTTGTATGGCCATGGAGTCAAGAATCCAACAATCAACATTGGAATCACAGCCATGGGATCCAGTCCAAGTTGACCCCCAGTGTAAATTAGGTCAGTTGTCTCCATGGCGATTTCCATCATTAGCATGGAGATAAATGACATACCAAATGCAGTTGAAAGTGCATTTCTAAAATCCATTTGGCCACGAACTAAAATTGCAGTTTCCAACATAACACTCGTTGCGAGTCCGTTGATCAATGGTAGCAAGAACAAGAAGATGATGTACAAATCGAAGCTACTAGAACCCGGGGTAATCAAGTCCCAATTGAGATGATGGTGGACCCCATAGTATTGGTATGCTGCTAGAGTGCCGAACTCCCCAATAGAGCATCCAATCAAGCACCATTTCGTATTGTTGGCAGATTGCCGCCAAACGCTTCCGTCGCGCCAATGAAAATTCTCGCCCTGACCATCTACCGTGTAGCCAATCGCACGTACTGCTCCGGTCATCAAATCTCTAGATATCCCTGAGTGCGAGACAATAGCTAAGCCTGATTCATGAGAGACCTCGGCCGAGGACACTCCAGATACGCCTTCGAGTGCATTTCGCACCCTTCCGGCACATCCATCGCAAGTCATCCCCCCGACTTCGAGCGTGATGGTATCTGACATGTATACAACCCCGCTGAATTAGCCTTTGAACCCTTGCAATTAGCCATAAGCGCCCTTTGGGCGACCCCCTCAAGTTCAAGACGACATCTCAGTTCGGGTGCTCCGATGGTAGTGCCCACGCAAGCAGGTGATCTTGATCCGGTCGCCCTAGAGACTGCCTTAATGCAAACCTGGAGCGATGAGAAGACATTCGCCCAGAGCATTGAGGAGCGCCGCCAAGGTGCATCTCCTTTCACCTTCCTAGAAGGTCCGCCTACTGCTAACGGAAAACCTGGTATTCATCACGTTATTTCTCGTCTATTCAAGGACTTAGTTTGTCGATGGAAGACTATGGAAGGGCACATCGTGGAAAGAAAGGCTGGCTGGGATACTCACGGACTTCCTGTTGAAATCGAAGTTCAAAAACAACTGGATTTGATGAGTAATGAAGCGATTGAGGCCTACGGTATGGAAGCATTCAATCAGAAATGCAAGGAGAGTGTTTGGACTTACGAACAAGCATGGCGAGAAATGACCGAAAGAATGGGATTCTGGGTCGACATGGATGACCCGTATGTCACCTTGCACGACGAATTCATTGAATCTGCTTGGTGGTCTTTGAAGCAAATGTTCGACAAAGGACTGTTGTTCAGAGGACATAAGGTCCTACCTTATTGCCCCCAAACAGGAACCAGTTATTCTAGTCATGAAGTTGCTCTTGGATACAAGGAAGTTTCAGAACCTGCGGTTTTTGTTAAGTTCAAATTGTTAGATGATGATGCTTCTGTCTTGGCTTGGACAACCACTCCTTGGACGCTCCCTGGAAATGTTGGACTCGCAGTTGGGCCAGATGTGACTTATGTTCGAGTCAAGATTACAGCTCCGCCATCAGACTCATGGGAGGGGCGTGGAGGATCTCCAATAGAGGAAGAATTGATTCTTGCCAAGGACCTAATGAGTACAGTTTTGAGACATCAAGTGGAAGTTATTGACGAATTTCCAGGCTCAAATTTAGTCGGTATGTCATACCAACCTCTGTTTGAAGGTGCAATTGATGGATCGAATCATCCCGCTGCGTGGACAATCGTAGGTGCTGACTTCGTTACCACTACTGACGGTACAGGTGTTGTGCACACAGCGGTAATGTATGGTGAAGACGATTACAATCTCGGAATGAAGGAAGGTTTTCCTGCACAACATACCGTTGGAATGGATGGAAGATTTGTTGAAGGAACTCATATGCAACTTGACGGAAGATACGTCAAGGATTGTGATTCCGATATTATTGACCTACTCGCAGAGCAAAATTCACTCTACAGAGAGCACACATATACTCACGATTACCCACATTGTTGGCGAACAGATCATCCTCTGTTGTACTATGCAATGGACAGTTGGTTCGTTCGAATGACTGCGGTCAAGGAACAAATCCTGCAATACAATTCCGAAGTAGAGTGGGCTCCTTCGTGGACTGGTGAAAAGCGCATGGGTGAATGGCTTTCCAACATCAAAGATTGGGCGATTAGTCGAGAAAGGTATTGGGGAACTCCAATCCCAGTTTGGATTTGCCAAGAATGTGGTAAGGAACACTGCATAGGAAGTATCGATGAAATGGAGGAAATGAAAACCGCTGATTCCTCAATACCTCCAGAATTACACAGACCCTACGTTGACGATGTAAAATTGCGCTGCCCATCGGATGGATGTTCTGGAGAAATGATTCGAGAGCCCTATGTCATGGATTGTTGGTTCGATTCCGGATGTGCTTCTTTCGCCCAATGGCATTATCCATTTGAGAATCATGATAAATTCGACGGTTCATTCCCTGTGGACTACATTTGCGAGGCTGTCGACCAAACTCGTGGTTGGTTCTATTCGCTCATGGCAGTATCTACTACGGTATTCGATAGCATATGCTACAGAAGATGTCTCTCATTGGGTCATATTCTGGATAAAGATGGTAAGAAAATGTCGAAATCAAGAGGGAATGTTGTCAATCCCTGGGACCATTTCAACAAGGAAGGTTCAGATTCAATTCGCTGGTATATGATGACACAAAGTGCCCCTTGGTCACCGACTAATTTCGACCCTAACGGAGTTCGCGATTCATATGCTAAGATGTTCCTGACTCTTTGGAATGTTCATCGATTCCATGCAGACTATGCCGCACTTGATGGATTTGACCCAGATGAGGAGGAAGGATTTGTTGAGGTATCTGAAAGAAGTCCACTCGACCGTTGGATCCTCTCAAGATTACATACGGTTTCCAATGCTTACCACGACCAATTCGTTGCTTGGGATTTCCATAAAGCAGGTAGGGATTTGGAATCATTCGTTGTTAATGACTTGTCCAATTGGTATGTGCGCAGAAGTCGGCGACGACTTTGGGATGAGGCTGATTCAAGCGATAAGCGAGCCTGTCAGCACACCCTTCACGAGGTACTTCTCACAGTTTGCCGCCTGATGGCACCGGTGGCTCCATTCATGCCAGATCAGATTCACCGAGACCTGACTGGAGTATCCGTACATCTTGCTGATTGGCCGGTTGGCTCGAAATTAGTAGATTCAACCCTACCACCTCAGGACTGGGCATTGGAGCAGGAGATGGCCTTGGTTCGAACGTTGGCAGAAACCGGACGTCGAATTCGGGTTGAAGCGGATCGTAGACAGCGACTACCATGCAAGTCTGGATGGATAGTTGGTGGCCCGGACATTTCACAATTCCATGATTTATTATCTGAAGAGTTGAATGTTGAATCACTGACTACGGAAGATGACCTCGAGCGCTTCCAAAGAATCGTTATCGAACCGAATAGAAAGTCACTTGGTGCAAAGTGCCGTCAAGATTTGCCCGCGGTTCTAGCATTACTCACAGAAGCAGATCCTGAGAACCTACTACTCGAAATTGACGCAGGAATCTGTATCCTTGAAGGATATGACATAACAATGGAAGACATAGAAATTCGGAGAGTCGAACAAGAAGGTTATGCTGCAGCAACAATCTCTGACGAGGAAATAGGAGATGTCTCTTTAGTACTCGACATGGTTTTGGACCAAGACTTGCTATCCAAAGGTCTAGCTCGTGATATTATTCGTAGGGTACAATCAAAGCGTAAGGACCTCGATCTTGATGTTGAAGCCACAATTAATCTGTCCGTCTGGATTGATGGACTTGACTTGTCGGACTCCGACTGGGATCACCTTCAATCTGAAGTCAGAGCGGGTTCAGCAAGCCTGAACCAAGGCATTGCAAAGGGAGACAACTTCGAAGTGGATGGTGTCTCGGTGACCTTTGATGTAGAATCTTAGATTCAAATCGCTATTGAAGGGCCATATTTAGCTGGCAAAAGTAACTCTAGGCCGAACAATGGGTCGGGGTCTGTTGAATCATGATAAGCGATAAATGAACCACCATCTGGCAGAATCCCCATACTCGCAAAGTCAAACCGAATGTCATTTCCTGCACCAGATGTTGAATCTAGGTCGCCTTGACCAAGATAGGTCATTGAATCGGGTTCAAGAGATTCCGAGAAGCCTCTAACATGCCAGGCAACATCAACATCTGGGCCTTCTGCACTCTGGTATCTGATATTTACAACCATTAAATCGTGAACTCCACTTGAATGCCATTCCCATTCTTCAATTTCAGTAGCGACTCCGCTTATGTTGTAATTCTGCAAATCCCAAGTTTCTCCACCATCCCAGGACATGTAGTGTGTAATCCCAACACCGTCTGACAACCCGCCAAAGCAATGTAGAGCCGATGAAGAATCAAAAGCACAGTACTGAGTAGGAAGTGATGAACCATTCAGTGTTGTAGCAGACCACCAATTTAGAGAAGTGTCGACGAATGCGTCGGTTCCATCGGTGAAGTAGTCGGGAAAATATAACCCGCCTGAAGGCACGGGAAAAGCTCGCATCTCTTTATGCGGTTTTGTGAAATCCCATTCGGGACCCAATCCTTCCGCAGTTAAATCCACCTCGATTGAATCGAGGTTAGCGTCTCTATCGGGGAAATCAAAGTAATCATAATTCAATCCATCAGTGGAAATCTGACCGCCGAGATTTGCAACTTGATGCCAGAAATTTGAGATTACCAAAGTTGCATATTCACCATTACCATAGATTCCACCATTAATTGGGCCTACGATCTCAACCTGCCAAGAGCGATCATAGAATGGTTCGGGAGTGCGATTGAAACACCAACTCCATTCCTCGTCATCTGCATCGTACAGAAAAGCATAGAATTGGTCGGCCCCACTACTACTTGGATATGGGAACCAACCCATGGAAATCAAATCTCCATTCGTAGCCTGAACGATACTACCTTCGCCAAGACCTTCTTGCCCCGGAACTGTTGGCTTCGGTTCCCTACATCCTATCTGAGATAGTACACTTGGGCGATATTCCTGCCAAGTGTGCCCTCTATCTTCTGACCAGGTTGGATACTCGCCACCAAAATTGAGAATCCAGCCTTCTTTGGTAGCCGCAAGATAGTGTTCACAGCAATTACCCCCTTCTTCATTTCCGAAGACCGCCCAACTAGAATTACCCCAAGACTGATTACTAAATGGTGAGCTTACTTCGAAGTATCTAGAATCCGAATGACCCATTGGATCATCGACGTAAATCATGTCTTTATCCCAGTCTGGGATTGAATCACTAGGGCTAGAAGAAGACCCACTGGAAAGACATCCGGCGAAGGACATGGTGATGACCATTAGGGCCGCACAGGCCACTCTTCCGCTACCCTGCATGACTAACGCTAGTACTTTGCACTCGGTCAGTATTTCGGTGCTTCGCTTTCTCGATATGAAAGATTCTGATATAAAATTGGCAAATCAAATGCTTGAACTAATCGGGGTTGGATTGAAGGGGAGTATTGACTCGTGTACTATTCGATGCGTAGAGCACTAGCCTTGGCCCTGCTGATGTTAATGATGACGATTACACCGATGCCTGCTTCGGCACAGGGCACTGGAAATTCAATTGTAATCAATGAAATTCTAGTATCTGTTAACAATGCAAACTACGGAGGAACTGACTGGAATGGGGATGGTTCGATGGGTTCGTACAGCGATCAGTATGTTGAGTTGTACAACCCAACATCAGAAGCAATAGATATTGGCGGATGGTACCTAGACGATATTGCAGATGGAGGTTCACCTGCTTGCAGTATCAAGTGGAATACAATTCTTGAACCGGGCGGCTATATCACATTCTTTCGATCTTGGACACAAATTGAATTCGACTATTGGGATGGAGACACAATTAGAATACTCGATGGTAATATGAATGAAATCGATGCTGTGAGTTACCAAGGAGAAGACTCCGATTGGGATATCCCGTACGGATACGATTCAACTGGGAATTGGACGAAACTTTCGGATGGTGCTCCAACTCCGGGAGGACTTAATGATCAGGAATGGGTAGGTGTAGCAAACGTAGTTCAAGGTAACTGCTACCCTCCTCAAGATCATATCCATAGAGGCGAATATATCCTAGAAGGTCGAGTTGTTACAATGGAATCGCAAGATTCTGTCATCGATGATGGTCGTATTCTCGTAATCGATGGAATGATTGAGGCTGTTTGGAGTGCCTCTGAGTCAACTCCATCGGCTGCAGAGGGAGTTGTATCAATTCCTACCAGTGGAACAATATATCCGGGTTTCATCGACCCACATAATCATGCGAAATACAACATAATTCCACTATGGGATCACGGAACAGATGGCTGGGATAATCGCTACCAATGGCAGGCTGAGGATTCATACAGAGATGCGAAGGAAGTTGGTTGCTCCCTAACCGACCCTACTGCACAAAGATTTGCGGAATTAAGGGCAATCGCGGGGGGAAATACTGCACTACAGGGAAGTTCTACATCCTATACTGACACATTCGAAACAATGCTTGCAAGAAATATAGAACTCTACAATTTTGGCAAGGATTACATACACACAAAGGTCTCAGAATTATCTTCTGATTATCAAGGAAATCATATCAAAGACGGAAACGCATCCGGTGAATTAGATGCTTGGTTCTTACACCTAGCAGAAGGAATTGATGAATCCAGTAGAGCAGAATTCGATATCTTGGTGCAAAATGATTTACTCGTTGGAGAATTGGTTGTGATTCATGGAACTGGATTAACCCAAGCAGAATTCGACGCACTCGGAAATGTAGGAGGAAGTCTCGCTTGGTCGCCTACTTCTAACCTAATTCTTTACGGAGAAACTACGGATATTGCAACTGCTAAAGCTGAAGGTGTGAACATAATGATTGGACCCGATTGGGCCCCTTCAGGTTCGAAGAGTTCGATGCACGAATTGAAGACTGCAGATTGGTGGAATCAGAACGTACTTGGAGATATTTTCACCGATTATGAATTGGTTCAAACGATTACTACCAATATTGTAGATGCGATTGGTTGGGCTGATTTTACGGGTCGAATTCAACCAGGCCTTGCCGCTGATCTTGTTGTCCTCGATACTTTTCATGCCGACCCTTACCGTAATGTAGTAGAGGCAATCGATCCTGATGTACGTCTTGTCGTAGTAGGAGGACTAGCCGTATTCGGTGATGTCGACATAATGCAAGCCATGGACGATGAAATTCAGATTATCCAAGGAGAGGGATTCACCAAGGCCGCTGACATAACCTACGATGGAGTTCCTGAGGCAACACAAACTGTGGATGAGCTAATGGCTTTCTTAGCAAATTGTAACCAAGGTGCACAAGTCCCCCTAGAGTATCTATTCACTCTCGGAGATGAGAGATACTTCGATGTCCTGAACCGTTCACAGACTTTCCAAAATGGAAGAAGCATTGACCTATGGTCTGAATATTATGATATTGATTTAGATGAAGATGGTCACAGAGTAGGAGGTACTGTTGGAGGGGCAAATCCCATCAACACAACAATCGAATCGAATAACGGCGGTAATGGAAATAACGGAGGTGCGACTGTTCCAGAACCTGATTTGCCAAACATGTTCGCAACATATGGGCCTAGAGGCGCGACTCTTTCTCATCCTACGACTATAGATGAAGGAATACATCTCGAAAGTTGTATCTCTGATAACGGACAAACAACGCCCGAGGACAAAGAATTACTCTGCGGTTCGATTTTAGTCGTTATGCAACCTACCGATGATTGTATTGAATTGGAAGGATGGTACTGTCAATTAGAGGTAGGGGATGCTTTTGCAGTACCTAGTAAGCTGTGTGAAGACACTGGCTCTTTGCCTACTGATGTGACTTGCAGGGATGCTTGGTCATACTTGGATATAGAGGAGGAGACTGAACCTGAACCAGAGCCAGACTTACCAGAAAGCGAAGAAGACTCACTATTGGAAGGGCCATTGTATTGGGTCGCAGTGATTTCATTGATTGGGCTTCTAGTCGCTTCGATTGTGACTATCAATCAGAACCTTCGAAGTTCAGATGAAGATGAATGATTAAGCTAATCGCCAAGTTGGCCCATCAGGGCCATCTTCGACAATAACATCCATCGAAGTGAGTTCGTCACGAATCTCATCTGCGCGATTCCAGTCCTTTGATTGTCTGGCAATTTCCCTTTCGTTCAGTAGAGCCTCTACTTTATCGGTAACCTTGGCTCTAGCAGAGTCTGCCCTAGCTCGTCCTGCTAACATCTCTTCTGAACTTGGTAGAAGTCCCAAAACTTCACCTGCATAATACTCTAACCAAGTTGCAATATCTCTGCCTGAATATTGAGAAACAACCTCTTGAATCGCAATAATAGCAGCTCTAGAATTGAAGTCGTCATTCATTGCATCCGTGATACGTTGACTGGCTTCAGATAGGTCTGTACCTGAATCTGAATCTGAAGAAAGAGATACGCCGTATGCTTCAATCAACCTCTCGTAATTCATTCTGGCATCCTCTAAGAATTCTGGAGATAAGTCAATTGGATTTCGATATGGGATACTCAGTAATGCATAGCGAAGAGCAAGTGGAGTGTAGTTCTCGAAGGCTTCTCTAACCGTCCAAAAGTTACCCAAACTCTTACTCATCTTTTCACCATCGACATTTACAAAGCCGTTATGCATCCAATATCCTACAACCGGCTCACATCCTGTACAACACTCGGATTGGAAAATCTCAGCCTCGTGATGAGGGAATCTAAGGTCATGTCCACCACCATGTATGTCGAATTGTTCTCCAAAGTGATTGAGGGACATGGCTGAACACTCAATGTGCCAACCAGGTCTACCATCTCCCCATGGGCTCTCCCAAAATGGTTCACCTGGCTTTGCTAGCTTCCAAAGGGCGAAGTCACGATGATCTCTCTTACCTGAGCCGGTGTCTGTAACCCTACCTCCTGCACCTGCTCTGACCATCTCTAGGGTTTGACCAGTTAATTGTCCATATTTTTCGGGTGCTGTGTCTATCTCAAAGTATACGCCATCGCCGCCAACATAGGCGTGTCCCTTTTCTTGTAACTTAGAAATCATATCGATGATTTCTGATATGGTCTCAGTCACTCTGGGGTAGTGGTCAGCCCTAAGGACGTTCATCGCATCCATTACTTCGAAATAATCATCGATATTTCTATTAGAAACCACAGAAAAATCAACACCCTCTGATTCGGAAATATTGAGTATCTTATCATCTATATCTGTGAAGTTCTGAACATAATCAACCTCGTAGCCACTGGCTTCTAGCCAACGGTGCACTAGGTCGAAGGCCAAGTAGCAGCGAGCATGCCCTAGATGACTAGGAGAGTATGGTGTAATCCCACAGACATACATGCTAACTCTACCCTCGTTAAGGGGCGAGAATTCTCTCTTCTCGCGAGTACGTGTGTCATAGACCCTGAGAGTCATTCTGATTGCTCTGCGTGGCTTATCGGTCAAGAACCTCGCGCCGCTTCCACAAGCGCGCGATACAATCCGATATGTCCAATGCGCTCTGGGTGCCATTGAACTCCTATGCAAAATGTCTTGTCAGTTCGCTCTACACCCTCAATCAATTTATCATGTACTGAATAGGCACTGATTTGCAAACTTCCTGGATCAGATATTCCTTGATGATGAGTAGAGTTTACAATAACTTCGTCACCTATTATTGCATTTAGACGACTGCCGCCAATAATCGACACCCCATGTTCAGTCACCTCTCCATCCCAGCCCCCATGCTCCTCAAATCCAAGGGTTTCGGGCAGATGTTGGTGCATTGAACCACCGTGGATTACACACATCAATTGCATCCCTCTACAAATCCCTAGAAGTGGTATGTCTCTTTCTATTGCGGCTCTGATTAACGATGCCTCAGAATCGTCTTGGTCGGGATGGGCGAGGTAAATGTGTTCCCCAGGTTCCTGCCCATACAAGGAAGGATGAATGTCAGGACCTCCCGCTACGACTAATCCATCAAGAAAATCTAGGTTTGAAGTGCAACAACCAGGTGGTAAAAGAATTGGTTGTCCGCCTGCTTCTTCGATAGCGTTAGTGTATGTTGAGGGAAGGATTACAGCTTCGATATTCCAAGGGCCGAAAGTAGAGTCTCTTTTACAGGCAGTAACCCCGATTATAGGAGATGGCAAACTATCACTCCGCTTCTCTAGCAAGACGAGCAGCGCGGAATGACATAATGCCACAAACCATGAATGTCACCCCAACTAAAATTAGGATAATGTGAGAGGAAATTGCAAGATTAGACATATCTGAAAAATCAGCAAAAATTCTCGCGCCCCCAAGCACCATCAATAGTGCCAGCACCATTGATGCGTGCATCAGGTGATGACGCATGTCTGGGATCTTTTCGGATAAGATTCCGAGAATCATCAAAGGAGCACCCATGAATGAAGGAATCATTGCTGTAATAGAGGATTGGCCCGATATTATGTATGCCGCGATACCCCACAAAACAAGTATTGCTCCTTCGTAAATTGCGATTCTTGGAATGGTCAAGCCTGAGACTGTGAACTCATCACTCATGGTTACTCGTGCATTCGGTGCTATTTATGCATCACTCAGGAGCATTTGCGGCAGCAGCAGCTTGAATCTCTTCGTCTCTGGCGACTATTTGTTCCCAAAGAATCTCGGCTACGTCTTTGACATCCATTTCAGCACCAACTGAATCTAATCCATCTTTGACCATGATTGAACAGAAGGGGCATCCAACAGCAACCGTATCACAACCAGTCTCAGCAATTTCTTTCGCTCGAATTTGATTGACGCGCTTGTCGGCATCTTCCTCCATCCACATTTGAGCGCCTCCCGCTCCACAACAGAATGAGTCGGTTCCATGCCTCTCAACTTCCTTATCGACTCCACCAATAATGTCTCTAGGTTCGTCGACAATACCTCCTATTCGACCAAGGTAACAGGGGTCATGGAAAGTGACTGATTCTTCAGTTGATACATCTGGAAGTTTTCCTTCCTCTTGTAATTTAGCAAGTATTTCAGAGTGGTGGAATACCTCTAATTCGGCACCACCATAGTCTGCGTATTCCTTCCCTAAAGTATGGAAACAATGAGGACAAGAAGCGACTATTCTCTTTACTCCTAATTCTTGGAAAGTCGTCATATTGGTCTCTGCAAGCATTTGGAATAGGTATTCATTGCCTGCTCGACGAGCAGGATCGCCGGAGCATCCTTCTTGCATTCCAAGTATTCCAACATCCAATCCGGCTTCCTTTAGCAATCCAATAGTCGCTCTAGCTACTTTCTGATTCCTCTCGTCAAAACTCGCGGCGCAACCTACGAAGTAGATGTATTCCGCCGGTTCACCGATTTTGATGTCAAGTCCTTCTGCCCAGTTGCCACGCTCGTGCATACCGAATCCGTATGGATTTGAAGCAGACTCAAGGTTACCCATTGCGACATTCAATTCCTCTGGATATTCCATCGTCTCCATCATTGCATTTCGACGCAGATCTGTGAGTTTGGGGACGTGCTCGATGTACACAGGACAAGCATCAACACAGGCATGACAGGTAGTACATGCCCAAACTGCGTCTGCACTCATACGGTCGAGAATACTCTCATCCGGAGTTTCGCCCTTCAGTAGAATTGGAGCGTGATCATTTGCATAATCACGTACATCATGAACAATTTGCATTGGGTTCAATGCCTTCCCCGATTCATAGGCTGGACAAACGTCTTGGCATCGTGCACAAGTAGTACAAGCCCAACCATCAATCAACTGCCTCCATGAGAATTGTTCGTAACTCGCAACTCCAAATGCCTCAATGTCCAAGTCTTCCAAGGGAACAGCTTGGCCGCTGTCATTCACTGCTAGCGGCTGCATCTTGGCCATTGGCTCCGTATCGTAGAAGAAGACGTTAGGGAATGCCATAACCAAGTGCATGTGCTTAGACATTGGAATTAGTACAAAGAATGTACAAATCGCTAACATATGAGCCCAATAGGCTACAACTACCTGCCCTTCTGTGACGCCTTGTTCAGCAAACCAATAACCTAATGGCTCCCAGGTCGAAGAGGGTGATTCGCCAGATTCTACGACGAAAGAAGTAGTTGTAATTGTCATGATTAGGAAGAGAATGAAGTTACCTTCCAATTGCGATTTACCCTTTAGTTTCTCAGGAGTGAATATAACCCTGCGCGTAAGTGCTGCGACACATCCTATTAGAGCGATTGTGTAACCAAGTTCTACTATTCCATTCCAAGGCCCTACAAGGGCACTAGGTAATACTTCACCAGAGAACCAATTTGCAGTGGCCAAGTCAAACATGTCGGTTGAGAGCATCAAAAAGCCCCAAAACATCAGCACATGCATAATTCCAATAACTCTGTCTTCGAGTACTCTTTTCTGACCCAGCCAGCCGGTGATGACTTCCATGACTCTCTTTCCCCATGAGTCAAAGCGATCGTCGCTGGAGCCAATCATTACCAGCCGAATTGCCAATTGTACTTGGTATAGGAAGAAGCCTATGGATAGCCCTCCTATCACTAGGAGAATCATCCACCCATCCAGTGAACCATAGGTCTGAAGAAGTGGGTGCTCCATCATGAATCACCTGCAGGCCTTAGGCCTGAATGGTACTCCCAAGTGTGGCCGGGCCTTCAATCAACCGCTTGCTGATTACATCACGAGCCATCTCCCCAACCCTCATTTCCCGAACACCCTAGCGAAAGACATGGTGAGGGCCTTCGCACCAGGAAAGTGCATCCTTTTCGGGGAGCACGCGGTAGTCTATGGTCATCCCGCGGTTGCTGTTGCCATCGACGCAGGAGTCGAGATAGAATTATCTGAATCAGACTCATGGACGATTGAAGGTATGCCTTTTGAGAGTGAGAAACATCCTCACATTTCACATATCTTGAATGATGTTTTCGATTATGGTGGAAGTCCATTGAAAATTAAAATCGAAAGTGGGTTATTTTCAGCCGCTGGATTGGGATCTTCTGCTGCCCTATCGAATGCTATGGGGGCGGCTGTACTTCGAATCATGGATTCCAATGCAGAATTGGATTCGGTAAAATTGGCTAGAATCGGGCATGCGGCCGAGGCAAAGGCTCAATCTGGTCGAGCAAGTCCTACAGATACAGCAACCAGTGCCTTGGGAGGATGTGTTGTTGTAGCCGGCAACCAAGTCAGAGGTACAAAGCACGTATTCGATGCGTCGATGGTTACACCTGAAGGTGAGAGAAAATGGTCCGTCTGCGAGGTAGAATTACCTGTGGATTTGGATGCATGGTTGGTACTTGGATTCACAGGTATTGGTTCTCCGACAGGAGAGATGGTTGCTGGAGTTGCAAAATTGCTGGAAGAAGACTCCTCCAAGTACCAAGAAATGGATGCTATTGCAATGATAACTCAAGCAGGATTAACCGCTCTAGGTGCTGGAAATCTAGAGGCGGTAGGTATTGCAATGGATGCTTGCCATGAGAAATTGCAAAAAATCGGTGTTAGTAGTCCTGAACTGGATTCTCTAGTGGAGGCGGTTCGCCCTCACTCTCTCGGAGCCAAATTGACGGGAGCTGGCGGAGGTGGGTGTATGGTAGCTCTTACACAGCACCCGCAGAGGGTTGCTGAAGCCATCGAAGTCGCTGGTGGTACACCATTGATTTCACGGCTTGGTGCTGACGGCGTCAGAATATTGTGATAAATAGGGTCACTAAGCCTAATCATTCGGCATTATCAGGCTTCTTTATCACGACGATTCTTTATAAGGAGTTCATAAGTGCGAGCCCCTATGAAGAGCGACGAAGAACGACTAACTGTCGTAAACGTGGTCGCCTCCACCCGAGTGGCGGAGGAACTTGACCTACCTGATATTGCCATCCAACTGAACTGCGAGTATGAACCAGAACAATTTCCTGGTGTAGTCTACCGTGTTGTAGATCCAAAACTCGCCATCCTAATGTTCCGCTCCGGTCGAGCGGTTTGTACAGGTGGAAAGAACAAGGATAACATTCACACTGGAATTGAGAGAATGATTGGCGACCTAAGGGCAGCTGGTATCGAAACATGGGAATTAGATGATGTAGAAATTGAGGTGCAGAATATGGTTGCAACTTATGCTCTACATTACCCAGAGGATTACTACGGAACCGCAAGAATGGATGATAACCACACCAAAGTCATCGACGTAGAAGGCGGAATTCGTGCTGCTACAGATGAAGAAGTAGAGGCAGAGGACCCACGAATCCGAGGAATTCGAGAAGGCGAACCACTAGCAACAATGCCACGTAGATTGAACCTCAATAATTTGACCTTCCACCTGCCTTTCGACAAGGTTGAATACGAACCAGAACAGTTCCCAGGGCTAATTTACAGACTCGATTACCCTCGAGTAGTTTGTCTGATTTTCGGTTCCGGAAAGATGGTAATTACAGGTGCTCGAGACAAGTCTGAGATTCTTGAAGCTGTACAATTCATCCAAGATGAGTTAGCAGACCTGTTGTGAAAATAGCCAGAAATTTATCCTTTAGATTGTCTAAACGTCTTTGGGTGAGATTCATGTGCAGACTCCGTCTGCATATTTTCGTGTCTGGTATAAGATTTAGTGGATTCATCGTTGTCTTGATGTTGATTCTAGTACCTGCAATGGGTTTTATGGGAGAAGTTAAGCAAAATTCGAAACTAGGTGAAGATTTAGTAGAAAGTGACGTAAATCGAAATCCTGTAAGTCTTGTTGATGTTCCCGATTGGAGAATTGGAGATCGTTGGTATTATACTGGCTTTCTGGATGTTCGAGACTTTGTTGCAGATAGTGGTGTAGCCACTAATGTAGAGACCTTGGATGGAAATCTAGATACTCAAGTTACTGATATCTATACTACAATTATAGAGGGTGTTTCCACGCTGGTTTACAAGGTTGAATCAGAAGGTGAATATGAAGCACAAAACGTAGAATTATCCGGCTACGATGGTGACCTAATCATAGAGATAGATACTGTCGAAATAATCCGAGCCTCAGATTTGGCATCGATTGAGCAAGAGGCAACAATAGACATTGATTTTGATTACCAAATTTGGTTTTGGACCTATACTATTCATGTGGCAGAATTAGTGGTGACTAACGAATATGACCCTGCTTTGGAGGGATATGATTTCCCAATTAGTGTTGGAGAGTATTGGCAAACCAGTTACTCACAAGATACAACCTATAGTGGAAGTAGCGATTACGTAGATATTCCATCCGATACCAGCACATCCAATACCACATCATGGGAAGTTGTTTCACGAGGAAGTTCTGGTGTTACATATAGCGGATGTGCTCAATCTTACAATATAACAACACGTAACTCAAATGGCGATGGTACCGGCTACAAATGGTATTGCCCCGCGATTAGTAATGATATCAAAAGTTCAACAACAGAAAGTATAGGTTTCATCGCTACCCATGAGTTAAGCTGGTACCAAAAATCTGCAAGAATCAACGAAATAGATGTTGATGTCGAATTCCAATTGTCTCCTCTAGACATGCAAATTGACGCGACTGTAACGTTGACGGATAATGCTGGGAACGCTGTATCAAACCAAAATGTAGAATTCCGTTTTGAGATAGATCAAGATATCAGGACTTTTACAACCGATTCCTATGGACAGTTTATTGTTAATTTCAACACAGGAAATAGTCCGGATCAATCCGATGGAGGAAGTGAACATGGATCTCACGGGGTGATTGCTTGGATTGATGGTAATTTCCCTCAAGTTGGAACTACTACGGTAATTATCGATCAGAATGTCCACCCTGTGGATTTGATAGCAAATGCTGCAGGAGTGACCATAGAGAGAACTAGGGGGGACAGAACAGTTAGCCTAAATCCAGCAATCGGATTTAATGCAGTTCCCGAAGATCTACTAACTTTTAGTGTGCCAGTAGTGAACAGAGGTATACTAACTTCTCCAGAAACTGATCTAAGAGTAATTGGTCCAGATGGAGTCTCGTCCACAAGCTATGTTCCTGCATTGGGGAGTTTGGAAGAACAGCGTGTAGAATTGGATTGGGAAGTACCCGCTGGTCAACCTATAGGTAATTCGTTGTTAGAATTCATAGTCGATGAATCAGAAGCGATAACAAATGATGGGAATCGAAGCAATAATTTAGGTTTATTTAGCCTCTATATTGGAAGATTACCAGTTGCAGAATTATCGATAAATTCCCCTCTGCAGACGTATGAAACTGCTACCCTTGATGCAATGAATTCAATCGACCCCGATGGTGGAATCGTCGAATGTGTATTTGAGATAGAATCAACTTCTGGAAATATGGAAATTATACAAGATGATGATTGTATTCATGATTTTGTCTGGGAAGATGATGGAGAATATATGGTACGCTTGACGATTACAGATGGGGAGAGCGATACAGATACAATTGAGCAGAACTTTACCATTCTAAATCGCCCACCTGAAATTATTGTAGAGGCTTCAGCATATTCTATTCCAGTTCTTTCCTCTGTGACATTCGAAGTCACCCATCGTGAAGATATGGATACGAATAATCCAATCTCCCCTGTCGATATATCCTGGCAGACCTCTTGTGAGGAAGGTAGTACAGTTAGCGCCAGATGCACAGTAACTCCAACTCAAGAAGGAAATTATACAATCGAGGTTATTGCATTGGATGATGATGGGGCTACTGTTACCGAAGAATTAACGGTAGAAGTTACGAATATTGCCCCGTCAGAGTTAGAGGCAGAGATTTGGCTTTCAAGTACTAGATTAACTCCAGACTCCAGAGGAGTTTACACAATTAACGAAGGTGATGTGATTGAGATTAGAGGCTCTGCATCGGACTCACCAAATGATATTCAAGATTTATTCCACCTATGGTCACCAGACGCTGAACACCATCCCGAGATAAAGTTGGAAAGTATTGGACAAAATTCGATCATTGAGCATACATATACCACCTCAGGATTACATCTAGCGACACTCGAAGTGACTGACGATGACGGTGCTAGTTCTGAAACTTTAGTTGTAGCAATTGAGGTTGTTAATATCGCTCCAAAGATAGACCCTATTAGTACCCCACTACCAGCTCCAGAAGATGGAGAAATCACCATCACTGCCAGTGTCTGGGACACATTAGGAGATATAGAAACTCTAGTCAATTGTTTCGATCTTAATCCAGAAGAGAATAGCGATGAAATAGGAGGTTCAACCGATGATTGTGATTTCGAGGGAAATCGATTTATTGGTTCTTGGCCAGATGCACAACAGGCACCATCGACGATAATTTTCCACACCACTGATGATGATGGAGAAACCGCATTTGTAGAGATTCCAATAAGTGTCAATAATGTAAAGCCGGATGCATATGCTATGGTGAGCAACCAAAATCCAACAATAGGAGATTTTGTAGTTCTAAGTGCTAACCTGACAACCGACTCAAGCTATGACCTTGAAACTCTGAGATATGTATGGGATTTGGATGTAACAACCGACAGTGACGGAAATGGCAATCCCTCAGATGATGAGGATTACGTAGGACAGTGGTTTGCGTGGGAATCTGATAAATATGGAACAATATCTGTGAAACTAACCGTGACAGATGAGGAACTCTCTGATTCAATGCTAATTACCTTGAATATCGAAGAAGCACCTTTCAGCTTTGGAGACTTAGTTTCTTCACCAATTGTGATTATTTTAATTCTGCTAATTTTGGCCGGCGGTGGAGGCTTTGCATATGTGCAGATGCGTAAACCCGACGATTTAGTACAAGCACCTGCAGAGGTAAAGCGAGGTCGTAAAGTGTCTATGGATGATGCCTTTGACGACCCTGAATTTGATCCCTTCAGTGAGGACAAGGCCAAGAGGCGAGTGCAAGAACAAAAAAGAAATGAGGAGGGCAAATTGATTGAATCAAAAGAGAAGACGGAACCTAAAGTTCCTGAGTCAATTGTATCCGAAGAAGTACCCGTGATTCAGATGAGTGAGCTCGACGAAGAGTACGAACAAGCAAGGTCTTCAGAAGTGGTTAATGATGAGGTGTTCAATGACTTGTTGGATGACTCTGAGTCTTCTAGCGAAGAAGAGTGACCGCTGTGGTCAAGACTCTCAATAACCGTTCTTTGTTGCTCTTTTTTAGCGAAGCACTCATTGAGGAAGAGGAACTCGAATAGCCGTGGTTAATCTATTCAGATTACTTGGCTTACCCGACCCCTCTAAGTCGGTCGAATCGCTTAAGAGGCCGCCACGATCAGCCGATCCAGGTCCTCAAGACAACGATTCATTCCACGATTTAGGTAAGGAAATATGGTCAGATAGGACTCACAAATTGATTGGCGAAGCTGAACGTTTTGTTCACTACATTAAACCCGATGATTTGCATCGATTGAATCTAGATGGAATGGGCCATAATTTAGCGCAGGGGAATCTTGTGATTGTAGATCTTGGCTCACTTACTCATATGCCTAGTCAACAAGACGTTTGTCGAAGAAGAATTCAAGATCTTGCGCAACAAACCGGACTTCCAGTGTTTGCTCTAAACGAGGCGGATACGCTGCTGATGATTGCCGGTCGTAATATGCGAGTCGATACGGAAAAACACAAGTTAGGTGTGGCTCAGTGGAGCCAATCATCTGATGACTAAGCATAGTCGATTTGACTACGCCAATCCGATTCACTAGGACCTGGCCCGAGTTTGTCGAATCCTATCTGGAAAAGTTTCACCGGTATGGAATCAGAATCTACTCCTTCTGGCGCCTCGATATCTTCCACCCTGAGTATTACTAGAGTTCCAACAGCCTCTTCCGGCAATGAATAGAAATCCACTACTCTACAATTAATTGCACATAATGCTGAATCGTAATTGGGCGGTGATTCTGGTAAGAAATCCCATTCTGATTTTTCTCTTGCTACGAGTTTGACCGTTTTATTCACGGCACTGGCTGATTCCAAATCAGCATTCAATACAAAAATCGAGGCTTTGGAACCTATTCCTTCTTCCTGTAAATTTACCAATGTATCTCTAGGTCTCCCCTCCCTATTTGTCGATAATGAGAGGGCAAGAAGAGGTGGGTGATTTGAAACAATACTGATTGAAGACATAGGTGCTATATTTTCTACTCCTGATTTAGATTTAGTACCTACAAGAACCACGGGTTTCGGCATTAGTAGGGATGCAAGCCAAGCCCTCCTATCTCTGAATCCGAGGGAATTTACATCGATTTTGTATGAACCATCTCCTATCTTTGGAGGGGGTGGAGGATCGCCTTCTTCATCGGTGAGCCATGTATCTAGTGCACCCGATTCCATCTCACTAGCAGAAAATGCGGTGAACTCACGGAATGCTTGCCAACGAGAAATCTCCGAAGGATCTTCCTCTCTAGATTGTTTACGGGCAATTGATGCATCGGAGTATGTGACACAACGACGAAGGTATCGCGAAACCACTTTCCGTCGTTCGTCGATATCCATTAACCCTCAACCCCGAGTTCACCCATCAGCCTCTCTACATGGCCGGTAGCTCTTACATTATAGCCTACAAATTCGAAATTTCCATCCAAACCTATGACGAAAGTTGAACGAGAAACTCCCAAGTATGTCTTTCCATAATTCATCTTCTCTCTCCATACACCGTAAAGTTGGTGTAATTCGATGTCTTGATCAACGATTAATTCGAAGTTGAGGCTATAATTCTCAATGAAATTTATATGTGATTTTGCCGAATCCTTGGAGACACCAATAACTCGGTATCCCGCGGATTTTAATCTGGTAAAATTGTCTCTAAAATCACAGGCTTGTTTAGTGCATCCAGGTGTAGAATCTTTAGGATAAAAGTAGAGAATTACCTTCTGCCCACCATTGAGTATTTCGCTTAGCTTTATACCAGTGCCATCTGTTAATACTGCTTCAAAATCTGGGGCCTTTTGACCAACCTCAAAATTCACCATATCCTTGCTCATAATCTCCCCACCTTAGGAAAGGTGATGAATGCTCGTATTGGGAGGATTGAAGAATCAAGACTGGTTGATTAAGCGTATGGGTAAAGCAGGAACGTTTGGAGGGGCTCTCTCGTTAATTATCGGAGGGCTATTTCTTATCGGTTGGTTTGGAGCAGGAATGGTGGTTGATTATATCGACAATGAATTAGAAGAAAATTGCGATAGTACAAGTGGCCAAATTGGACAAATTACCGGGTGGGATGAAGGGCAGTGTCAGGATGGAAGAGATTCTCGAGATTTCGTTTCTTCATTACAAACTCCATTGCTACTTATTGGAGTGGTACTATCTGGCATGGGTGTCTTTATGCTAGTTAGAAGTTGATTTTATATCGCTTTGATTCTTCTTGAATTCGTTTTTTACTCGCCGCCCAGCCGCAAATTGGACAATCTGATAGATTGTGATTGCGTGCTGGGCAATATTCGCGTCCAAAGAAAATAATTTGCAGATGACGGCGATTCCAGGTTTCCATAGAGAAAACAGCCTTCAAATCCCGTTCTGTCTGCTCTACATTACGCGCCTTTGAGAGCCCCCAGCGACTTGCTAAACGGTGTATGTGTGTATCCACAGGAAACGCTGGAATACCGAATGCTTGCGCCATAACGACGCTAGCAGTCTTGTGCCCAACGCCTGCAAGTGATTCTAGGAATTCCCAATCGGGAATAATTTCTCCACCTCCTTGCAATATTTGTTCTGCCATTAATTTCAGATTCTTGGCTTTGGTTGGTGCTAGTCCAATTTCTCGGATTAAATTCTGAATCTCATCAACTTCCAAAGAGGCCATCTTTTCTGGACTATCGGCTTTTGCAAATAAAGCCGGAGTGACCTGGTTTACTTTCTTGTCTGTTGTCTGTGCAGAAAGCATAACTGCGACTAACAAAGTGTATGGATCGCTATGATTCAGAGGAATTGGAGTTTCAGGGTATAATTCGTCTAACTGTGCCCCGATTTTATCAGCCTTATCGGCTCTTTTCATTGCTTAATTTCCCCCTCATCCCGAAGTCCGAGGAATAGTGAACCACCCACAATTAACCCCGGAATCAAGTAACAAGGGCCAACCAGAAAGTCTTCGTTAGTTACATTCTGAGTTTCGCCACCTAAGACAATGTATGCAAATGCACCCAACATAAATGCAGGTAGGAAAGATACCAAGGCAAACACCAGTCCCCTCATTAACTGCATGAATGTGGCTGGACTACTATAGTCATCAACCTTCGTCAGAGCCGAAGTAGTTGTTCCATCTCTAAACCAGTCTTTGTGTTTAGCACATCTGCTGCTTCTAGCCAACCCTTTCGGGCAATTTGAACTCCGTACCAAATATCAGCCAAACCCTCTGTCCCATGTGCATCTGGATTGATACAAACTGGGACGCCTTGTTGCTTGGCAAAATGACAAAGTCTCCAATCTAGATCTAGTCGATAGGGGGAGGCATTGATTTCAACCGCTTTCAATACACCTTCTGAGTTAAGTTCCCCCATCCTTCGTAATACTGCATGCATATCAACAGGGAAACCTTCTCGACCTTGTAATATTCTCCCAGTTGGATGACCAAGGATAGTGAAAGTCGGATTTTCAATAGCTTGAATCAGGGCTTCAGTGTTCTCTATCTCGTCTCGATTTCTCCAACTTCCCAAAGCGTGTACTGAGCCTACAATGTGACTCATGGACTGGCGAGTTGCATCTGGATAATCTAAACCACCGTCAACCAGGATGTCGCACTCAGAACCATGAAAAATTCTGAAATCCTCACCTGAGTCGACCCATCCTTCGTTGAGTGCACGAATCATTTCTGCTTGTACTGGTATTCCATCTGCGGGAATACCAATTTGTCGACCACCAATATTGAGGATCTCAGAGTGGTCAGCAATGCCGAGATACTGCCAACCTAACTCCTGTGCCGCTATGGCCATTTCTTCTAAGGTGTTTACCCCGTCAGATGCCACTGTGTGGTTGTGAAGTGCTCCGCGAATATTCTCTGGTTGAATTAGATTTGGAAGAGAAGAAGATTGAGCCGCTTCTATTTCTCCTGTATCTTCACGCATTTCAGGAGGAACCCAAGCAAGTCCGAGATGACGATAGATATCTTCCTCATTAGCGCATTCTAGAGTGTATTTGGCCGCCTCCATACCAATTGCATCACCCGCCTCTTTATCCGAGAAGAGGCCGAATTCATTCAATCTAAGTCCACGGTCTATGGCTAACTGACGCATTCTGATATTGTGTTCTTTGGAACCCGTGAAGTAAGCCAGAGTGAATGGAAAAGTAGCAGGTGGAACTATTCTGACCTGAGCATCGATTGTTGCATCCCCGCTTCGCTCCATCATTGACTCTGCAAGTTGTGCATCAAGAGTTCCTGTAGTACCAGAACCGGATAACATATCTTGTTCTAAAATTAGGCTAACCTTTGACTCACCAGAACCCTTTACCTCAGCAATTCCGGGAAGAGAGAGTATAGCCTTCACTACAGAATCATGATCCTCGGGTTCTGCCGCAGCGACGATATCTAGGTCTCCAATAGTTTCTCTACGCCGCCGTGCACTACCTGCAAGTTGCGCACGAGAAACTCCAGGAATCGAAGCAACCCTAGCCTCCAAAGCCCGACCAAACATCAAACCTACATCCATTCTAGAACGGCCTTGGTATCTCCGGAGTAACTCAATTCCTTCGAGATATTTTCGTTGACTTTTTTCACCAAAACCCGAGAGAGGCGCAACATGACCCAATTCACATGCTATCTTTAGAGAGTCAACCGAATCTACTCCGAGTTCCTCATACATCAAGCGGGCGCGTTTTGGCCCTAATCCAGGTATTCCTACTATCTCGATTAGACCCGGTGGGATTTTCCCATAAAGTTCATTCAAATCCCCCCAAGTACCCTCCATTACAGCCTCGGTAACTAAGCCGCTGATACCTTTGCCAATTCCTTTGACCTCAACCAGCCTTCCTTCTTTTACGACACTGAGCAAATCTTCCTCCATGGATGCGAGGGCTCGGCTAGCATTTTGGTATGCTCTGACCCTAAACACATTGGCTCCATCTAGTTCCAGAAGTACTCCTACTTGTTCCATTACAGCAACCACGGAAGACTTAGTTTGGAAAGGAGGGCCTGTGCTTCGAGGTTTGGGTAAACTCCAACCCTTGACCTTCACCATGCACTGAACGAGGCTTCTCGGCCCTTGAGGCTGTCCATCAGCACTGTTGGACCCAAGACTCACAAATGCACACCTAATCGCAAGGGTGTGGAGTTACTTGCGACCCTCGAAACAGCCTCGATTACCCTCTGTGGTATCGCTATGTTGCTCTGGATGAGTATTGGCACCTTTACTCGAGCGGAATGGGGAGAAGTATTCGCTCAGAAAACAATCTTTGTCATGTGTGTGACCTCTGCATTTTTGTTAGTTCTTCTACATCATTTGGGAGGAGAATTATGGGGTTCTCGTAATGTTGCATTGCCATTTGCTTTGACTGCTCTAATTGTTGCTGCTGCAGGATCTCTAAACATCAAAGGCCAAGATGTGCAAGGTGAAATTAACCCTCACGAAATAATGAGGATGAGAAAGCGTGAAAGAGATGAAGACTGAATCTATTCTTCAGTCCTTTCAACGCCCAATTTGTCATCGATAAAGGCGCGCATGTAAGCGGGGAGTTCGCCATTAACAAAGATTACATCGTTTACTTGATCGAGTTTCATCAATGAATAATAAATCTGCATGGCAGTCATTGGAGTTGAACTACATCCTGTACAACCCCCCTCAAGTGAAATCATGATTATTCCATCTGTGGTGTCGACTACATTGACGATACCATCATGGGCGTCCAAAATTGCTTGGACTGGACCGACGGATTGCAAAATTAACTGCTTATCCACCTCTGCCATGTCAATTCCTCCTAACCCCCTACCGGGCGAGGTGCTTTGAACCATTGGTGGGCTGACCGCCAATGTGGCAGACATGGTGAGGGTTCTGATGGTCGACCTGCTGGTCGAGCGCGAGACTTTCGGGCATGGAGGAAATCAAGAGGTTGTGAGGCCATTTGCAGCTCGTGGAGATGTAGAGTTGCTTCTTGTAACACCTCAAATGCAATCATTTGAGGCTGGAAAAAAGGCCGAATCAGGAGAAGTGCCGCTTTCTGAAGAAGATGTTCCTCATTGGGATGATGATTTTCCTTTCTGGCAATCAACCACCGTTGAATTAGAAGGCAGAACGGTTTCTTTCCGCAGAATCGTAATGCCGATGATTGAAAATGACACCGAGATGTCAAATTGGCTAGATTCGATTGCTGTCGATGCAGTAGTTTGTAGTGGCTCCCGTCGCAATGTTAGCATGTGGGAGGATTGGATGGCTCCTGCAGCGTCCTTGGTTCGATCCTCTGCAAATGCTGGAAAGCCAACATTAGGAATTTGCTTTGGTCACCAATTACTCTGTCACGCTCTAGGTGCCACTATCGAACGTGCTGAATCACTATCAAGCGGAATTTGGGACTTGGATTTGACAGACGATGGAGGAGATGATGAATTGCTTACCTCGCACGTCTCGGATGATTCAATTGTAGCAGGATTATTCACCCACCAAGATCATGTTATGACGGTGCCAGAGTCCTGTTCTCTTCTATGCTCGACCAATCATAACGGAGTTACTGCAGTGCGAGTTCTTTCCGAAAATGGCGAGCCTTTACCTGCTTGGGGAATACAATTCCATCCAGAGGCTGCAAGAGCGAGAATTGAGCGAGCTCATGAATGGGGTCACATAACCGATGAAGAATTAGCATCTTTCAAGGGCGAGCATGACGGATCTAGCATATTGTCTTCATTCTCCACTGTCGTATATCGCTATCAAGCATAATCTCCGCCCCAAAGGGGCGATTATTGTGGATTCGGATTAAATAGGGACCCTAGGTCGGCGTCTCAACCTAATTGGTGATATTATGGACGGAGAACAAATTGGAATGATGGGAATGGGAGCAGGAATACTAGGTCTGCTCATTGCTTTCATGTTATATCGAAAGGTAGATGCAATAGAAATTGAAAACAAAACTGTAGCAACTATCACAGGAAGAATTCAGGATGGCGCAATGGCTTTCCTGATGGCAGAATATCGAATGTTGGCGATTTTCATCGTTATTGTCGCTGCGCTATTATTCGTCGGCGGTGAGGATAATGGCCTTGGTATGGAAACCATGGTCGCTTTCATCATCGGTGCTCTTTGTAGTGTAGCCGCTGGATTTAGTGGAATGCAGTCCGCTACTAGTGCCAATGGTCGCACAGCGCAAGCAGCGGCAAACGGTGGCCAAGCTGCGGCTCTCACAACATCGTACAATGGTGGAGCGGTAATGGGACTTGCAGTAGGCGGACTCGGTCTATTCGGAATCTCCCTGATGTATTACATGACGGACCCAGTTGGGGGAGACGGATTCCTTTCTGTTGAGAACGTCGCTGGATTCGGAATGGGTGCTTCTTCAATCGCACTATTCGCTCGTGTTGGTGGAGGAATTTATACCAAGGCTGCGGATGTAGGAGCTGACCTTGTTGGTAAGGTAGAAGCGGGTATTCCTGAGGATGACCCACGTAACCCTGGTGTAATCGCTGATAACGTTGGAGACAATGTTGGTGACGTAGCTGGAATGGGTGCTGATATTTTCGAGTCGTTCGTAGGTTCAATCATTGCTGCTATGGTCATCGCTCAAGCCAGTGAAGATTTGGGCGCAGATTACCTCATGATTCCAATCGCTCTGGCTGTTGTAGGATATATTTCATCCATTATTGGGGTTTTCTCAATTGCTGGAATGAAAAACATGCACCCTGGTGCTGCGCTACGTAACACCACATTCATCGGGGCTGCTCTATTCATCGGTGGAGGATACTTCGCTCTAGATTATCTGGAATTGGACACAACCGTAATTCAGGCAGTCGCAATTGGATCACTAGTAGGTATTCTAATCGGACTAGTCACTGAATACTACACAGGAATTGAACCTGTATTCGGAATCAAGGTACAAGCTATTCCATACATCGGAGAGGCTTCAAAGACCGGAAGTGCAACCAATGCGATTGCAGGTCTTGCTGTAGGTATGCAATCTGTATTCCTCCCTGTTCTTCTAATGGCCGGTGGAATTTACTTTGCTAACGATGTAATGGGCGGCGGAGATGCTGGGCTTTACGGAATAGCAATGGCCGCTATGGGAATGCTAGGAACTGTTGGTGTTACCATGACAGTCGACGCTTACGGACCTGTAGCAGATAATGCTGGTGGAATTGCGGAGATGTCAGGACTAGGAAAAGAAGTGAGAGAAATCACAGATGGCCTAGACTCAATCGGAAACTCAACTGCTGCAATCGGAAAAGGATTCGCAATAGGTAGTGCTGCACTAACTGCTTTGGCATTATTCGCCGCATACAAGACTAGGGCTGAAGAAGCCTTGGGGGCAGGTGAAACTCTAGATCTTTCCTTAACCAATCCAGATGTTGTAATCGGTCTACTAATCGGTGGTGCGCTTCCATTCCTAGTCGCTGCTATGACAATGAAGTCTGTGGGACGAGCAGCTGAAGATATGATTACAGAAATTCGCAGACAATTCAGAGAAATTGACGGATTATTGGAAGGTCGTGAAGGTGTCGAACCAGACAGCGCAACTTGTGTCGATATTTCGACACAAGCGGCTCTCCGCGAGATGATTATGCCAGGAATAGTAGCAGTAGCAAGCCCTGTTGTAATTGGACTAGTACTAGGGCCTGAGGCCCTCGGAGGAACTTTGGCTGGTGCTACCGCTACTGGTGTACTGATGGCTCTATTCATGGCAAACGCCGGAGGAGCATGGGACAATGCAAAGAAAGCTATCGAGCAAGGAGAGATTCCTGGTGCAGAAAAGGGTGACGATGCTCACTCTGCTGCTGTAGTCGGAGACACCATTGGTGACCCATTCAAGGACACCAGTGGACCTTCACTAAACATCCTGATCAAGCTGATGTCAATCGTATCGGTTGTTATCGCCAGTCTAATCGCATAATTTGCCCAAACAGGTTTGGACGCTGAAGCGTCAGACTCTTGAGAGTCTGGCTCTAGGGTCGACCATGCGGAGCGGTGCCATTGGTCTGACCATGCTATTGATTATGGCAGGTATAACTGGCTGTACTGGTCTTACTGGTTCGGGAGGAGATGGAGGTTCAGATAACACAATTGAGGTGCCAACTTGGCACATCGGAGATTGGTGGCTATACACATTCTCAACACCAGAATATACCGACGATACAGCCCGACTAGTAGTAGCCTCGGATAGTGAAGAAGAAGGAACTGCGTACATGCTAGCAATCTCGTCTACAGGAGAGGCAAGAAGGCACGCCGTTCTCAACCACAACCCGTTCCTTGGAAGAATTACTCATGAAAATCTCAGTGCATATGAGAATGGCATCCCTCAACCTGTTCTGACCTTCCCAATTTCAGAAGGAGACTCTTGGACATTTTCACTATTTACCAATGATTGGACGACTATAGCCCTAGATGTAGGTAGCAAACATGCAACAATGTCCGCACAAGCAGCCGATGGTGCTAGACTTGACTACACCTTCAACACAGATATTGGCTTCTTCTCATCATTCATCTGGACAGACGCTGAAGGGATAGAGCAATTACGAATGATGCTGGCAACGAATGGACACACAGAAGATGGAGAGGGTCATAATGGCGAAGTCTTCTTCATTCGCGGTGGCGACCTCTATTCAGATACTTGGGAAAACGCGGGAACTGATTTTGAGATACGAGATACATTCCTCGTCAGTGATCACCCTAGCGATGGAGAGTGGGACGAGATGGTGTACTACCTAGACGCTGCCTGTGGAAGTGGAGGTTCAAGCATTAGCCTCACTCTTCGAGACCACACCTCGGTATCGGCTCTACAACGTACGTGGGGACCTGGAGCAGAGGAATACGGAACTCTCGGAACCATTCCCTACCCGAGTGAAGAATACACACTAACTCTGACCTTTACTGGCGATTCAGATCTTCGACTAATAATCGCCGGTGCAATTACCTATTCTTGGACACTCTGAGGTGTCGAAATGACCTCTGGAACTCTCGTCATGCTACACGGTATGACCGGGACTAGGGAGAAAATGCAACCACTTGCCAAGAGATTAGCACCTCATGGTTGGAATGTGCTCTGCCCACAAGCAATAATCGAACACCCAACAAGGGGTGGATTTGCTTGGTGGTTACGCGCTGAAGACCCAACTTTACCATTGGACTCAGAATCTCAAATACAAGTCGAAGAGTCGATGCAGAGGGTGATTGAACAGATTTCAGATGGGCCCGTGATTATCGGGGGATTTTCTCAAGGTGGGGCGATTGCTTCTGCACTTTTGGAAACTGATTTGCAGGAAAGAATCGTTGGTCTTGTTCTCATTGGAACAAAAACTGTTAGGCCTGATTCATTAATCGAATCACTCCCCTTCCTGAAGCCGCGAGAAGTTGTTTGGATGCATGGATTAAGGGATCATCTTGTTCCTCTGGAGGTAGCGATAGAACACGCCGAAATCTTCGAATCAGCAGGATGGCCGGTAACTCGCCTTGAACATGAGAAAGGCCATATGGTCAACTTGAACCAAATAGACCAAATGAAAAACTCAATTCAAAGAATGGCTGATTCGGTTAAATCGAATCAGGAAAGGTAATCCATCAAATGATCGGAGCCACCAATGAATATTGGTTGTTCTCCCCTAATGTCGAAGCATACAGGAACCGTACGATGACCTGTTGCATCGACTACTTCCCATCGAAGGTCTCCCTCATGGTCGAAGTTTACCTCTGTGTATGTTAGCCCTTTTCCCTCTAGAACATTTTTTGCTCGAGTGCAGTAATAGCACACAGTTTGTGAAAAAATTAGGAAATCGGTCTCACAATTATCAAGCCACTGTTGCATGTTCGCCAAGCTCTGCACCCTCCATTGATTCGCCCTCTTCTGTCCACCACTCATCTTCGTCTTCATCGTCATCACCCAATCGGCCTTCTAAGACTCGGTCTGTTTCATCCTCATCAATGAAAATCAACATTATTGCTGAAATCATTGTTAATGTGGCACCAACATAAATTGCAGATGAATAATCGAATATCTCAATCATTCTCTCCGTTAGCAAGTAAGCGGTTACTCCGGACAAATTAAACAGAGACATGTAAGCAGTAAATTGGGTTCCACCAACCTTGCTCCAAGTTAGCCTCATTGCAAGTGAAATGATACAAATCCAAGCAATTCCTGCCACGAATGCTTGAACAATCAAGAATATTGTCATTACAGTAGTGTTCGTCCAAAGGGGTTCTAACATTGCAAGTGCTGCATTAGCCAACGAAAGTAAAAGGAATCCAACCATAGCAACTCTTCTTGTTCCGAACTTGTCTCCTAGAAGTCCGCCGAAGATTTGACCAAACATCGCTCCAAATACTACTACTCCACCAACAATAGCATTGTACTTGGCCTGTGACCAACCAGCTTCGTTGATGAAAATATCAATGACAATCGGTCCCACGAAGTAATACAATTCTGATAACAAACAGAGGAAAATCAGTAAGAATGCGGACCTAACTGAAAAGGCTTTAACAAGATAAAATGAAGTTCTTGCAACAGTAGTTCTAGTGCCTGTTGGTAATAGCAAGAATGGATTTGGCACCCTAGGTAATTCTTTTGCATCCTCTATTTGTTTCATTAATTTTGAAATTACTAATGTTGCTATTCCGAGCACGATGAACAGGTATGAAGCTGGGTTTGTGAATTCTCGAAGATCCCCTCCGAGGCTCCAATCAATAGTGAATACATCAATTGCAAAGCCAACAAACCAAAGTGTGAGACCAACGATTGCAAACAACGCGGGTATTGAGATTCTGCTTTCGGATACCGCATAACCTACTGTTTTCGCTACTCGGAAGTCGACTTCATCTACCCATGGAGTCTCTTCATCGTCAACATCCTCTACTTCTTCTGTTTCTGAACCAACGATTTCAGCTTGAATAACTCCCACCTTCTTTGACCATGGGAACAATTGCACTCCAGGCTTTTCGATCATGGTTAATGGGAACCACGCGACCATCAGTAGAAGTACCATAGACGCTACTATTACTCCTTGAATTTCAATTATAGTGACAAGGACCCCTAGTGCAGCACCACCGATAATAATTCCAAGTCTCTTTGCAGCGAACATGAAACCATTGACCTTTGCAACTTCATCTGGTTGAAGAATTTCAACCGCTAGAGCGTCAGTAGCCACATCTTGAAGAGAAGCGAATATGTTGTGAATGAACAATACTCTCGTCACCAAATCAATTTCAGTATTCAAATCACCAATTGTCTTGTCAATAACCAACAAACCACCCAGACTCACAGCCATACCGGTTTGAGCGAACAATACCCATTGTCGACGTGGGCCAAATCTCTCGATAAATACAGCGTCAACAACAGGACCCCATATCCACTTGAATGTCCAAGGTAATGCTACAGTCGCGAATAGAATTGCAATATCCTTCACTTCTGTGCCGTTCTCCACAAGATAAGCTGCAAAGGCGACGCTGGCGAATCCCCATGGCAATCCCTGAGCGAAGTAAAGAATACAAAGAGTAATTATTCTCCGGGTTTTATTCTCAGTAAGAGGCCCACCTTCTATCCATTCAGAAAATCCTGTTATTGTGGATGATATTGCATTTGAAGGCATTGATTTGTAACGTTCTACATCAAAGGCACTTGAATAAAACGGCTCTTCCGATTCTGACTTCCAACCTTCTCTCACAGCAACTACACCGAGAAGAGCAGTGATTGCTAGGAATGGTATGAAGAATGCAATAGGTCCAACCGAGGTCTTTCCTATGTTATTACTAGCATCCGTCAAGGACACATAAATTGGGAACTCTGTATAAACATCTCCTGGACTTCCGCCTTCATTGGAGTAGTACATCCTGAAACTACCTGAGCAATCTGACCCGGGTACTGGAAATGGGCCTGGGACTGCGCATTGGGGTCCGCTTTCTGCAGGAGTTTCGTATTGTACCCGAATTGTGATTTGGGTATCCTTAGCCCAATTTCTGAGTGAATCATTGACTAAAATATCCCATTGAGTTGTGAAATCATTACCATTATTTACTGCGTTTGCTGATTGAATGTGTTGAGAAATTTCCTCTTGACCCCTAGTCATTGTTAGAGTTAGATCTGTACAATCTCCACCACAATTTCCAGATTCGATTGCGAATTTCATTCTGACTGAGATAGTTTCGTTAATTTCTAGGAGGAAATCGTCAGAAAAACCCATTTGCATGTTACAGGAAAAGTCCACGCTTACATCCTGTCCTTCGGGGAATTCGATCTCTCCATAACCAGTACTGGATGAACCTGCAGATGCGTTGGAATCGAAATTATTCCAACATTCGAATAAATCCTCCTCACCCCAGAAGTACATGTAGGGTTGTTCTTCTGTTGGGTGATTATTTTCTCCATCTTGCGCCGCAACAAATACAGAGAGGATACTTACGGAGAAAAGTAAGACTACTGCTAAAGAAAGCCCTCTACTTGCATAACGCATGGGATTGGGGGCAGAAAGTAGCGTTTGAGGCTTCCCTAAACAAGGTTCGGTTCAAATTGCTACCAAGCCGGAATTATCATACTTCCAATCGATTATTTGCCAGTCTTGCTCAGACAATCTTGAACGGACAAATTTTACCGCCATTGGGTTGCAAAGAAGAGCTGCGCAGCCACCACCCCCTGCACCCAGTGCTTTCCAAGCCATCACCGAACCATCAGTAATCATTGGATCGATTGTCGAACGAAATGGTTGATGTATTGAAGGATCCAGTGAATTGACTCCCTCGCAGATTTCATTCAAGGCATCTACAACTAACTGCCGTTGATCTCTTTGGAGGGCATCAGCCATCTTTTTAGTAGCCAAGCGAATAGTGTGCAGGCCATTAATTACGGCTCGATCCCCTGCATTATATCGAGACCAAACTAATTCTTGCATATCTCCCGATTTATGCTGTATACCGCTATGGGCAATAATCAGATGCTTGTGTAGCCATTTCCTAGCAGATGGAGCTGGTTCAAATGGTAGATGTTCAACTCCATCTCCTATGAATAAAAAACGATTGAATCCACCGTATGCAGATGCCCATTGGTCTTGACGGCCACAACGATTCCCTTCCTTATTTTCTATCTCAAAGGCCGATTCTGCAATTGTATCTAGGTCAGTTAAATCATCAACTCCTAGGGCGGCAATTTTTGCTACATTCAAAGCACCGCTAGTCCCAAGTCCTGAACCTGCAGCAACATCAAATTGAAAATCGACATTTCCATCTCCAGCGGGAGTTGCTGTAACCCACTTGTCTATTGTGAAGTTGACCACTTCACCTCCATGATCGTGAGTGTATGGTGCTAAGTCGGTCCAACCACCCGCAAGGTCGACCCTTAGCGGGGCTCGATATCCACCCATGAATAGCCTGATGACTTGGTGATGATAACTCTACGGTGAGAACAAAGGACCAAAAATAACGGGTATTAACACCGGGTCGGAAGAAACATGCAGTCGAATGTTGAAAATGCAATCCAAGCCTTCTCGCAGGGCCAGCCAGTGATGGTTTTCGACTCTGATTTCAGAGAATGCGAAACCGACCTTCTATGGCCTGCAACAGCAGCCAGTCCAGCGGTTATGCGAAGATTGAGACAGGACTGTGGAGGGCTTCTATTCTTGGCAGTCGGTGATGAAATAGGCAGCCTATTCGGTCTTCCTTGGTTACAGGATATTCATACCCATCCGGCACTCGTAGCTGAAAACCCAGTTCTTGGTAGACTAATCACTGACGACTTACAATATGATTCGCGCTCCGCCTTCACGCTTTCTTTGAATCATAGAGAAACCTACACCGGAATTACCGACAGAGATCGTGCCCTAACCACACGAAGGTTTGGGGAATTAGCAGGTGAAATGATGGTGGCAAATGCATCTGAGGAAAAAGCACAGGAAGCACTCGGTATTGAGTTCAGAACCCCTGGCCATATTCCAGTCTGCAGGGAATCACCAGGTGGACTGGAAACTAGACAGGGGCACACCGAATTAGCTGTTGCAATAGCAAGACTTTCTGGACATGTTCCAGCCACTATAGGAGCAGAGATGTTACAACCAGATGGAGATAAAGCTCTGAGTGTTGAGGCAGCAAGACAGTACGCAGAATTGCACGATATACCAATGATAACGGGTGCTGATTTATTGAACGCACTAGGGATTGAAGATTGACCGAAGCATTGAGGGTATTTGACCGAGAGGAGATATTGATGGTTAGGGTCATGGCAGTCGGAGTTTTCGACCTACTGCACGCAGGTCACCTGCATTATGTCGAGCAGGCAAAGACCCTAGGTGATGAGTTGATTGTAGTAGTCGCCCACGACGATACTGTGAGAAAACAAAAACACGAACCAGTGACTAATCAGGACTTACGCAGGCGTATGGTACTAGGTTTGAAGCCTGTAGATGATGCTATAATTGGCAATCCTCCGACGGTTCCAATTTTCGAGATTCTAGAAGTAGTGAAACCTGATGTAATCGCTTTAGGTTACGACCAGAAGCACTCACGCGACTCTATCAAGAAAGGATTGGAAGATAACGGGTGGGGAAATGTCGAGGTACAAAGGGTCGAAGGATTAGCTGACGACCTCGACGGTACAAGGAAAATCATCGCTCGGATTATCGAACTCTGGTCTGGTGAAACTGGTGGCCCTTACGAGGAGGATTGAGAATGTTCACCGGGATTGTAGCCGCAGCTTGCGAGGTTGTGGCAACAGAGCAAGGAGAAGAAGTACGTTCCATTCTTGTAAACCTCAGCGGCCATGACGAAGACCTAGAAATAGGCGCTAGCGTGGCGGTAGATGGCGTTTGTATGACCGTCGTGTCTTCACAAGATGGACGAGTTAAATTTGAGGCGATTCCTGAGACCTTGGAGCGTACTACTATTGGCTTTATTCAGCAGGGAAGTAGAGTCAATATTGAGAGATCTCTAAGGATGGGTGATGAATTGGGAGGTCACATTCTCTCCGGTCATGTTATGTCGACTGCTAGGATTCTACAAAGGACTGAGAAAGGCGAAGGAATCGACCTATTGATTGAACATCAAGAAGATACCAAACCATACATTCTGGAGAAAGGATATGTCGCAGTTGATGGTATGTCCTTGACGGTTGGAGAAGTGCATTCGGAGGGTTTCAATCTACATATCATTCCAGAAACTCTGAGGATTACCACCATCGGAGAAAAGTCTGAAGGCGACTTTGTGAATATTGAAGTAGATTCACGAACCCAAGCGGTTGTAGACACAATTCGAAGTATGGAGGTAGAAAAATGAGGATTGTTGCAGTATGCGGTTCTTTCCATAGAGAAGAAGTCGAGAAAATGCTAGAATATGCTCGAGATGAAGCGGGCACTATGAACTCACAATTAACGGATATTGTTTGGGTTCCGGGGTCTATGGAAGTACCTCTCGCTTTGGAAAGACTACTCATCCGTGAGGATGTCGATGCTGCGATTACATTGGGGATTATCGAGCGAGGACAGACCCAGCATGGACTGGTTATGGGGCAATCTGTTACCCGTGCAATAATCGACCTACAAATCAAGCACGACAAACCAATAGGTTTGGGAATTATTGGACCGGGAGCCGAGCCGGAGCATATTGAACCGAGGCTAGAACCTCATGCTCGTGCGGCAGTGGGAGCCGTTGTTTCGATGAAAAACTGATGTTATTCGGATAAATATCAGTCAAGTTTGAGAGTCAATGTTCAAAGAATGCCGGACATTGGGAGAACTCATGTCCGACGTGGTCCGCAATACAATCATCATCGGTTCAGGTCCCGCTGGATATACCGCTGGCCTATATTCCGCTAGAGCAATGCTGGAGCCTTTGATGTTCGCTGGATATGCTTCAGGTGGTCAGCTAATGCTGACTTCTGATATCGAAAATTTTCCCGGTTACCCACAGGGAATCGGCGGCCCTGAAATGATGGTTCAACTTAGAGAACAAGCCGAAAGATTTGGTCTTGAAGTTCATGATAAAAACGTCGAGAAGGTCGATGTCAGCAACAGGCCTTTCAAAGTCTGGGTTGAAGGAGAAGAATATCTCGCTCAGACCTTAATCATCTGTACAGGTGCAGAGGCAATTTGGTTGGGTGCAGAAGGGGAAGATGCACAGAAAGGCCGTGGAATCAGCACCTGCGCAACCTGTGATGGGGCATTTTTCCGTGATGAAGAAATTATCGTCGTAGGAGGGGGTGACTCAGCAATGGAAGAAGCTACTTTCCTGACTAGATTCGCTAGCAAGGTTACAATAATCCACAGAAGAGAGGTCTTCAGAGCCTCAAAAGTGATGTATGACCGAGCGGCAAATCATCCAAAGATTGAGATCAAGACATTTCGCTCCGTAAAAAAGTGGCTTTCTGATGAAAAAGGCCTCACTGGAGCTGTATTGGAAGATCCTCGTGACGGTTCAACAGAAGAGATTTCATGCACTGGAGCTTTCATAGCAATTGGTCACAAACCAATTACAACCTTCCTAGAGGATCAAATTGAAACCGATGATTCTGGTTACATAGTTCCTAAGGAGCATACAATGACTAGCATCCCTGGGGTATTCGCGGCAGGTGATGTAGTAGATACAAGATACAGGCAGGCAATCACCGCCGCAGGAATGGGTTGTCAGGCGGCAATAGATGCTGAGCGATGGTTAGAAGATTAACACTGAAGTGGCGGAATGGTTGAATTCGGGGTTTTCAGAAACCGAGAAAACTGGCTGGAAAGAAGTTGGCTATCACACCGGGTAGGAGATTTGTTCTATCTCTCTCACACCGCAGTCACACTTTGGTGCGCTGTACTTTGGTTAGGTCCGTATCAGTGGATGTGGTGGGGAGTTGTCATTCTGTACTCTGCCACAGAAATACTCTGGTTTTTCCGAGGTCGATTCTGTATACTTTCAGATTTAGAAAGACACTTCAAAGGAATCCCGAGACCTGATGACCCATTAGACCAAAATTTTGTTCGAAGACTTTGGAATATATTGTTCCGAATGGATATTTCATCCGAAACGGCACAGGTTTTGACTCGGATATGGGGCCGAATTGGTTTCACTGTTGCATTGGTCAGACTCTATTCATCTGGTGCCTTTTGAGTCTGCCGTGCAGGCCGAAGGCAAAATGAATGAGTGGTGTACTCTCAAGAACATGGACGAGGAACTGAGCCAGGAGGAGAGGGCTAGATATGCGCGTCATCTGATTCTTCCAGAGATGGGTGAAGAGGGCCAAAAGAAATTGAAAAAATCCTCTGTAATCGTTATTGGAGCCGGTGGATTAGGATCTCCTACTTTGCTATATTTGGCGGCAGCAGGTGTTGGTAAGATTGGAATAATCGACGATGATAGAGTAGACATAACTAATCTTCAAAGACAGGTTATTCATTCTACAGCGGCTGTTGGTTCGCTAAAAGTTGAGTCCGCCGCTAATCGTATTAGAGAATTAAATTCTGAAATTGAGATTGTTGAACATAACATCAGGTTAGATGTCAGTAACGCCTTGGAGTTACTTTCTGATTGGGACGTAGTAATAGATGGTACTGACAACTTCCCAACAAGATATACAATCAATGATGCATGTGAAATTCTAGGAACACCATGGGTTTTTGGAAGCATTCATCGATTCGAAGGTCAGGTTACAGTTTTCAATTTTAACGACGGACCAAATTATCGAGATTTGTTTCCTAATGCACCCCCCCCCCTGAATTGGCTCCAAATTGCGCTGAGGCAGGAGTATTGGGGGTTTTGCCAGGAATAGTGGGTAGCGTTCAATCTGCTGAAGCAATCAAATTAATACTAGGCATTGGTGACTTGTTATCAGGTCAACTTATGGTGATTGATGCTAAATCTATGAAGACCCGTTCATTGCAATTTGACAAAATGCCTGAAAGAGAGAAAATTACAGAAATGTCTGAACAATTGATAATGCAGGCTTGCCAAAGTCAAGAGGTTAGGGAAGAACCTCCTATTGGACATGTACTAGAGATAACTCCTGCAGAATTTATCGAAAGGCGTTCTCAGGGTTGGAATCCTTTCCTTTTGGATGTTAGAAGGGAAAATGAGGCAGCAATCGTCAGTTTGCCCGGAACTGATTTACGGATTGAACACATTAACGTTCCTGCAAAAGCAGAAGATTTGCCAAAGGATTGTGATTTGGTCATTTATTGTAGAAGCGGAGGTCGTTCGGATGCAGTCGCTAGATGGTTAGGCCAGTCTGGATGGGACAGAGCTAGGGTTTGGAATATGGTTGGTGGCATTCACCTTTGGGCGGATCAGATAGATTCTGCAGTCCCAAAGTATTGAATCCCCCTATATTGTGGTATAAATGCACTCTGTAAGTCGTTTAATTGTGGTATTAGAAGGAGATTTTATCGTTTTAACTAAAAACGTATGATATTTTTTTCTATTTATGGTATTTTTATTATCAGTATTGCTTTTAATTGTGGTTAATTATATTTAATTTTGACGAAAATAACGGCCTCAGAGATAGGCTCCCACTCATATAGTGGTGTAATACTGATCCATACAGCGATTGTTTGTTGTACTAGTTGATACTAGGAGTAAGCGTGACAGGGCGACGAGGGATATGGCGTTGCCCTTCTTGCAACATACACCAGACCTGGAAATCGCGTGATCGAGGAACAACAAGATTAGATCGTAAGTGTACATCCTGCAACACTAGGATAAGAGTCACCCTAGATCGTTCCGATAGTGGCAGAGGGAGGAAGCAACAAGCAGAGGTATGGGAGAGGTCATTTGACACTTCGATGCAGGAGTTACAAGATGAAGCGGATCTTCGAAATTCAGACGGAGTTGAACTAGACTCAGAGGACAAGAGCACTGGCCCTGTGAGTCAACTGGACTTACCTCCTCTTTGGGGAGGCGGGTGGAGACCGAAGCGACCTTTGGAGTTCTCCTCACCTTTACCGCAAGAAACTGCTAGAACAGAATTGATGAGATTTCTTGTTGAAAGGCACGACGGGTACACAGAGTCAGCTTTTGAATGTTGGAATTCACTCAATCCACCTGAACGATTTAATGGAAGAAGTTTTCATGAATTTAGTGAATCATTTTGTAACTCGTTTGAAAGAAGTTTAGCTGAAAGAGTATACGAACCGGGAGTGGCGACTCTTGCGAAACGAGAAATCATCCCTCGCAGAACAGGCAGTTCCTATCTAGATAGACGAGCAATACGCATGATGAGGGATGTTGCCCTATGTCTACGTAGAATAGCACATACAGCCTCAATAAGTGTTGAAGACAGATTTCAATGGCAAAGATGGATGCACAGAACTCGTGCTTTAGATGAGCATCTGAAAGACTTGTTCATGGATGGAGTAACAACTCCTGATGGAAGTCAATTTGGGGGCAAGGGATTCCGCTCTACTTGGCAAGAAGGCGTAGTAGCATGCGCCACCTCAATGAGTAGAGCGATTGATCTCAGCGAAGATTCGATCGCTGATGCTGATGTAGTCGCCCCAATGATCAGAGATGTAGGTTTAGCACTATCGATGGGTCAGACGCCTCTAGAAATTTTCAACGCCCAAATGGGTAAGTCGAATTCCTACATGGATGGAGGAGTTGATTCAGCAGGAGGGAGGGATTTGCATGTCGGTAATTGGCACAAAAGAGTACTACCTCCTACTGCTCCACTACCAATAGCAAGTGCTACTGCTACCGGTGTTGCACTTGCGGCAAATAGGCTTGCAAGACCTCGTTTTCACCTAGCACCGGTTGGTGAAGGTTGCAGTAGTAGCGGAGAATTTTGGGAAGCCATGAATCTAGCTGGTGCCAGAGGTCTACCAATTTCCTTTATGATTCAAAATAACCAGATCGCCCTTGATACTTTCACGACCGGGCAATCCGGCGCTGAAACCTTCGGAGACAAGGGTCATTCAATGGGTATACCCACTTGGAGCATAGATGGTTCTGACCCCGCAGAATTTCATACATCGACCGCTGTTGCTCGTGAATTCGCCCTAGAGGGGGGTGGCCCGACTCTAATTCATGTTGAGACGATGCGAGGTTGTGGCCACGCACATCATCACGATGACCTGTACTTAGGGGCAGCAAGTGGGAACCCTCCTGGATACGTAGATAGGGAGTTGCTAACTTATTGGTCGGACAAAGACCCACTTCCTAACCATCGTGATTTATTGGTTAGATTAGGGGTAAGTGAAAGTAAACTTAGCAAAATGGAAGCAGAGGAGCAAGCATTGGTAGATGCAGCTCGAAAAGAAATGGAAGATACGGCATGGCCGGAAGGAAATTCGGTGACCAAGGGTGTGACTTCGTTTCACGATGCCTCAACTCATTCAGAACAGTTCGACCGCTTTGGAGTGAGCCTTTCCGGAGGGGAGGGGCCAGTTCTTATCGGGGAGGTAGATATCGAATTCTCGGATGCTGCGAACTCTTGGACATATAGCAAGGCAATACAGAATGGGATGGTAAGCCTTGCTGACAAATATGGAGATTCAATTGTCTTCATGGGAGAAGATATGGAAGTAGCCGGAGCCTTTGGAATGAATCTGCCATTGAAAGCAAGAGGTCATTCGGACAAATTACTCGACATGCCTTTGTCTGAGGCGATTATCATACATTCAGCAACGGGAGCAGCACTAGGTGGTATGCGACCTTTAGCAGAAATCCAGTTTGGAGGCTTTGCCGCTTTAGCGATGAATCCACTAATCAATAATGCAGCCCAACTCAGATGGAGATGGGGGGCCGAAGTTCCTCTGACTGTTCGAATACCACTAGGAGGAAAAACTCGGAGTGGGCCGTTCCATGCAAATATGATTGAATCATGGTTTGCAAATGACCCTGGTTTGGTAATCGTATTTCCGTCTACGCCACAAGACGCTTACGACCTGTTGGTTGAGTCGCATGCCTTGAATGACCCAGTAGTATACCTTGAGCACATAGGACTCTATGGATTACGAGGAGGAAATACAGGGTGGGGACATTCAATTAACCAGATTGTTGACACTGATTCAGTTCATCAACGCCTTGCCTATGGTGAGAATAGCATAGGCAAGGCTAGAGTTGTGCGGGGCGGTAAGGATGTCACGATTGTAACTTGGGGAGCAATGGTCCATGTTGCATTGGAAGCGGTTGAAGTGGCTGCAAAACGTGGTATTGAGGTAGAAATTGTTGATCTGCGGACAATATTGCCCTTCGACGCAAAAACCTGTATCGAGTCGGTTCGAAGAACCGGGCGTCTAATCGTTTTGCAAGAGTCTCAATACACCGGAGGGCTTGGACATACAGTTAGTAGCAGAATCCTAGAGGAGGCATTCTGGAACCTAGAAAATGCACCAGTAGTAATCGGAGCACTAGACACTCCTGTTCCATTCTCCCCTCCGTTGGAAGACCACACTATCCCTACATCCGAGCTAGTGGTCAGACACATCAGGAGGATGTGTGAATGAAAAAGATTGACTCAAACATCATGAGCGGGGGCCGCTGAGCGTGGTAGAGATGCTAGACTCCGACCCGATTCTGGTCCTGATTGGATTCGTCTTATTGATGGCTGGCGGTGAAGGGATTGTCCAGGGAGCGGTGCAAATAGCATATCGACTACGAGTCCCTCCATTATTGGTTGGATTCACCATCGTTGCAATCGGGACATCTCTCCCTGAATTAGCCGTAGCAATTGAGGCGATTGCTCAAAATGAGCCCGATATTGCTGTTGGAGGAGTCTTAGGATCTAATGTTGCCAACGTTATGTTGGTTCTTGGTACCGCTTGCATGCTTGGATCAGGTGATGAGGCGGGGGTAGGAATACGACGAGATTCTATCGCTGTAATCTTTGCGACTCTTCTGCTAACAGCCTTCGTTTATTATGGCTCGATACCTGTTGAAGGAGGAGCATTCATGCTAATTTTACTGGTGAGTTACTACACCTATGCCTATCGTTCTTCTAAAGGCAAAGCCGATGCAGAGGAGCCAGAAGAAACTTGGCTTCCGGACAATATACTACTTGCTGTATTTGCAACAATCGCAGGCGGCGTAATGATTTGGCAGGGAGCTATTTTCCTTCTTGATGGAGCTACAGGTCTAGCGGATACATACGACATACCTACTGCGATTGTTGGACTTTCATTAGTAGCCTTAGGGACTTCTTTACCAGAGTTAGCAGTAACTCTAATTGCGGCTATGAGAAATCAAGGTGGCGTCGCGGTAGGCAATGTATTGGGCTCTAATGTAATGAATATCCTTGGAATCTTAGGTACAGCTTCCGTAATAGGTGGAGGGATCGAAATTGCCTCGAAGTTTGAAGGACGAGATATATGGGTAGTTATCCTAACATCTAGTTTAGTTGCAGCTATGTTACTCGACGATAGAGAAATTGGACCTAGAGTAGGTGCCACTATGGTAATCGGATATCTCGCCTACATGTCATTCCTCTATTACAGCACAACACTAGGTTGAAGGGCGGATTTTGTACGATATCCTTGCCCTAACGGCTAAGGCTGGAAGGCCTGTGGCGGCACCATGGTTGAGTTCGCATTGTCCGAGGAGCAAGAGATGCTTCGTGAGTTGGCTCACGAATTTGCAAGGGATATTGTTCGGCCGAATGCAGAGCACTGGGATGATAAATCCGAATTCCCTACTGAAGCAATTGCAGAGGCTCATGCATTAGGTCTCACCAACCTACACATCCCTGCTGAATACGGAGGGATGGGAATGGGGATTCTTGACGAAGTATTGGTCTCTGAGGAATTTTCTTGGGGTGATCCTGGATTTGGCACAGCCGCATATTCCAATGGATTGACAGTTGGGCCAGTAATTACTGGCGGCACTGAGGAACAGAAAGCCGAATATCTCGGACGATTGGTGAAAGAGCCATTGATAGCATCCTATTGCGTGACTGAACCCGGTGCAGGTAGTGACGTTGCAAGCATACAAACTACCGCTGTTCGAGATGGCGATCATTACATCCTAAATGGCCAGAAGATGTGGATTACAGGTGCAGGGCAAGCCGATTGGTTCTTCGTTTTGGCATACACTGACAAGTCAGCAGGATACAAAGGAATGAGTTCATTCATTGTCGAGAGTTCATGGGATGGAGTTTCCCTTGGAAAGAAAGAAACTAACATGGGACAAAGAGCTTCAGATACCAGAGCTGTAATCTTCGAAGATGTTCATGTCCCTGTTGAGAATCTAATTGGTGGAGTTGAAGGAGCGGGTTGGTTCAACGCAATGAAGGCATTTGACCTGTCACGACCTAATGTGGCAGCTCAAGCAGTTGGATGTTCTCGAGCCGCCTACGAATATGCTCTACAATATGCCGATGAACGCCAGACCTTTGGCAAGAAATTACATGAACATCAGGCAATTCAATTCATGCTGGCTGATATGAAAACAAAAATTGAGGCTGGTAGATTGTTGACTTGGCGAACTTCATGGGAAGTTGATAATGGAATCAGAAATACAGAAAGTGCTGCTCACGCAAAGCGTTTTACTGCTGATTCATGTATGGAAATCACTACTGATGCGGTGCAAGTCTTCGGAGGCTATGGTTACTCAGAAGAGTATCCAGTAGCGCGACTAATGCGCGCCGCGAAGGTTCTACAAATTTACGAAGGAAGCAGTCAAGTTCAACGGATGATCATTGGAAGAGAAATGCTCAGAGACCTGTGAATCAGCCCTAAGGGCTGAATAGTCAGCGGACCGCTTTATTGAAATCATCTTCTCCGTACCGAGGTTTGGTTCTCATGCTTGCATCTGATGAAATCCGAGGTCGATTAATTGCATTCACTGTACTCGCTATGATGCTTGTTCCCGCTCTTGCAGCTGCAGCTCCCACTGTGTCGGATCCATCTCAAATACCAACATATTCTGAGCAAATCGGTGATTGGTGGGAAAATACAAACATGGACAAAGATAGAGATTATATTCACGATGCAATCTGGATTGCTGCAAAAAATAACCACTACGAATACCTCGATGAAAATGGTCGAATTTCAGTAATTGTTGACTTTGACCATACACCAACTGAAGCCGATCAAAAGATGCTTGAAAGTGAATTAGATTTCCAGACCCAATTCAGATATTGGTTAATTGATTCGATTGCTGGCACAATTGAATTGGATAGAATATACGAATTGGTTGAACTACCAGGAGTTGTATTTATTGAATTAGATGGAAGATTAGAGGTTCAGATGGAGGATGTAGTTCCTACTCATGGTGTCGATTTAGTTTGGCAGGATACTGGTTACACTGGCGCTGGAGTTACCATGGCAATCATAGACACCGGAATCGATGGAAATCACACGGCCTTGGACGATCTGGATGATGACAACACCACAAACGACCCAAAAATAGTGGCCTTCTATGATGCAATTAACAACCCTGGGGCAACTAATGGAACTGAGATATACCCCTATGATGATAATGGTCATGGCACCCATTGCGCAGGTATCACTGCTGGCACCGGAGCCCCTGCGTATCAGCACATAGGTGTGGCCCCAAAAGCAAACCTTGTGGGCGTCAAGGTTCTAGACGGAGGTGGCAGTGGGTCTTTCGCTGCAGTAATGGCGGGAATGGAATGGACCGTAGAGAAAAGGCATGAGTTCAACATAAGGGCAGCCAGCATGAGCCTCGGGGCCCTCACTGGAGCAATCGAATGGACATCCTCAGAGGAAGAGTCAGTGAACAGAATGGGAAATGAGATGATGAGGGCAGGGGTCACTCTATTCATAGCTGCTGGAAACAGCGGAGGAACCGCAACGATAGGGACGCCGGGGAGTGCTGAGGATGTCATAACCGTCGGTTCGCTGGACAAAGATACTGCAATTGCAGTCTACTCAAGCCAAGGGCCAACAGAGGAAGGCAGGGTCAAGCCCAATCTAGCGTTTGTTGGGAGCAGCGTCAACGCACCCGATGCCAACACCGGAGACGGATACGTCGCATTGTCTGGTACTAGCATGGCAACGCCTGGAGCGGCTGGTGTTGCTGTTTTGATGTATCAGGCCAATCCCGATTTGAGTCCCTTCGACGTTCGCAACATAATGCAAGAGACCTCAACATACAGACAATGCCACTACATGCTCGCGAACGAGCCGTGCGCAGAGGACCTCATACCGAAGAACAGGCAGAACAACGTCTATGGCCATGGTCATGTGAATGCTCAGCCAGCAGTCGAGGAAGCCGCCAATTACTTCTACGAATTGAGTATGTCATTGAACGTTACTTTGGAAAGCGAATATGGACAAGATAACCGCGTTCACATTGGACAAGGTGAATCGATTGTATTCAATTTGGAAGGAGGAGTTCAAAGAGTACAATGGCGAACTTGGGATATGAGAGACAATTGGATGGATTTGGCTGAATTTACTATTGGTGATGATCGCTTCGAGGTCACTCATGACCTACTGGTAGATCGACTTCGATTCCTTCCCAACAATACGGTAGAAGGCGAACAAGTTATTCTCGTAAGAGCAATATCTGGTGACCAAGCCTCAACCAACCTTGCCATAGGAATTGACATTATGGGTGAAGAAAAAATAACTCAAGCCGATTCTGAAAGTTCCTTCATGGGAATTGTAGTTGGAATCTTGGCTCTACTGGTTCTAGTGCTTCTCAGTGCACTAATTTTTGCTGGCTTTCAACTCCGTGACAGAGGATTCTTCGAAAAAGAAGATGGGTTTTTCCAAGATGATGAATTAGTTGGAGAAATCTTCTCTGAAGCAGAAACCTCTCAATCTGAATCCGGATAGTCTCAAGTCACTCCGTCCTAATGCTAAAACATGGGTGCTTATTCGACTAATTATGAGTCAGCAAGGAAGTATTGACAGAGGGATTGTACTAGCCGCAGGGGCTAGTAAGCGCCTTGGTAGCCACAAGGCATTGATAGAAGTTGAAGGGCAAACTCTTGTCCAGATAGTTTGCAGTAAATTGCAAAGTGCAGGCCTTTCTGTAACCGTAGTTACCCGTAATTCTCTAAAACAAAAAATTGAGAATTTACTTCCCAATGTTAGTACCGTAGTGAATCCAAATCCTGAATTAGGTAGAACTGGAACTATTCAACGCGGAATTGAATCAATTGGCACTGGACCCCTGTTGATCATCCCAGTAGACCGACCTGGATTTAGCCTAGAAACCATCAATTTACTTTGTAAAACAAACACCACAACCATTCCAACCTACGAAAAAAAAGGTGGACATCCGATTGCAATAACTTCTCAGGACTGTGAGAATATTTTGCAAGCAGAACCTGATATTCCATTACGTGAACTAATAAGTCCTGAAAGGATGCATGTAGATGACCCTCATCTACATCTAAACATAGACACTAAACAAGATGTTAACCAATTAATCAAGGTTGCAAAGCATCTGTAAGAGAGGGATATTGACCCATCGCCCAAAGAAATACCAAACCCACAATAATTGCTGGAAGGGTGGTGTGTATTGTTGCCCAGATGGATGCAACCTTGTGCCTAACCAATAGAGGGAAAAGGGCGTCTCCATCTTGAGAAATGGCATTTGCAACTAAAGCTGGAAAGGAGATGAGCCCCTCGACATATGCAGTAATTGCGATGATTTGAGGCCCACATCCAGGGATTAGTCCAATAGTTGCCGCAACCAAAACTGCACCTACGCCGGAACCATGTTCAGACATATCTGATTCTTCAATTCCAGACAATAACATACCGAACTCAAATACGAGGTAAGCAATCAAAACCCAAAAAGTAACGAATGCTGTTTCCGAGGCCGCATGAACCAGAGTTTCGTCAAGTGAATTGAGTTTATCTCCAATAGTAGCCTCGGTATCATCACCAAAGAAATTCTTAGAAGATACGTAGAGAATAATTGACAAAGAGGTCCCTATGAACCCTACCCAAGTGACTATTCCATCTCGAGTTGTTGGGTCCCAAACTAAATCAGGTGAGTATTCTGGATCTTGTGCATACCAACCGAGAAGCAAGATCGCAAGGCACAAACCCACTGCTGTTACCAACCACCAAATTCTGTAACCTTGGTGTAAGACACGATATCCCCAACCCTCTGGAACCTCCCTAGGTAGATTTTCGATTAGCGGGTCTTTATCTTCCATTGCCTTTGCATCTTCTTCACCTAATGGCTCATCAGAACCAAACTTAGGACCAAAGCGACCTAGCGGAGTAGTTGGTGTGACCTCTATCGAATCTACACCATACCCCCATAATACACCGACAACAAAGGATGTTGCATGAACAATAATTACCGGATTCAGGTATGAAGAGTCTTGGAAAACTGCCCCGATTAGAACGAAAGCGGCATCGCCTAGAGTTGCGATTAAAGTCGCAATAACTGTTCCATAAGTGACATACCCTCTAGCATACATAGGCATGACAATTATTGCACCACCACAGCCTGGAGTTAGCCCCATCATTGCACCAATTACAGGCTGAAGGCCCCTATTTTCACGAATCCAGACCACAAATCGACCTGCTGTGACAAATTGTAACCAACTGAAGAGTAGAATCATTGCAGCGACAAAAACTGTCACTGCAAGGAAAGCATCTCTCATTGAGATAACTAGAATTTCCAGCGCCTGAGTCGCGCTGATGTTCAATGACATATGACACCCCGAAGCAGTTATTCATTTGAAAGTTAGCCCCGGCTAACTCTAGAATTTATTATGTAAATCGCTATTCTCTAGTGAGCAAATCCAATACCTTGGAACACTTCCGTGCATCTATGACCAGCGCCACGCTAGCGTGGGTATTGGACCGCTTAAATCAGGGCGAAAGGGTTGCCCTTGCGTCTGTGGTTGAAGCCAGTGGAAGCGTGCCAGGCAAACCTGGAGCAAGGATGGCGCTGACTAATTTGAGAAATAGACATGGTACTATTGGAGGCGCAGGTTTAGAACTAAAAGTAGAGAAGCATCTCGGGCAGATGTTAGCCAATGGATCAAGCACTAGTAGAGTTGAGACATACGTCTTACATCGAGATGCGAAGGGCCAAGAGGCAACGACCCTTAACAGCCTATGCGGCGGTCGCGTAACCGTCTCACTGGAGGTATTGGAACCCGTGCCACACATACTAATCGCAGGTGGGGGCCATTGTGGTCTAGCCGTTGCTGCAGCATGTGACAATCTGGGTTGGTCTCACAGTGTTTTCGATATTCGAAACGAATTCGCTGATGTGGAAGTATATCCTAATGCGGTAGAACATCATTCTAGTGATGTTGGCGCATTTATTACCAGTATCTCTGATAATGGATTTATGCGATTTTCGGACGTTCTATTGTTAGGCCATGATTGGTCGGTAGACCAAGATCTACTGATTGGTCTATTATTAACTCGGGGCGAAGGTGAAAGACCACGCATTGGAGCAATTGGTTCTAGAGCAAAATGGAAGGTTTTCAGAGAGGAAGCAATCTCTGCAGGAGTACCTGAAAATGTGATAGATTCCGTTCGTTGCCCTATAGGTATTGAAATCGGAGCGGAAACCCCTGAAGAGATTGCAATTGCTGTATGCGCGGAAATTTTAGCGATGGAAAAAGGCGTTCAGTAATAATGTAGAAATTTATCTCTCCCTGAATACCAAAGCATAGGGTTGAATAGCATTACTGCGAGGTGGATTATATGCGAAAGGTTATCCTGAGATGGAATCTCTCAACCATTCACGGCGCTAAAGAATTGGGGCGTATTCTGCAAATCTGTCAAAGGTTTGAGGTATTGGCTCATTTGGGGGTTTCTCCAGTCGGAATCGTTCAATTAGCAGAGATTGTATTACAAGATGGAAAAGATATCAATGAACTAAATAACTTGGACAGTTTTCAGGTAATGGAAATTCACGAGGAATCAGAAGATGGAATATTGGCCAGTATCCTATGTTCTCACAGTTTGGCAAAGTCTGCTATCGAGCTATCCAATCTACACCTCCAACCACCGTATAGTTTGGATGCAGTAGCTGGAATGGAAATGCGAGTGACCGGTTTAACTGGAGCAATGCGAAGGTTTCTCGCTCTTCTTAGAATGGTTTTGCCACCAGATAAAGTTAGCGTCTTAACTATGCGGGGAGAAATGGTTAACGGCTGGGACAAAGTACTGACAAAAAGGCAGCAAGATGTGCTATCATTTGCTGTCGGGAGAGGTTACTACCAAGAAGGTGCATCAATTAAAATTAAGGATTTGGCGGAAGAAATGGGGATTTCTCGTTCAACTTTTGGTGGGCACCTACAAGATGCAGAAAGAGCCGTGATTCACAAGGTTGGTTCAGATTTGAATTGAGTCCGAAGGACTCAGACCGAAGCGTAATAGGATAATCCTCAGTGGATTCTCTTCATGGTGCAACACCGGCTACCGATGCTACCCTCTCCTGGAGAAGTATCCTGGGTTGCATCGATTAATGGTACAAAGAAAAAATTGAATATCGAAAATAATGCAATCTTGCTCGATGTATTGAGGGATAAAGCAGGAAGCCTTGGTACCAAAAGGGGTTGTGACATGGGCACATGTGGCTGTTGCTCTGTATTGATTAATGGAGAGCCGAGACTCTCCTGTCTAACTCTTGCAGCAGAAGCAGAAGATTGTGAGATTACGACAGTTGAAGGGCTTGCAAACGGGCATCATCTACACCCAATACAGGAGATGTTTGCTGAATGTGGAGGCTCTCAGTGTGGCTTTTGCACCCCTGGATTCCTTGTGGTCTCTTCGGCATTACTTGAAGAAAAACCTAGCCCGAGTGATGAAGAAATCAAAACTGCGATCGAAGGGAATCTATGCAGATGTACAGGTTATCAACAGATTGTCGACTCGGTTCGGGCCGCATCTGCAATACTAACTTCAGGAGATTCGGTCGAAGATTCAACCTCGCCAAAGAGCGACCCGCACCCCGGATTCTCTGGAGAGTGATTCAATGTCAAAAGATGATAATGAGGATGAGATGGTTGGTTACCGACAACAGCCGGGTAAGCTACCTTTTGCCAAACCAGGTTCTGGAGGGAAAGATCGATTCTCGCGCCCCACAGACCAAGAGATGATTCCGGAATCTCAAGGTGGAGAATTAGCCCAACCATGGGGTTCGCATCGTCATGACAATTTAGTAAGTGGACAAGTTATTGGTAAGGCTACCGCATTGGTAGATGGGAGATGGAAGGTAACTGGTCAGGCTCAGTATGGGGACGATATCAGATTGCCCGGAGAACTGATTGGAAGAATTATTCGCTCGCCGCACCATTATGCACGGGTACTTTCGGTCGATTTTTCAAAGGCACTTGAAGTTCCGGGAGTTGTCGCAATTGCAACTGGCGCAGATGCAGAAAATAAGTTCGGGGTTTTGCCGGTAACTAAAGATGAACATGCAATGGCCGTCGAAAAAGTCCGCCATGTAGGTGATCTTGTCGCATGTGTTGCAGCAGAAGATGAGGCGGCTGCGCGTGAAGCCGAGCGTTTAATCGAAGTCGAATATGAAATCTTGGATTCAATTCACGACATGCGTGATGGTTTGCAAGATAGTGAACTTCCTATTCACGACAGAGGTAAGTATCACATCGGTGATGCTAATATTCAGAAGCGTGTTTTCCAGGAATTTGGTGATGTTGATGGTATTGAAGAAAATGCAATCGCGAGTCACAAGGAAAACTGGTTATTCGCTGGAGTAAATCATGCTGCAACAGAACCTCATGCAGTGGTTGCTAATTGGGACCCAGCCGGTAGATTGACCCTCTACACACCGCAACAGGTCCCTCATTATGTACATCGAGCCCTAGCTGATGTATTAGAAATCCCCATGCACCAAATCAACGTTCACAGAACATTTGTTGGTGGAGGGTTTGGAGGCAAATCAGATCCATTCCCTCACGAGATGTGCTCTGCGATTTTAGCAAGAAAGTCCGGTAGACCAGTTAGGATTACATTCGACCGTGAGGAAGTATACTGGATCAATCGTGGTCGCCATCCTTCTAGAATCGAAATGAATCTACATGCAGATAACCAAGGTCGTATTTGTGGAATAGAAACAGACGCACTAATTGACGGTGGTGGTTTTGCCTCATTCGGACATGTGACCACTTACTACAACGGAGTTCTGCACACAGCACCCTATGAAATTGGAGCATTCCATTACACCGGCGCCAGGGTATGGACGAATAAACCAGCTAGCGGAGCTATGCGTGGACACGGAGCGGTGAATTCTCGCTGCGCGGTAGAAACTGGATTGGATGACTTAGCGGAGAAACTATCGGTTGACCCAATAGACCTCAGACTAGCCAATTTACTACCACCTCATTCCGCTACAATTACTGGATTCAGGGTAACCAGCATCGGAATGCGTGAATGTTTAGAACGTGTGAAAAAAGAAAGCGGTTGGGATGAAAAATTTCGAAAGATGCCTTTGGGTAAAGGGATTGGAATAGGCTGTGGATTCTTTATCTCTGGTTCTGGATTACCTATTCATTGGGACCCGAATAAATTCCCACATGCAACAGTCCATCTGAAAATCGATATGGATGGTGGAGTTACTGTTCACACTGGTGCTGCTGAAATCGGGCAAGGTTCTGACACCGTTGTTGCACAGTCTGTAGCAGAGGTCTTGGGTCTACCTCTAGACTTGATTAGAATTAGGTCAAAGGAATCGGACACTTCGCCGGTCGACTTAGGTTCATATTCGTCCAGAGTGACATTCATGAATGCAAATGCTGCGATTTCTGCCGCAATGCAAATTCGCGACGAATTACTTGATGCTACAGCTGAAATTACCGGTGCGAAGCGAGAAAAGTTAGTCATTGGTGACCGTCGAATATTTGCCAAAAATGACCCTGCAGTTGGAGTCTCATACCTCGAAGCTCTGCACAAAGCACAAGAAGACCGAGGAGCACTTGTCGCATCAGGAGCATACAGAACCCCTCCAATGGGCCGTACTCACAAGGGTGCAGCCGCCGGATTGGCCCCTGCATATTCATTCTCAGCCTATGTTGCTGAAGTTTCTGTAGACGTTGAAACTGGCCAAACAAAAGTCGAGAAAGTATGGGCGGCCCATGATTGTGGTAAAGCACTGAATCCATTAGCAGTCAAAGGACAGATAATCGGCTCTTGCCATATGGGGATGGGTCAGGTTTTGAGTGAGGAAATGAAATATGGCAGGAGTGGTCACCTGATGAATCCAGATTTACTAGATTACAAGATTCCAAGTGTTCACGAAATGCCCGAAGTTGTTCCAATTATAGTCGAATCTAATGACCCTGAAGGTCCATTCGGAGCAAAGGAAGCAGGAGAAGGGCCACTTCTCCCTATACTACCCGCTGTTTGTAACGCGGTTTACGATGCAGTAGGAGTTAGGACCGCGGAATTACCAATTACTCCTGAAAGATTACTGAGACTTATTGAAAGAAAATGTAAGGCTGAAGGTGTAGATGACCCAATAAAATTACCAAGCCCACGACTTGAGTACTCTGAGCTACAAGCAGTGCTATCGAATAGAGCAGAAGAACATGCAAAGCGCGATCTAGAACGACGCTTGAATGATAATAGACAACCATACCACAATGGAGCATTGTTCGGATTAGACCCCACAACTCCTCCTGATGAAGTGGATCAAAAATGGGCAGTCAATGTAATTCCCTCTGAAGAATATCTGTCTGATCCTCGTTTAGCTGGTAGTGCTTGGAAGCATACAGAAAGAAGACACAGGGGTGATTCTTGATGCGTATGCCTCCATTCCAATTACACACTCCAACCAGTTTGGATGAGGCAATTTCCATTTCTGAAGAGTTGGTATCCGAAAATCAAGAATTTGACTGGGTTGCTGGGGGAACTGACTTGCTTCCAAATTACAAATGGCACCTCAACGTCAAACCTAACGTGATTTCTCTTGCAAAGATAAGTGAATTAACAGAACTCAATGAGACTCATATTGGAGCCATGGTCAGGCTTCATGACCTAGTTCAATCAAGCGCTACACACCCAGTTCTTGCCAAAGCGGCTGATACGATTGCCAGTGTTATGGTCAGACGTTCTGGAACGGTGGGGGGTAATATTTGCCTTGATACTCGATGTTATTGGTTCAATCAAACCGAACAATGGAGAGAATCCATCGATTGGTGTCACAAATGTGATTGTGGAACAGAAGCAGATTGTAGAGTGATTCCAAATCAAAATACACTCTGTGTGGCTACCTATCAAGCAGATCTCGCCCCAGTTCTAATGTGTCTCGGAGCAGTAATACACCTCGCTGGATCAAACGGTATCCGCTCGATGCCGCTTAGCGAATTTTTCCAACTTGATGGAATGACTCGTAATGTACTCCAACCCGGAGAATTAGTCACACACCTCACACTTCCAGAAGATGTTTCTGAATGGCATGGAGATTACCAGAAATTACGGCAACGTGAATCTTGGGATTTCCCAGAGGCTGGAGTCGCCGCTGTTTGGAAGAAAAATGGAACCACAAAACCAACCGAACTCAAGGTGGCAACAACTGGACTGGAATCTATTCCAATGCTTCATACAAAAGAGGTTGACTCCTGCCTAAATGGTTGGTCCGGTGCAGAATCAATTAACGAGTTAGCCGAATCTATTAGAAAATCTGTGAAGCCCGTTCAAAACACATGGTTCTCACCTTCCTACAGAAGAAAAATGGTGAAGGTGTTAACACGGCGAGCTTGCGCCGGATTGGTGGAGGGAGACTCTTGAGGCGAGAGATTTTACCGATTTTCCTCATCACAGCAATGATAATTGCAATAATCCCAAACTCCATGGCTCAACCGGAACCATCTCTAGGAAATTGGGAATTGGGAATAGAATATCCAGATGAAGATGAAAGCAACCCATTCATAGTCTCTGAAGCAGGCATGGCTTCGATTACGATGTTTGTCGATAACCAAGGTCTTCTTTCGGTAAAAGTCGCTTTTGAGTATGATTTCCCATTTGAAGCGGAAGTTATGGGTGCACCTGAAGACGCAACCATAGAGCCAGGAAATAACGACTCATTCACGATTATGATTCGTGGTATCGATGTCTACCAAATAGATGCTGGAAAGAAGGAAAGCTTCTCAATTACAGCGAATTTAGAAGAGAGGAATGGAATGCCAGTATTTATTCCTGAAAGTCAAGAAAAGATTGGAGACATTGAAATCCCAGAAATTTTCATGCTAAATGTTGAGATTGCTGACCCGGTTGGGCCGATGAACTCGGGAACTGATACAATACTCAAAGTCACTGTAACAAACGATGGGAATTCTAGAGACAAAGTTCGCGAGTTAGAAGTTACTGACGATTGTCCATTGATGACCACTGACTCCGGGCTTGATGCATTACTAACAAGAAACATAGAGAAAGGAGGAAGTACTACCGCAGACCTCAAAGTAACAGCATCGGACAGTCATCCACAAAGAAATTGTCGCGTTGAGGTGACGGTTGCATCCGATGGTGCAGATGGAAGCCAGCTCTCAACTGACTTTACACGAATAACCGTTGAACGACCACCAACAAATACCCAAGACCCCGATGATTCTGATGACCCAGAAGACCCTGTAGAAGTGGTCACATCAAATCTCCCAGCACCCGGAATAATGGTCATACTTAGTTCGTTAATTGGCGCCTTATTTTTGAACCCTGAAAGAAGACAATAATCGGGTTTTTTTATTCTAATTATAATTCCTAAATCAATACACTGAGATAGTGCAATATGCACATCGGACCGTGGGTAATTCCCCCAATTGTGGTGCCCTGTAATCAACAACATATATCTGTGAAATGAGGCTCGCGTGGAAGCGTAGGTGTCCCTAGCCTAGGCTAAATCTTTGAATGGAATGGAATTTACATGGCTGAAGATAAATCAGAAGAGGAAAATTTCACCAGAATGGTGGTTGGCTCTTTAGCCATCACAATGGTACTTCTTTTGATCCTCCCCATGATTTTCGTTGCAGGAAAAGCAACCTACTATTCTGCCTACACAGAAGGTGAAGGAGGAGAGATTAGTTCTCTCGCCCAAGTCACTGACATGAGAGAAACAATGGCTACTGATGAAGGCTATTTTATTGCAAACACAATGTCTACTCCAATGTTAGTAAATGATTGGAAAGATCCTCATCGAACGGCATTGATGATAATTGGACCAGAGAAGCCAATTGCTGAAACTGAAGCTGATGCGATTTACGACTTTGTAACCAACAGAGGAGGTAAAGTAATCGTCGCCGCTGATGGAACAAATGCAAATCGATTGGCTGAGAAATTTGGTGTGACTTTCTTTGATTCTCCTCTAAATGATGAGAATCAGTTTTGGATGGAATATGAAGATGGGCAACCAACCGACGGATCCTGGTTAAACGTGTGGGGGCTTGCAGCTGTTTCAGAAGATGTCAACGATATGCCAAGTTCTTACCTACGGCAAGGATGCGTTGATACAGACGTCTTACAAGAAAATCGACTAAATTGTAGACTTCCGGTCATGTTCCGTTCCCCCACTGGAATGAAATTCGAGCCTCTACCAGAAGATGATCCAAGTCAAGCATCAGAGAATCAAAGGCAAGTGAAAATACTCTCTACTGCTTCTCCATCTGCATTTATTGATGTACAGGGGAACGGTCTTGCAGACGACCAGAGAAATCCAGCACCTGGCGATCTAGCCCTAATCGTCAGAATCGACTATCCTGAAATTACTACCTTCGACAAGGTTAGCGCTGGTTCTGGAGGATTGGTGGGGGGAAATACCAGAGAACTGCAGGTTACAGGCAGCATTGTATTTGTGTCCGATGAGGAGGCTTTCTCAAACCGATTGTGGAGTCTCGATGTGGCGATAGAAAACGACATGAGTTCTTCCTGCGAACAGCAAGCTAACAACTGCTGGTTAAACACAGTTAGAGAAACATATTGGCAAGGTAACGAAGAATACTTTTCGCTTCTTATTGATGACATGATGGAACATGATAATAAGAAGATGGCTAAATCTATTCGTGACGATAAAAGTCAATTTCAGGTTGTCTTTGACGAAAGCCGACACGTTACCGGAATCATATCTGCTCCATTCGTAGAAACCATGGGGACCGTTGTACTCCTGACTTCCAATACATTCCTCAAGTGGCTGGTGGTTCTGAATGTTGGATTACTATTGCTTGTTGCGATGATGGTAGTTCCTGAAAAAGAAAACTGGCGCCATATTTTCGATCTTACGCGATTCAAAGAAAGACCGAATAAATTGGATCCTACATCTTATCGAGAAAGGGTGCAAAAAGCACTGTTCACGAAAGTTAGAGTTCATTACGACCTAACTAGAGACCAGATGGCGATTAAACCGCCAGCTGAGGTTCAGACGATGATAGGAGATCCGAGACTCGTCGAACTGGCATATAGCCAAAGCAGAAAATATACTCCCCAAGAATTACGCCAACTAATGGTGGCCATAAGACGATGGGGTAAAAACTGAAACAAACAGAAAGTGGAGAGAGAAAAATGACTGAAGAAAAAGCTGCAACAAAAAAGAAGCCTAAGGGCGGCTCAAAAAAGATGAGTGACAAACTCGAAGCCGTCGGTGCAATCGGACAAGCGATTAGCACCGAGGTGCAGAAAGTAATCATCGGAAAGAGCCATGTTATCGACAATGTGTTGGTTAACATCCTGTCCAATGGTAACCTCTTATTCGAGGATTACCCTGGACTTGCAAAGACCCTGATGACGAATACGTTCGCCGATGCACTCGGCTGTGATTTCAAGCGTGTACAATTTACACCTGATCTTCTACCAGCCGACATCACAGGAACGAACATCTACGATGCAAAGAAAGGAGAGTTCTCTTTCAAGCCAGGACCGATTTTCTGCAATCTACTACTGTCTGACGAAATTAACCGTGCGCCTCCAAAGACGCAAGCGGCACTTCTAGAAGCGATGCAAGAAAAGCAAGTTACTATCGGAACCGTAACTCACAAACTTCCAGCTCCATTCCTGACAATGGCAACACAAAATCCAGTGGAACAGGAAGGAACTTACCCTTTACCAGAGGCTCAACTTGACCGATTTATGTTCAAGATGAGTGTTGGATATCCAGATCGTGCAGATGAGGATGAAATTCTCGCACGACGTATTGCTCGAAAGAAGGACGATGTAGAAGTAGAGACAATTACCGATCCTGCTCGTGTGGTCGCTATGCAGACCGCGATTGAGGATGTCTTTGTCGACCCTGCAGTTCGAATGTATATGGTTGAGATTGTTTCTCGAACCCGTGAAGACCCAAGAGTTCTCGTCGGGTCATCACCACGTGGTTCACAGGCTCTTCTAAAGACAAGTCGGTCCGCTGCTGCTATGCGTGGACGTGACTTTGTTACACCTGATGATGTTAAGTCAGTTGCAACCCTAGCGGTAGCTCACCGATTAATCCTCAAACCTGAGCACCAGATTAAGGGTCTCGAGACTGATGAAGTAATCTCGGATATCCTACGTCAGGTACCAGTGCCAACAGTTTGAGGGCATTGATCAGATTTAGCAAAAGGAGGTATTAGCCCGATGGCATGGAGCAGAAAATCAGCCATGTTTGCCGCCCTTGCGGTAGCCATGTATCTGCTCGGATTGGTGTTGAGAAATCAGCAACTGGTCACAGTCGCCGTTGTTCTACTATCTTTCCTTACCTATGCTGCATTCCGAACAACCCATGCCGACGTTGCTTCTAGTGGACGTCGCTTGGAAGATGCAGACGCTGATTCAGGAGTTGCACTACAATCAATTGTTGCAATGCGAAAACTATCCTCTGCGAGAGTTTTCGAGGACGGTGAAATTGATGTTACCCTTAGGATTCAGAACCGATCATCTCTCCCCAAGGTTCTAGAGGTCCGAGACAGAGTCCCTGAAGTTATGCGAATAAAGAAAGGAGCAAATTATGTTCTGATGGAATTGGGTGGAAGGAAAGAAACTGAAATATCCTATACTATTGAGACTCCTCTAAGAGGATTCTATACAATTGGTCCCGTTTGTGTCAGAGTACAAGATGCCTTCGGATTATTCCACAATGAAAGGGAAATTCAACTCTACGACGATTTCCTTGTATTCCCCAAGATGGAAGATATCAAGGATGCGTTGATCAAGAGTAGAGTTCCAAAAATCTTCACAGGTGCCGTGAATATTCGTAACCCTGGTGAAGGCACGAATTTCTACAACCTGCGCGAGTACATCCCAGGAGATCCAATGAAGAAGGTAAACTGGAAGGCTTGGGCTAGGTCTGGAAAGATGATGGTAAACGAGTTTGAACGTGACGCGGTTAGCGACATAATTCTAATCATCGATAGTCGATCTGTATCTGAAACTGGTCCAGTAAGTCGGAATTCCTTGGTTTATAGTACAAGAGCAGCTGCAAGTCTTGCACAGTATTTCTTGTCTCGGAGAGACTCAGTTGGTTTGGTGACTTATGGTGACGAAATCGTGTCAATTGACCGAGATACTGGGAAGAAACAATTGTACGTTATTTTGACAAAGTTAGCCGGCGCCATGGCAAAGGGTAACACACCTCTGAAAGTGGTGACAAATCGTATTCTCCCTCACATCAATCGTGGAAGTCCAATTATTATTCTAAGTCCATTAGAAGATGACCCAACTGTGATTGACGCAGTAAGAGACCTTAGAGCTAGGAACTTCGACGTAACCATACTATCTCCATCTAGCCTCGAATTCGAGTTCGATGCCAGAAGACTTGATCGTACTGGGTATGAAGTTCTCAAGACTGAGCGAGATATCCTAATCAGTGAATTGCGTGGATTAGGAGCTAATGTTATGGATTGGGAACCAGACATGATGCTCGTAACTGCATTAGCCGGAGCAAGAGGATTCTAGGAGGTGAAATCATCGCGGACGAAGTCAAAACAGAGGGATCTTCAGATACCTCCCACCTTTATGATGGAAAGACCGTTAGGTCATCCGCGCCAAGCAGAAAAAAGGCTGCAGGTCGACTAAAGTCGAGCACTGATATCCCTAAAGATGCAATTCCAGAAGTACATGTGCCATCTTGGATTGAGTCTTTCTTCGGAGGACCAATTGTATCTTCGATGAAGTTCCTCCCAGCTAATCGAACTGTGACTAATTTACAGGTGAGCTCAGCGGGATGTCTAGTACTTCTAACAGCGCTTACCCTACTATTCACTCCGGTATCTGGAACCGCTTGGTTTGCTATAGCAAATTTAATTGGAATTCCATTAGTTGGAGGGGTTATTCACATCCTCATCATGATTATTGGTGCTATTGGAGGAGCATATGGTATCTTCCAGCGTGACCAGAGGGCTTTGTTAGTCTCTTACGTTGCAATGCTACTTGTAACCCTGAGATTCGCAGGAAGCAAAGTAGAATTCGGATTTAACCTACTACCTGAGCAAGAGATTCTACAGAAGGTGCTGCTAATTGCCTACGCAGTTTTCCTAGTCATGTACTTCGAATTAACCAACGGAATTATTCGATTTTCAATGTTGGATACTTCAATTAGAACTGGAGAAGTCTACGTTATGGGAGAAGGTAAAATCATCAGGCAATATTACCGAGCGATTGGAATTACTCCAGTTGTTGCAGGAATAGTAGCCTTGCTAACCCTTCTCATCAACCTAATTATTCCTGCGATGGTCGATATATTCGATAGCGTTCAGGCAAATAGATTGAGAGAGTCGGTGGAATTAACTTCGGTGTACGGTGTAGCGCTCGGAACAGCCATGGTGTTCACGGTTATCGCAGCCGCATTTGCAGTAAACCTACCTCTACGACTACAACAAATACAAGAAGGCCGAGCAAACAAGTAGGCCCCTAATCTACTCTGGATTTAGGAATCCACCAATCATCCCCAGGTCTGCTACAACCAATCTAGCGATAGCTCTGACAACTGGAACCGCCCGAGGTCCCAATACAGGGTCATGCCTTCCACCGACTCGTAGTGGGCGTTTTTCTCCACTAGGGAGGTGTAGAGTCGATTGTTCACGGGATATACTACTTGGTGGTTTGAAGTGGATGACGACTCGAATTGGAGCACCGGTTGACCTACCACCGAGTGCACCATCTGCTTGAGCTGATTCTGAACCTTCTAACTCGGGTTTATCCCCATCAAAATGCCATGTATCATTATGCTCGGAGCCTCTCATCTTTGATGCTTTAACCCCTCTAGAGAATTCAACAGCACGAGCACCAGGAATCGCCATCATACCTCGCGCTAGAGCCGGTTCTAGGCCATCAAACCAAGGCTCACCTACGCCTATTGGTAATCCTTCGATTATACACTCAACACTCGATCCGACCGAGTCTTGTTCCATCCTAACTTCTTCGATAAAGTTCGAGAATAATTCAGCTGCCTCTGAATCCAGGCAATTCAACCGGGCCATTGTCGAACCTTCGGGAGGTTCTCTTTCTCTATCTAGTTGGAACAATGGTTTAGCATGTAAATCACCAACACTATGTAAATGAGTATCAACTCTCCAGCCAGCCTGATTCAATAACCCCCTTAATTGGCTTGCTGCAGTTACTAATCCGTAGGTCAATCTAGCTGATTGAGAGCCCCCTCCTCTCAAGTCTGCTGCGCCATCTGTACGAACCATTTCTGGAAGGTCGGCATGTCCCGGACGTGGTTGATCAGGGAGGAAACTGTAATCCTTGGATTTAGCATCAGAATTCCAAGTAAGTAATACAATTGGCCAACCTGTTGCCTTACCTTCATGAACTCCTGAAAGAATCTCACAATCGTCCGATTCAGTACGCCTACTGAGGCCTTTTCTCCCAGGCTTTCTCTTTGCAATGTCCTCGTTTAATGCCTGTAAATCGATTTCTGTTCCTGCAGGAATACCTTCGACCAATGCGCCTACGCATCTACCGTGACTTTCTCCGAAGAGAGTCACACGAACCGAATCTCCTAATCTCATTCCCATTCATCTCTCTCCCAATGAAGGTCAACACCATGATGAGTTCGTGTGTGGATGAATTCAAACCCTTTAGATTTGATATGTTCCTTCACCAACTCTGCCTGCTCTGCCTCACAAAGAACTGCGATTGCTGGTCCAGAACCCGAGATCGCAGCAGGGCAACCAAATAGAATCTCGATATCTTCACAAATTTGTAATGCCTCCTGATCATTCAAGGCCTCAGCGACCGCTTGTCCATTCATCCTAAAGGCATTGATTGGAGAGCCATTCGTTAATTGCAAAACAATTTGTTCAAACCTTGTACGAATGTTCTCAAATGATTGTATTTCGACTACTCCCTTTCGCATATCTCTTAGTACAATTATTACTTCCTTTTCAGGAAATTCAATTTGTTGTAATAATCCAGTTCCACTTGCATTTGAGTCAACTATCCAGGTAGCAGGAAAGTTAGCAACTGCGATGTCGTCTTTACCCCCTGAGATACTACAACCAGCCTTTATTTGAATTGCTGAAATAAGATTAAATGTCACATTGTCGCTAAGAATTACAGAATTACCCGTAGATAATGCATTAACCGCAGCCATCAATAATGCTGAACTAGATTTCAGTCCCATACCGTTTGGTATATCCGACTTAACAAGCCATCCAATTTGTCCTGAGGGAAGTGGTAAATCTCGTTCTTTCCAAGCCTCTAGGAGTAGTTGAAGTAATCTGTGTTCATCTCCCTCAGGGATTAATCTACCTTCCACTAAGCCAACATGCGTCCAAAGATCAATCGGCGTTGAACTACCATTTCCACATCCAAGAGCATGTAGGAGACTGATTCCACCATGAGCTCGACCAGAACCGTAGACTTTCATCTTTCATTCATCTCCCCTGCGAGTTCTCGGCCAATGTGTCGCATACCCGAGGAAAGTCGTACAGCAATTTTGTCTCCATCCTGTATTGAGGTGACGCTGATGTTTCCTTCTTCATTGATGAATCGAACAGTTTCGGCCTGTTGTACTAACACTTGTGCCGATTGATTATCACAATCAAATCTGATTAAAAGAAACGGCCTTCTTTCGATTTTCAAGCGGCCGATAGTAGCGCTACGGGTTTCTCCTGAGAAGTTTGCGATTGCTACCTGATCTCCTGAGGTCAATTCGCTGAGATATTTAGTTGAGCCGTTAGCCATCAAGCAGTAGGCGTGAACTGCCCCCGCATTAATACGAAATGGCCTAGAAGGAACAAATTCGGAGGGAATGGTTTCTCCATGAATCAAAACTAATGCATTTGCAGAAGACCCGATTAGCATACCTTCTCCATCGGTTAGCCTCTCTGTCAAATCAATACAGATTCGTTCCCCCACACCTCCCGATTCTATGTTAGTAACATTCCCTAAAACAAATGATTCAGTTACATTTCCACTTTCAGGTTGAACTGAATTCCTTTGTCCAGATATCTCCTCTGCGGCATTCCACAATTCTTCATCAGCATGAAGCAATAATGCATCCACTCCATGTTGCAGTGCGAATGCAGCTCCGCTAAGATCTACGGTTTGTGAAATTGCAGCTGCAATTCTAGTTCCACTTCCTGCAGCTGCGGCTACAATGTTCTCCAAAGGAATCATTGTCCAATCCGAACATCGAACCAAAATCCAATCAATCATACCAACAAGTGAGACTGCCTCGTCTTGGCCATAGAAATCATCCAAGTGAACTTCGGCCACATCGTAGTCTGAAGATTTCCAAACCCTATCTGCCCTAAGAGAAAAATCCGAGGATTCTTCACTTTCAAGCCACAACTGCAAGTAATCACCCTAAATATTCTGTAGCCTCGACAGCAGTCTTTCCTTCGTGAATTACCGCTTTTAGAGCCTGAATATGAGAGGCTGGATTATTTGCTCCAAATACCTGTCTTCCCATACATACTCCGGCGCCACCCACCGAAATTGACTGCTCGACAATATCAAGTAATTCTGTGAATGAAGTTCCACGTGGACCGCCAGCAATTAGAATTGGAATAGGCACTGCCGCACATACTTCAGCAAAAGATTCTACATCACCTGTCCATGGAACTTTGACAACATCACAACCTAGTTCCCAAGCAACTCTTGCGGCGTGAGCAATCCCTCCAGTATTGTCATCATCAGAGACAATTAGATTTGGCCCTCGAGGGTATACCATACCTAGTACAGGCATTCCGAGGGAAATTGCTTCACCGGTTAAGGCCCCCATTTCAACAATCATTTCCGGTTCGTATTCATCACCGAGATTAATCTGAGCCGAACATCCCGTTGCTCCTCGAAATAGACATTCTTCTGCGGACGCTACTCGCACTTTGTCTCCTGCACGTTCACCAGCATGTTGGGTAGAAACAGAGACGTGACAAACAAAGCGATTCCATCCGGTCCTCTCAAAGTGATGACTCAAGGAGCCTTTCTGGAGAATAATTGCATCGGCTCCCGCTTCGATACATGAATCGACGACTTCGTCCATCCTTTCAAGACCCTTTTCTGGATAACCAGATATGCCATGATCCATAGGAATCCAAACACCCTTCCCATCTGGAAGTAAGCGAGCCAACCTCTCGAATAGGGTCTCGGCCATGGAATTCCGTCTACACTCCCTCACTTGAAAGGATGCGTTTGGTATTATTGGAATAGTTACTAGATATTCTTAATCACTCCAAACTATCTATACCCATCATAAGCAGAGTTAACACTACAATTAACCCCAATGCAAATGTATGGAATATTAGATTAAAGATAATATGCACAGATTTGTCATCAGTATAATTGTATGGAAACAATTCCATCACCTTCTCACGGCCTCCTTTAATTCCAAAAAGAGGCCTTAGTAATGAAGCACGCTTGACCAACTCAAAACAAGCTAATACTCCAAAAATCAAAACCGGGGTTCCTATTATCATCGCGGGTAGAAATCCTATGCCAATAATTGCTAAAATCACTATCAAAATAATAGTAAGGTGCATGTGTAGGATATAGGTTGCATAAACTGATTCATTTAGATAAGAGACAAATTTACCGGGTTTGTTTAGTACTTTAGAGGCCCAAGTGAAAATAAGTAGGCACCAGAACCAGGCATGAAAAGATTGTAGAATTGAAGCAATTATTACCTTCAACGAGAATGGAGAATAACCTTCGTTTACCCATCCACCTTCCATAACATAAGGTACATCGATTAAGATAATGAAAAAGAACCAGAATATGGCTAACAAGGGTGTGATAATTGTGATAGGGATACGTATTTTTTCCAATGATTGGAAGTAGTCATTTTTCGCAGATATGAGAAGAAAACCAATTAAAAAATAAATCATATACCTAGGAAATTCCCACCACATACCAACCTCTCCAAATTCCCATGGTTTCAATAAAATTCCATTTATTGAAAGTATGACAGGAGGTAAAATAAGAATTCCGAGGCCAGATTTCATTCGAAGAATTCGGCGCATAAAACGCATTATTGAACCATTGGGATTAGTCTTTACATGATAGAAAATGGGAGTAAGTACAATTGAGTAAATCAGTAAGTTGTAAACAAACCAAAGGTGACCATACGGCATATTTTCTGAAGCTGGAAAAATAGAGAACAAAAGTACGGTTTTTTCTGTAAAATCACGTATTCCGAAAAAAAGAATGTACACAGTGAAAAGAAGAGGCAATCCGAGCCTAGTAAGTCTCTCCTTGATGTATTGTTTCCAAGTTCTTTTTCTTAGTGCAAAAGCGGTTCCCATACCTGAAATCACAAACAGAGCCGCTAACCTCCACTGATGCATTACAGAAACTACGAAGAAATATGGTAGGCCAAAAATCCCCTCTGGTTGTTCAAAATAGAATACTGCAAAATGAAACCAAATCAGCAATCCAAACAAAATTACTCTTAGCCAATCTATGTCATATCGGCGGATGGATTTGTTAGATTCAAGAATCACAACATTGGGAGACCCTTGCATGCTAAATGCCTCATATTCACTACAAACTGAAGTCTATTATTACTGGTGCATGATCCGAGCATTCCAAGCCCGCTAGTCGATTGACCTCTGCGTATTCAAAATTTGACAAAGCGGCATCATTAGCCAACACATAATCGATACGCCAGCCTCTGTCTAAAATCCTAGCTTGGCCTCTGTTAGACCACCAAGTATAGGGGCCTTTTCTTTCTCCAAAATAAATACGATGTAAGTCATGCCATCCACTAGCAAGAAAGCGACTGAACCACTCTCTTTCGTGATCTAGGAATCCAGAGGTTAGACGATTTCCGCTAGGGTTCCAAATATCATCTTCTGTGTGTGCTATATTCAAATCTCCAACCAAAACAACTGGATCTGAGGAATTCAGATATTGATTTGCCCAGATTAGCAAATCTTCTAACCATTGATCTTTGTAAGTTTGCCTTGCTGAGCCTGAACCTCCATTTGGAAGGTAAATATTGATGCAAGTAAGAGAACCACACTTTGTAGTTAGCACCCTACCTTCTAAATCCTCAGGATCTAGTTCAGTTTCTATCCCTCTGGAAATTTCCTCAATACCGATTCTCGAAAAAGATGCCACTCCCGAATAACCCTTTTTCTCCGCAGGATGCCAAACGACTTCATGACCCGAGGGTAATTCCCAGTCTTTAGGTAATTGTTCAGGCAACGCCCTTACTTCTTGTAAAAGCCAGACATCGGCATCGATTTTATCCATCCAAGTATCCATGCCTTTTCGGATAGCGGCCCGTATTCCATTAACGTTCCAAGTCACTACTCGCATCAAATCACCGATATCAATTTGAAAATTCTTTGACCTTTTCCACAAGGTTCATCCTATGTACTCTCCACATACCAACAGGAGTCAACGCAAGTGAAATGAGTAATACAATTCCAACTAAATATGAAGAAATCAAAGGATCAGCATTGACCTTGAAATAAAATGACCATTGAACTAAACTGCTAATCATCCACTGAGTTCCAAGAATTGAGAAAATAGCACCCAAAAATCCACCAATTAAACCAATAGCAAAGTGTTCTCCAAGCATCATTGTTCCAATTTTTCTGATTGGTGCACCTAGAACCCTTAGTGTTGCTAATTCCAAATCTCGTTCTGCTAGATTGATAATTAGAGTGTTGAACAATACAACAATGGCAATTACAACTCCTAAAACCTGAATCGCGATAAAAAATGCTTGTTGCTGTTCCATAAGTGATTCCATTGCATCAATGGTTTCTTGTTTATCGATAACTCCAATTGATATATCCCCTAACTCATTAGCTCTATCGAATTCCTCTGGATAAGTCAAGAATACTGATGTCGCCGCTAGGTCTAGCTCAGAGGACAAATCTACTCGATTAAAGTAAACCGTTCTAGCGATTTCACCCTCTGTTATTCCAGTTATTTTGAACTCGACTAGTTGTGAGCCAAATCTGATTGCATGTACCTCTCCCACACTCCATCCAAGGAAATGTTGTATTCCTTCGTCAACCAATGCCTCAGGAGGTTGATTGCCTTGATTCGGTAATTCCCCTTCAATCAAACTTAATGTTTGCATAGCTTGATTTCCTGAAGTTGAAAATACATCTAGACCCATGGCAGTTAATTGTCGAGAATCACCATCAGGATTTGCAGGTAGGGCAAGCAATAGTTCGTAATCAATCGAGTTTTCTTCTGCCCAATCAACAATTTCTACTTCCATTCCAGGAAATACAATTGCCTGCTGATCCCAGTTGGAACTTTCATCAGCATTACCGATGAAAACATCTTCCATGGAATTCATCATGAATAACATTGAACCTAGAATTAGCATCGATAAACCGACTGCAAAAAAGGTGAAAGCCAACCGAATTGGTTTGCGAGTACTTGACCTGATAGTAAGACCAATTGTGGTTGGGAGCTTAGAAGTAAATTGTTGAATTGCTTTGGATGATAGTTTAACTTCAGTCTGACCCCTGAGGACTTTCAATGGATCTAAATTGGCGGCTTGCCAAGCTGGCCTTACTCCTGAGAACATAACAAGCAGCATAGTGATTGTCGAAATTTCAAGAACTTGTGTAAATGAAAAACTTTCACCTATAACTGGGATACCCATGATATTCTCATAAACTAATTCCATAGCAGGGGATCCTAAGAAAATCCCAAAAATAATTCCAAAAATTGTCCCAAAGAAACCTATTCCTATTGGCGCTAAAACATAAGAGGGCATTATTGCAGATCGAGGGATACCTAGAGTTCTGAGTATAGCGATTTCTCTTGCTTGAGATTGAATTAACCTTTGTAGACTCAAGAATATTGTAATTCCAGCAACAAGTATCAACATTGCCGTGATTACAGGATATGTCACCATGGCACCCTCTGCATCAGCCCTCAGCAATTCTACTGATTCTACGCCTGAACGGTCGTATATTATTGCCGATTGGTCGATTTGAGATACTGTAATTTTCATAGAGTCAATTATTACTGCAAGGTCTTCACCCTCTTCCTCATCTGTCGATTGTAAATCATATTCTGGAGTTCCATATACGTCTATCAACAGCATATTTGCTGTTCCTGCAGAAACATTTGCCAATGCCTCTAGTCCAGATGAGGTTAGGTATCCTGTTGCAAAGGTCCCAGATTCAGCAGGAACTATAGAACCTGGTACTGCAAAATAGAGGTGCATTGGATGGTATCCGAATCCTACTATTGTGAAATTCAATGTTCCTTGACCTGCACCAATTGTAACAGTATCACCCAATTCGATACCTAATCCCTCAACTACATGGGCATCGAGTACTATTTCATCATGGGACTCAGCTAGACGACCCTCGCAACATGAATCATCAGGCATCCAAACTCTATCGACATAGCCCTCATCAATACCGTGCCAAACACCTGGCACCAGCCTTTCAGAACCATCATCTTCGCTAGCAATCAAGAGTCCTTCGAGAATGAAACGGGGTTCACATTCTACCAAAGGCAATTCAGTATTTGTCCATTGAAATGAAATTTCTTCACATAGATTTTCAGATTCTTCTAAATCCCAAACATCCCTTGGATTTTCAACCCATATATCGGCTAAATTTACCCCATTTTCGGAATCTTCATAGATTTCGGAATACATGTTTGTTGTCATGTGCGCGTAATGGCCGAATGCAATACCCGACATCACTCCAACCATTATGATAAGCACTACCGCAACCAGACGTAATTTGCTACGCCATAGACTTCGAAAAAGCCTCTTTGTCAACAGTACTTTCATGATATCACCTCAAACAACTTCGTCGGAAATAATTACTCCACTGTCGAGCCTGATTATTCTTGTTGCATATTTAGAAAGCGATTCATCATGAGTGACAAAAACAGTGGTGATATTCTCTGCTTCACAGGCTTTGACAAGCACTTCCATTACCATCGATGAAGTCTTTGTGTCAAGATTACCAGTTAATTCGTCACCCAGTAATAATTTCGGCCTCTTTGCTAAACTTCTAGCAATAGCGACACGTTGTTGCTGCCCTCCACTAATCTCTGTAGGGAAACGATCTACCTCCTCTTCTAAACCAACAAGGGCTAGTAATTCTCTCGCACGCTTCTCATCTCTCCCTCCAGCCAATTCTTGAATTAACAGAATGTTCTCGAGTACGGTTAGGTCTTGTAATAGGTTAAAAAATTGGAATACGTATCCAATATTTTCTCTCCGGAAAGATGTAGCTTCTTCACTAGCCCTAGCTAGAGGCCTAGAGTAAGTGAAATAATGCAATGGATAGAGAAGTAAACGCAGAGGAATGTTGTTCAAATTGCGGAACATTTCTGCAATTCTGCTGAATCTACCGAAGCCTTTGAGAGGAGGAATAGGATTCCACCATCTTGGTATAATTTCTGGATATCTAGGTACATCTTCGCCTGCAAATCTGTAGGTTCCAGCGGTCGGATTATCTAATGCAGCTATACAATTTAGTAAGGTTGTTTTTCCAGAACCTGAGGGCCCCAGAAGTATAATTCGTTCACCTTCATTGACTCGTAAATCAACGCCATCAAGCGCCTTTACGGTGCCTGAAACCATCTCATAATACCTTTTCATCCCTTCAATTTTTACTAGATTATTTGTCATATTCCTCACCACGTTTAATCTGTTATTTGGGTACCTTAAATTACTTCAGATGAGCCAGCGAAGAATTCCATAGACTCACGGAACAATTCTTCTCTACGCTTCTTTTTGTTGCGACGCAGATGCATCAATGTAAATCCAATTGCAAGTAAAATCACAAATGGAATGAATGCTTCTGCATGATATCTTTCCATGAATTCTATGATCCCCTTGGCGGTATATGCCCAAGTTAGGGATGCTGCAGTACCTCCCATCAAACAAGCCGCCAATACCCTTTGGAAGCGCATTCTAGCAACAAGTCCTAACATAGCACCAACTAGAACTCCGCTTGCCATGAAGGGTATCCAAACGAAGACAATAAGGAACCAGAATCCATACTTCTCAATTCTATCCTGATTCTTATTTGCAATATATTCTACATTAGATAGAATATCTCCCATGAATGGATTTTGTAGTAACGTTCCAGTTATTCCGCCCTGTCGTGCAACAAGTGCCTCACCAATCAATTCTTCTTTACCATCATTTGGCACTACGGCTGCGGAAATAAGACCTCCAATTACTCCATCGGATAGTGAGCCCTTGCGTGCTATTCCATAGGCACCCAATGTTGCATCTTCTACTCTACCTGCCATCGCTCTATCCGAAAGTGTAGCCTTCTCATTTCGAGCGCTTACAATCAGCACCTTACCGTCAAGATACTTCAGTAAATCATTGCTTAAGTGAGCATGTAAATCCTCTTGCATATCCTGATATGTAGGCTTGAATAGGAAATAGGTAAACCGTGTAACTGGTTTGTAAATCACTCTAACAAATACTGCGTCTTCATCAGACAGCACAGCAGTTCCATAATCTACCAAATCATGTTTCTTGAACCAGCGATTTAGGCTGTTGTTTGCGGCCACCTCTAACCAGCCATATGCACTCATATTGACGAAGAAATCAGAATAATCTTCCATTAAAACAGGTATTTCTCCTAAGGCCAATGAACGTCTATTTCCTTCGTGAGATTCATGAGTTCCTTCATCTAAACAGATAATTTTCATCTGAAGTGGCTTCATTTCTCCAAAGACCGCGAACTCCTCGAGCAGGCCCTTGGTTAACACAGCGCGGATGTCAGATGGTTGTTCAATTGTAGTAGAGCGAGTAGTGTAGGGTACGATGAGATCTATCGAAATTGTTCTTAATTGCATCTTTAATTTATCAAAATCGATGTCAATATGCAACTTTTCTGTAGACCGCCGTAAAGTTCGACTAATCATTCTACTAAGTTGCTCGTCATTCAATATATCATTTGTATCACGATGATACATCTTATGCATCAGAGGATATTGTACACAGAGGAAAAATAGCGACATTCCAAGAGATACCATTGCCATCCACCATGCCGGGATACCGGCACTTCCACCCGTTAGCATAGCAGCCTCACGGCCACCTACCCATTCGGCGCCCATCATAATCCAGCCCCAATTACCCAACCCTTGAATCGTCCAACAGGAACGAGGGTCTTCATCGATAATTTCTACATGAGCGAAATTTTCTATTTTGAATGATTTGCTTTCTAAGTTAACTCCAGAAGAGTCCACCAATAACTGCAATTCTTCCTGACTCATATCTTCTAAACTGGATTCAGTAATAACTTGCCAAATTGATGCAGATGCATTGTAATGGCCATTTTCTAAATTATCTGGATCGTATTCCAGTTCTTGGTCGCCAAAACCGCCTTGCAGTAAAGTAATAGATTCAGCCTCCGAAATCACAATTACAATACCGATTACTGTTTCAATTTCAGAATCAACATTGTGAGATATTACCTTGATTACGTGTCCATCAACATCGTAGAAGACATTAAACCAAACTTCACCCCTCTTGTCAACACATTCATCGCCTGGGTCTAGAGGCGTAGCTGAAAGGGTCTTGTCAATTACAATTGAGTCAGATGCAACCCAACCTGATGACATGATGAATACCCCACCAAAGAATACAGCCCCGATAATTAAGCCAGTAAGTAGAGTATAGTCTTCAAAGGCTCCACGAAAGAATCTCTTGTCACCTTCACGCCGAGCACGAATCAGGTCTAACTCTTTGTCGAGACTGTCCTTGTCAGTCTCCTCGGGCGGCCCCGCCTCAGTCACGGTTTGAAAAGACAAGGGGCGGGTCATCAACCCGCCGGTCTTGCAATCTGAGTTCCTACGGAACTCATCATAAGTGAGTAATTGTATATTCAGTCTCTCCGACTAGCCATCGCTGCACCTAGAAGAGCCAGAGCACCAAGTATTGGACCAAATCCTGGCAATACAGGCGGAGTAGCTGATGATTCTGACGAATACAGGGAAGCCCAGGTATCGTAAAACTCCATCTTGTCAATCTCCTCACCATCATAGTCGCTCCATTCAACAGACACCTCATCTCCTGGCGAGACCAGTCCGTCCCCATCGTGATCAGTGTAAGTAATCGTAACACCTTCCGCTTCTCCACCGGTTAGTGGGATGCTGAATTCGTTTGTGCAAGTACTTAGATCCGGCTGAACCATTTGGTCTTGATCCTCGTCATAAAACTCCTCACAGTCGCTGAGGAAGTGAACTTCGAAGTCGGTGATCGGAGCGTTGAGTGTCTGATTCTCCGCGACAAATCCGGTAGCGTCATTTCGCTCCATACCATCACCATCATCATCACTGTCGTCGTCATCATGGTCATGGTGCCTGTCAGCATCATCGTGAGTATGATCGGCCCCATCATCATGGTCATGATGATAGTCTCCATCTCCATGGTGGTGGTGACCTGCATCTTCTTCTGTTTCATGATGGTCGCCATCATCACTGTCGTCGTCATCACTGTCGTCGTCATCAGATAACATGTCCACAATGCCATCGATGAAGCACTGCATCTCGTCGATGTCGATTAGGTCGCTTCCATCGTAGTCGCAATCTTCGAACAGGATTGAGACCTCGTCGTAATCCAGTTCGGGGTTTGTTGCATTGGAATCCCAGGAATCCTGGAACTCTTGGAAACTCATGTATCCATCGTCATTTGCATCTACAGATTCCATAGCCTCTTCTGGAGTAGTGGAGCCATCGCCATCATCCTCTGAACCTGACCACTCGTCTCCGTCCGCAGAGTGCTCGAATTCCTCGCTCTGTCCGAAGTCGTCAGTGCAGTGCCAGTCTGAGTCATGGTATTCACAGTAATACCACCAATTTTCCCAGTCCTCATCATCCTGAGATATCTTGCACCACCAACGAGAATCCTCTCCTGCATCAGTAGCATCAGAGTAACCCTCCCATTCGCAGTAGCCGTCATGATAACTGTCCCAACTGATATGATTGCCATCATCATGGTGGCCGTCGTCATCGTACTCATCGGAACCGTCCTCGCAATTTTCATAGCCGTCATTCACCCAATCCCAAGGAATCCAAGTATTCCCACCATCGCATGGGAACATCTCTTCTGAGTCGTCATCACCGTGGTCATCGTGGTCGTTGACATCGTTGAATATCTCAGAATCAAACCAAACTGGAATCGAGGTTCTTGGAAGTGTGTCATCCACCTCGATGACTATTGCATCTCCCCACATCACCTCATACGTTAGTGATGAGGTCGCAGAGCCGTTGTCGCTTTCTATGCTCATGGACATAAGGTCTTGATTCTGATCTATGTGAATGGTCATAGTAATCTCTGCTCCACCCTCCGTATACTCCATTGTCATTGTCTGGGTTTCCATATCATCACTCATAGTGATTGTAATGACTGCGTCTTCTGGTAAGTCACCATCATCATCATCATCATCCCCATCATCATCACCTCCATCATTGAAGAGTCCGGCCTGTTCTGCGATTACCTCCAAAACATTGGGGGTTGCATCTCGAGTTTGATAGGAGCCGGTTGTTGCCTCTCCTTGAACCATCATTCCGCCCACCAACAGGTGGACATTGACAACCTCGCCGACCTGCACATGAGTATATTCCATTTGCAATAACCCTGCAATTGAAATTGAGTTGTGAACATAGACTGAGTCATTGTCAAGATCCGCCATTACAATGTCCTCTATCTCGACATCCATCTGCATCCCCAAATCTTGGTTCCACTCGCTCGATGAAATCGACTGAGAGTATCCTGCCTTCGGACTCTCTTCTAGCATATCTTCGATACTTCCCATATCAGTCATGGCCTCGATGAAAGTCTCCGTGGTGGCTATGTAAATACAGTCTCCAACTAACTCGGCCGTGGCGTTTTCTTCGTAATTGGCTGCATTCTCGTCCATACATCCTAAGACATCGTCAACAAGTTCTTCCAAATCTTCACCAGAAAGGCAACCTGCCATTGGAGTAGCTATCAAAATTAGGCTAGCGAGTAAGGCATACGCGCGATTCATTGAACGATTGCAGGAAAACCCCCCTTATCAACACAATGTCGGCGTATTAGATGAAAAATGGTGCAGGGGACAGGATTTGAACCTGCGAAGCACTACGCACTGGGACCTAAACCCAGCCCCTTTGACCGCTCGGGAACCCCTGCTTAACATCCGGCCGTAAACTCAAGGTCAAGAATCCAACGGTAGCCAGTTCTTACCCCAAAGAGGTGATAACGGGAGCATTGGGCGATGCGATTCAGGGGTGCACATGTCACGCATAGGTGTTCTTGGACTGGGCAATTGGGGTACTGCACTAGCAAAGGTCTGGTGTGAAGACGGGCACAATGTGATGGGTTGGACAATCGAAGCAGAAGTATACGAGTCCTTGATGACCAGCAATATCAACGAAAAGTACCTACCAGGACACGAGATTCAGAGTCTAGACTCCACCATGGAATTGTCCGATGTTACAGATACTTGCGAGATTCTTGTCTTAGCACTACCCAGTGGTGTAATTCTCTCAGTTGTTAATGAACTGATTCCTTTACTTCGCCCTTCTCATGTTTTGATTGATCTGGCGAAAGGATTAGCTCCAACATCGGAGAGTGAATCTGGTATGATTTCTCGTGAGATTGAAGACCGACTTTCCGCTGCAGGTAAATCCAATCCTGTGGTTGTACTAACTGGCCCTACAATCGCTCCCGAAGTAGCTCGAGGAGTAATGACGACTGCCCTAGTTGCCTGCCATGATAGATCGGTTGCCGATAGAATCGCAGAGCGACTTTCGACTGAATCACTGGTTCTTACCGCAACGAATGATGTTGAAGGTGCAGAATTATGGGGCGCTTACAAGAACACGGTTGCCCTTGCTTGTGGTTTAGTCGATGGTCTAAGAGACGGAATAGGCGGTGACAATCTCAAAGCAGCCCTGGTTCTCGCAGGATTCTCAGAAGGGATTACTCTGCTAGACGCAATGGGTGCAAATTCCGGAACAGCATTTGGACCCGCTGGAATCGGAGACTTGTACGTGACTGCAACTAGTCCACGCTCAAGAAACCGAACGCTAGGAGAAAAACTTGGTTCTGGAAAATCTCTCGAACAGGCTCTCGCAGAGATGCATATGGTGGCTGAAGGAGTTAGAGCGACTAGGATGTTCCTTAACCGAGCAGAGAGATTAGAAATTGAGGTACCTTTCCTTTCAGCCTTGGGTAACCTCCTTGATGGAGAGGAAGAAGTTTCAACTGCTGTTCGACGAATGGTCGAAGCTTATGGTGTATAATTTCCAAGTTCAATTTCGAGTCCAAGATGGAATGAATACATCTCTCCAATTCGGAGTTGCAAGATATTCTTCCTCGGTAAAGAATGACCTTGCATAAATCGAAATAAAGTCGATAATTAGAACAACAATGTAGATAATAATCAGGTATGCAAATACCTTGTCATATTGTAAAAATCTAAGATACAGATCGATGTAATATCCAATTCCTCCTGCACCGACAATGCCGATTACAGTACCAGAACGGAAATTATATTCAAACATGAATATCGAGTGAGAAATTAGATCATTTGCGGCTTCAGGAATAACTACGTTAACTGCTACTTCCCAACGACTCAAGCCTATTGCATTCGCCGCATCCAAAGGAGTTTTTGTCAGACCCTCAATTGATTCATACTGTAATTTTCCAAGATATCCCACTGTGTAAATTGTCATTGCCAGAACGCCAGCTAATGGACCTAAGCCGACTAGAATAACCAAGAAAATAGCCCAAATCAATGCTGGAAGACTCCTACATGCTGAGATAAGAAAGCGGGTAGGGTAAGATATCCATCGCGGGCTTAAATTTCTTGAAGCCATGATTGACAAAGGTAATGTTACAACCATACCAAATACAGTTGCAACAAACGCAATCTTTAGCGTCTCAATAACTCCCTTCCAAGCGGTTGAGCAAGTGAAATCGAAAATTGGTTGGGCAGTACAAACAGGATATGTTTGAGGCTCTAGAACGCTCATATCTGGTGGCCAAAGAGACTGAAAGAAGAATCTGACAAGATTATCTGGGCCACCTGCTAATCTACCCCAGTCGCCAACCATTCCGTTTAGAATTACAATTGCAAGCAAAAGGAGAATCCATAGCACCAGAGCCATCTTTTCGCCATCTACTGCTATCTTCTTCATGAATTCAACACCACAGCTTTTGGTTTGGTAATGAATGGATTCACTCTTCCATCATCAATAACTAGGAGGCGATTTGCCATTGACTTGGCTCTAGAAATATCATGCTCGACAACGATTAATGCTGAATTATTATCTTTCACGTAGCTTGTCACGCTTTCCAAAACCATAGCCAATGTTTCTTCGTCTAATTCACTCAAAAATTCATCTGCTAGAATTAATCTTGGTCGCTGAGCCAATGTTCTGGCCGTTGCGACTCTTCTCTGTTGGCCACCGGACAACCTCCTAATTGGTTCTCTTGACTTTTCCTTAAGCCCCATTTGTTGAATTGCATTGGTAACTCGTTCCTTTCTTTCCTTCCTATCATTAGTTCCAGCTCGAGCACCCAACATTACATTGTGCCTAACACTTGCATGACGAACTAAACCCAATTTTTGTGGAATATACCCTAGTGCGCCACGGAGAGGTTTCGACGGAATTTCTGCACCACACACTGTGATCGAACCGGAAATTGGACGTATTAGTCCCGCAATTGTACCAAGTAAAGTTGACTTCCCGATACCAGAAGGGCCCGCTATGGCCACTATTTCACCAGGGAATATTTCGAGATTGGGAATACTGACTAAGGGTGATTCAGTTTCATATCCGATTACTATATCTTCGAGGGAGACAATCGGATTTTCTGAACCCATACCCTCGGACAACTCCAAAGCCCCCTTGTAATTTAGGCGGCCCTAAACCAATATATGGTATTGATGGGTTTAGTGATAACAAAATATCTTACGAATCAGATAACTTATATCGATTCTTGCAAGAATGAATAGGCTCCGGGTACAACACTTACCACCTCAGATAGCAAGCCAAGATGTTCTTGTGAATTTGTTCTAACAATCCCTGTACCATCGAGTATATTGTTTAGAATTTCATCACCACAGATTTCCCTATTATTATCTGAATTTACCTTGTGTGTAGAAATATCGTAACAACCAGTATATGTTCCAAATCCGGGTCTAGAATAATTCTCTAGATACATCTGATAATTCAAAGTAACTAAGGCGTTGAGAATAGCGGCTCTACTTCTAGAATCAAGAGTCGAAGGGTTGTACATTACAGATTCACTTGGAGACACACCGACTTGACCCAAAGATAGGTACTGGTCAATTTCCATGCACCAATCTTGATTTTCTTGTTCTTCTTGATTACAATTTTCTTCTAGTGCATCTTCTCCGACGAATGCTATTTCACTTACATTTTCGGATAGGCAGCTAATCGCACCTACCTCTCCCGCAGGGGTGCTTGAAGATGAAAGAAGAGATGATTGATTTCCAAAATAGCCGCGTATTGTTTCGATAATCTCGACATTTTCTTGATTAGGCGAATAATACTCATTTTCAATTAGATAATGAATAGGAAGAATTGTGTGAATTGGAGATTGAGAACCGGTGAAGCAAGACACTCTTCCCTGCATCATTGCAAATGGATCGGTGCTAGATTCATTGTCTGAACTTGCGGTAGCCAATTCTCCTAAATTTGAGACTAAGGCCATAGAATACCGCTGAGTCAATTGATCTTTGTTTTGTATGGCTCCTAGAACTGATAGATTATGTAATTTCCATCCAATTAACGAAGAAGATGAAGGAAGAAATCCAATATGAGCCTCGCCTGTTTCAATTGATTCAATCATTTCTGATTGAGAATTAACATAGTGAATTGAAACATTAATTCCTAATTCTATGGATAAAAATTCGGCTAAATGAATCGGGTCACTATTGGTTTCTAATTTTGATTCATCTAGTTCAAATGCAACAATTAATTCTTCTATTGTTATTGTTATTGATTGACTTCCATTGTCGGTATAATAAGCTGAAATCCCAGGGATATTCGAAACCAGAGGCGTGTATATACCAAGATGAGATTCAGAATCTGTAGAAACTACACCCTTTGTCCCTAGTGTGTTGTAGAGAATTTCGCTGTAATCCTCGTTTGAACTAAAGTCAATTAGAAAATCCGTAAGTTCACTGATTACTAAATCATCATCAAAATTAGAATGAGTCATGAAAACATCACTGGGGGTCTTAGCGAATGGTTCGAGAGAAACATATCTCGAGGCATCCAAACACCATTCTTCGACATTATTTCCATTTTCTGTGGTGCAGTATTGAGAGGCCGTGTTATCCTTCGCAAATGCAACCTCACCGGAACCATCTGAAAGACATCTTAGAGCCCCTGAAAATCCATAGTACTGTGTGCCAGGTTCCGGAATTGATGAGTTTTCGTTAAAGAATTGAAAAATTGTATTTCTTAGAGATTCGATATCATTTGGATCGCCAATTACATTTGCATACCCCAATCCAAGGAAGAATCCCATTGGAACCATCATTCCTGTTGAGTGTAACCAACCCGTATGGCAGGAAGTTTTGCCTTGCATCAGTGAGAATGGATTTGTTAGCGGATCATCGTCAAAATATGCTTCTGCGATATCGCTATCGTCGAGAACCCAAGCGAGAGAATTGTAGTATGTCCTGCCGTCTGATTTTTGGTCCGCTGCAAAAGCCTGCAAACCGTATTGATTCCACCCAATCCAAGCAGCACCGCTATCCATTAGAGCGATGTCGGCATTTCCAAACCTTAGTGCCTCGAGTATCGCTGCTTCTGAATCAACGGCATATATTGTAAAATCAAATCTACTGTTTTGGGTAAGAATTTCTGCCAGCATCTCAGGATTAGTTTCTGACTCAAGCATACCTTCGGACACTTCGAATGCCAGAACAATGGGAGTTCTTGTTTGATTATTTGATTCTTCAGAATCACTCAAGCAACCAGAGAGAGTGCTAGAAAGCAGGATAATGGTATAACAAATGACCAGTATTTTGTAATGTCTTTTTGTCGGCATTGATCAAAACCTCTGTCTACCCGACTCTTGCTCAGGATGCTGATTTTTCAATGTTAGTCCTGAAGGAAATAACATAATTTTCAGTTTAATCCTGGTGTTGACAGGGGAACCTGTGATGTGTACAGATGCTCCTATGTGACGCTGTTAGAGTCCCCCGTGCCAACGGGTATTGCCAATGCTATTGGCTAAGGTTGTTGACAGGGGGCCTATTGCGTTCGAATACGAAATTCGAATGTAGGTGTCAGGCGCTGATACGCCCCCTGCCAACTGTTTTGTCTTATCGACTGGTTACGTACTTCATTGGAGAGTTCCAATGTCTTCGGCTGTGATGCCAAATGCATCCCAGACTGGCTGTAGATAGGAGCGGATATCCGCTTCGTAATCTGCTGTTGCATCTCCATCATTCTTCAGATCGAAGATTTCGAGAATCTTGTCATTGTAGTAATTAGCATACCACCCAAATGCCTCGCACTCCTCCTCTGACATACCCTCATGCTGAGCGTGTGTCACTGAATTATAGCATCCTGTGAATTCCTCTCCACTCGGATCGTTTGGAGAAGTGTAGTTCTCCAGATACATGTATGCCTCGCAGGATGCCTGTGAGCTATCCGATGAGACCGTGTGAGATACCATGTTGTAGCAGATCGAAGTGTACTCAGCGACATATGCCTCGATTACCCTGTAGAAGGCGTGACCCTCTGCCTGGTGCTTGTCGTAGTCTGCAGTATCTCCAGCAGCTAGGTCGTCCGTCATCTTTGATGCGTACCTCACAGAAGCCTGTGAGTAGACGATTACAATATTCTTCAGAACCTCGTCGCGTGCGTCGACTACTCCTTGCATATCTTCATTCTGAAGTGCAGTCAAGCCAGCGTTCATTGCGGCTAGAGTAGCGATGTTTGTAGCATCACCAGTCCCAAAGTTGCCCCCTCTCTTGGCAGCGGTTGCATATGGCCCACATCCATCGTAATCATGGTTGGAATCGTCAGGACCATGGTAGAAAGCCCATCCTTCGTCCCAAGCGTGTTGAGCGTCATCGGCCCCCCAGTTTCCTGCTTCCGCCTTGATGATTGCAGCGTTGAGTTCATGGATTGCATAAGCAGTCATCACACCATTCTGGATTCCCTTTTCGACTGCTTGATCTCTGACTGTGTCAGATTCTCCCTCGAAAGGACCTGTGCCATCAATAGCCGCAGATACGAAGTCATTCCATGAGCCGTCTGCATCATAGTATGCGTCGTAGGCGTGGTTCTTGCCGGAAGCATCTGCGAAGCCCATGAGGGTCCTGTAGGAACCGTCGGACTTCTCCGCGTGCTTTCCATCATCATAGATATCCTTCACACCGTCCCAATCGTATGCACCAGAGAGGTCCTTAATATCGCAGACATCACCCATTAACATTCGGTGATTATCAACGTTGGAAGCATACGTGTATCCTCCATCTGCGTCATCAAGATCTACATCATCTCCTGCACAACCGGCAATCGCACTGCCGATTAATACTAAAGTCATCATTAAAGTCATTGTTCTATTCATAGTTTAGGTCTCCCTAAACCGGCCGGATAGCGAATCGTATATGAAATTTAGGGCGCCCTAAACTCTTGAATCGTGCGTGGAAAATTGTCATATAACTGATGAGCAGTCAATTGAATTGGAGACGAGGTTTTTTTACTCATTTCTATTCGTAAATATTGGTTTTAGTTACAAGGAGAGGATTAGTCTTGAGGAATTTGGGGCATAGATTGGGGGCTTCTGGTACCAAAATGGAAAATACCATTGACGGGCTTATGAATTCATTAGAACAGGTAAATAATAGAAAATTTAAGTATTGGGAATTTGATATTAGAGAATCTTTGGATGGAATAATTTTTGTCTTTCATGATGATCAAATACTTGTAGATGGAGAATTAATCGAAACCGCCAAATTGAATTTCTCTGAAATAATGAAAGCGGGTGAGGATTTGGGGGTAAAGATACCTACATTTTCAGAAGTTGTTGAAATATTGGGTGACCGGAAAGAAGATGTCATGGTTGAAGTGAAAGAATTGAGAACTGATGCCGCTAGAAGAACCGTAATCACTGCGATTTCTAGTAAACCAAATTGGAAACTGATGGCTACTCCAACTAGATTCTTGGAATCTTTTCCTAGTGAATCCAGGGAGTATTGGGAGCGATTTACTCGAGATTTGGACGTAGAATTCGTTAGAGTTGGCCGCCATAAATTGGACCTTTTCAGCGCTTCTAAATCCTATTTTAGGTGGAAATTTGCTCGATTTAAATGGTTTTTCGGGATTTAATAATGATGACTATTTTGAATTAATTTTTCCTACAATTGATTATGAACCCCATTACTCACCCTAATGTTGAAGAAAATGGTCAGTACTGATGAGTTAATTGTGGCGCTAAATAATGCTCTCGCTTGGGAATTAAGGGCTATTGCAATGTATGCTCACTATTCCGCATACGTTTCAGGGATTCATAGATTACAACTTTCGGTATTCTTCAATAATGAAGTAACAGAATCAATTGCGCATGCTTCAACCGTAAGATCCGCTATAGTGAAATTACACGGTAAGGCCACTACGGAGAGGGCAGAAGACCCTATTTTACACTCAATGGACTTCCGAGATATGTTGGAAGAGGCACACAAAACTGAGTTGAAAGCTAGCGAGACATATGGAGAAATTTTACCAATGGTTGAGCAAATTGGGGATAGCGAACTTTTTGATGCCCTGGAAGTTATTTACTTTGATGAACTGAGATCTGTAGAAGAATTGAGAATGATGCTTGGTTGAGATTTAAACATACTATTTACCGTTAGTTTAGGGTGCCCTAAACATTATCAAACAAACCGATTTCGGAGATGTATGGAAAAAACTAGTTGGGCTGGTTGGGCCAAAGCTAACAAAGCACTTTTGCTCGCTGGATTAGTGCTATCTGCGACCGTATTGTATCTCATTTTCGACATTAATTACGAACAATGTGATGATCAAGATAACTGTATTACAATCGCTTTTGAGGTACAAGATGACTATTTGTATTTTGGAAAAGAGAACCCTCAGCACTTGGCAGACAAAATGAGTGCTCTGACTGGTATGGATGTTGAAATAATGCCTGTATCGAATTCCGGCGCGATAATCGAGGCTATCAATAATGGCAATGCGGATATTGGATTTGTAGATGGAGCGGCCGCTTGGCTTGCATGGGAAGTTTACGATTTGGACGTGCTAGCGGCAGAGTGGAAATTTGATCAAAGGACGTACTATAATGCGGCAGCCTGGGTGAAAAAGGACTCTGAAATTGCAGACGCGTATCTAGATGATGATCCAGATACAGACCCATTTGCTTTAATGAATGGAAAAACGTCTTGCCATACAGGATGGCTGAAAAGTGCTGGGATGTTGATTCCAATGGGTTACTTGATTGGAAATGGGTATGCCGAGGTGCGTGGAGATCCTGAAGAAATTACTTCACTACGAGATACAGTGACGCATTTCTTCAACGAAGATTCAAGCATACCTGACGGAGGTACTCAATATTCCGGATATAAGGGGGCATTGAAGTGTATGATGACTGATCGCGGAGACGTTGCTTTAGTCAAGGATACAGCATATATGCTCTACTGTGACGAAAATGAGGACGGAATTGCAGATGGTCCTGATTGGTGTTTGGATAGAGATGAGCTCGTTATGCTCGAGTCATTTGGTCGAGCACCGAGTCACCCCGCTTTGTATAATCCCTCAGCTATGAATAACGAAACGGTCGAACTAATTCAAAATGCATTGGTGGATATGAATAATGATGAAGAAGGTACAAAGATACTCTCCGATGTCTTAAACACTGAAGGAATGGTTGTTACGAATGCTACTGCTCACCTAGGCACATATGGTGCGGCTGTAGAGAACGTCCCTGGAATACAAGCATTTTTTGAGGATTGATCACACAATCCCAACTAGCGTACTGCCACAACGTTGAGGTTTCATAATGAGAGTGACCATCACTATCCTAATTTTATTGATAATATCTCTATTTTCTGGATGTTTTTCAGACGATGGAGATGATTTTGATTGGACTGATCCCCAAACAACAGAGTGCAATTTAGGCAATAACCTAACTTGTACTAATTTGTTTCCGGGAGCTGGTACTCCTCATCACTCAGAAGTAAATCCTCAAACTAATGAATTATGGATAATTTATCTCAGTGGAATGGTAAAAATTTGGCAAGATGATGAACTAATACAAGCTGGTGACTTAAGTGAAATTGTAAATAGATGCCATACAGAACAAGGATTGCTTGGATTTGCATTCGATGCCAACTATAATTCTTCCAAACAACTATTGTTATCATATGTGGAAAAAGGCAGCTGCGAAGGGGCGAATAATGCAGACCTCGTTCTTGCTTCAGTTGTTGTTACTGATGATGATATGATAAATTTGGACTCGTTAATCGTCTTGAAAACCGTAGAACAACCATACAGGAATCATAACGGGGGGCATTTACATGGTTTGGGTAATGGAGAATACCTCTGGGGAATTGGAGACGGAGGTGGAGCTAACGACCCAGAAAAGAATGGGCAGAATTCTGAAAATTTATTGGGCACTATTGTTTACTTCCAATACTCAAATGGCGATGTTAATCCGATAATGGATTCAGAAAATGGAAACCCCTACATCTTGCACTATGGTTTGCGAAATCCATGGAAATTCGACGTGGGCCCTAATGAGGAACTATGGATTGCTGATGTCGGACAAAATTGTTGGGAAGAAATTAATTTGGTAAATTTGGTAAACAAATCAAACCTTGGGTGGTCAGAAAAAGAAGGATTCAGTGATTTTTCCGAAGGTGGAAGTTGTGAAGGAGGAGTTCTATCTGAAAATAATGAATTTACAGACCCTGTCTTTGTCTATGGTCACAATAACGGAAATTGTTCCATAACCGGTGGCTTTTGGACTGAGAATACAATAATCTCAGACCAAGGTGGTTATCTGTTTGGAGACTTTTGTTCTGGTTCGCTATGGATTCTTTCCAATGGTGTAAATCACACATGGAAAGAGACCTATCTTGGTAACGTGGGGGGACTAATTGTAGGGTTTGGAGAAGGGGCTAATGGTGAGCTTCTGGTCTTTTTCTGGACTGGAGAAATCATACAAATCACTCAATCCGCTGCCGCCGATAGCAATATCGTGTGATACCTGCTCCAGTATTGTGATGAGACGCCAAGGCGCGCTTAGAATCGTGGTCATGATTACGATTATTGGAATGATGATTTCTTCGTTACAAATCGGCTACCAACAAGGTGGTCTTGATGAATCTCAAGACAGAAGAGAACAGCTCGGCCCTGATGAGCCTACACTGGAGGAGCGATGTAGCGTCCTTACTTTCGAGGATATGTTTGAGTATACTAAAGCAGTATTCAATTTCACTATTGCCAATGATTGGAGTTCTGCCGAAATTGAAGCAGTTGCTTGGGTAAATGGGACTTTGGCAGATGATGTAAGACAGAGTTTAGATGAATATATTGCACAAATCTACCCAAGTGGCGATGATGGCTGGATTTCTACCGATGAAAGGGAGGGAGTCAGAGCTATTGCTTCGGAGTGTGTTCAATACACGTTTACTAGAATGGGTATGCGTGATGGAAGTCCTCACAGAGGAGGTGACGGTACCGATTGGAAAAACACATCTTGGAACGAAGACGAGGTCCTAGTAGAAGAATGGAATCTAGTCCCTCCTCGACATTCGGAATCGAGAGAATGTTCAGGGATTGGTAGTGGTAGCGATTGCTACGAGGTTCCGGTATATCCGGATAGTGAACGAGATTGCGACACCGAGGTAGATTCATCGAGCAGTCAAGATGAATGTAGAATGAAGTTATGGCTAAATGCTACCATGATAATCTCCGAGATAAATGATCCAAGTGACTTCACAATAGCCTATAATGCCTCAAACATGAGTGGGGCTGAATATCATATCAAATTCCCCGTAACCGAAGGACTCCGACTAGATATGTGGGAGGAATGTGAAGGACGAGACGTGCAAGTGGATATGGGTGATTTTGCTGGTGTGGCTCCTCTGAGAGGTAGTTGTATTGGTGACGGTTCTAGCAGCTATGAACTTAATGAAAACGAAGATGGAAGTCTAACTTACTCCTTCTATCCCAACATGCCTCAGTGGCCTGTAGGAGAGGACCTGTTTGCCGACTTTACAACTGCACCAATCCCAGTGGACGACCCTCCTGTCTGGACTGATAGCGCACCGACAGATGGAGCCTGGTTCCCTCGTGCGAGTGGGGGGGCACAGATTATCGCGGACTGGAATGAAGTTCAAAATTGGTTCAATGATGAGGCTGGAGTATCGAACCTTGAGATGAATTGTAGAGGTGATGCAGGATTAGTAATTACCTACTCACAACGAGAGTTGTCGATGGATGTACCAAGAGGTCAGGCAGGAGAGGTCACCTGTGAAGCAATCGACAGTTCTGGCCAATCCTCAGGAAATAGAACTTGGAATGTAGGAGTTCCATTCCAAATTTCAACTACAGATACTGAACTATCAGACCCACATCCGATTACTCTCTCTCCAACCGCTGGCTGGCCTGATCTATCTGTAGAACTCGGATTTTCCTCAAGCTTCGAAGAGGCAGGAACATATTACGGCCCATATTCAATCCAAGGCTCGGAAATAACTCAAGATATTGCTGTGGTGGGACTTGTCCCCGGTCCAGTATATGTCGCTGTAATAGTAACCGGAGAAGGAGTTTATAGTTTGCAAGCGACTTATGATTTGGGGATTCAAAAGGCCAGCAGTCCTCCAATAATGACAGTCACCACCGAAGGGTGGGATGGTAATTCATGGTCAATGAGTGGTCAATTCTCCGACCCCGATGGTGAAACGATTAGTTTCAGCCTGATGATTGATGGGGCCTCAGTTGGAAGTATTACGGTCAGTGGCAATATGTGGTCTACACCTGCGATTGATTTCTCAGTATGGACAGAAGGTTCACATATTGTTGAGGTTCAAGCCTGTGATGAGTCTGGCCTATGTTCAAGTCAGCAACGTAGCGTTGACAATACTCATTTGTTCGTTGATCCTGAACCTGAACCTGAACCACCGAAGGATAACTCTTCGGTTCTTCCCTCAATGGGATTGGCCGGTCTGATTCTTGCGGCATCTGCCGCACTCATATACTCGGGCCGACGCGACTGAGTTCGTGAGCTTCTCAGGCACCGTGGACAGAGAGTCGCATGAAGGGGGCCTCCTCGTTTCCTTTGAGGGACGTGCGCCGAGACTTGGGGCTACTTTACGAATAATCGGTGGAAAGCCGATTGGTAAGGTTAATTCAGTAATTGGAGCGATTGATGGGGCGTTTGTTCACATTCATCCAATTACAGATCAAATAGAAGTCACAAGCACAATCGGCTCTCCGGTTGAAATCGCTCCAAGAGAGAAAAAAGAGTATCGTGGTCGTGGAAGAGATAGTTACTCGAAAAGAAATTCTCGCCGTGATAGGCGACATGGTGGGAATAATGACAGAAAAGGCGGAGATTGGACTTGTCCAAAGTGTAACAATTCTAATTTTGCCTTTCGAAAGAAGTGTAATCGCTGTGAAGCAGATAGGCCTCGAGATGGAGGAAGGAAATTCGAAAGAAAATTTGAACGAGGTGGTAACAATAAGCAAAAAGGAGGTGATTGGACTTGCCCTAAGTGCAACAACTCTAACTTCGCCTTCAGAGATAAATGCAATCGCTGTGATGCTAGTCGACCTAGCTCAGGTGGCAAGGCCCCCTCGAGAAGTAGATCCAACCAAAACCGAGGTCCTAGGCCTCAACGAGGCCCATCTGGACGAGGGCGAGGGCGAGCCCCGGGGAGCGCAAGTAAACCACGAAGATCTGGATTCAGAGGAACTGGCCGAGGTGGTCCTAGAGGTAATCGACCAGGAAGAGGTAGCGGTAGGCGCTGAGTTTGGGTCACCCCAGCATTCATTTTGTCTAATCCCGAGCAAGACCTATGGCGAACAAGGCGGATATGCTCTGGGAAGATGTTCTCGATCTTGAAGAGGCTGGTGAGAGGCTGGAAGCCCTCGATCTATGTCGCCAAATCACCCGCATGGAGCCAGACCATGCCGCCGCTTGGAAAATGACCGCAAGGATGACTCTTCCAGCAGCAAGGAGAGGTGTGCAAGATATGCCTACTCTACGACAAGCGGCTAGTGCTTATTCCGCATTACAAAATGTCGTGAGATTGGAACCAGAGGATACAGAATCATGGGCATTGGGAGGAATTCTTCTCGTTGACCACCTGGGTATGCTAGAAGAAGCACTTGAGTGGTGGCAGCAAAGAAGGCAAGTCAACCCCGAAGATGTGATGCCACTAATCGAACAAATTGCCATTCTTGTACGGCTTGGGATGTATTCTGAAGCTAGCGAGTTGTTGGAAATCATGTTCGACTCGGAAATGGAACAACCAGACCGTAAGCAACTAATCAATATGGATCGAGTTAGACAGATGGTTGACAAGGCGGCCAAAATGGAGAAAGAGGAAATATTCAGACCACAAAATCCCAAACATCCTCGATGGGAGATAATCGGTCGAATGAAAACTCGTAAACCGCTCTCTGAAACCTTCTTCCTGTTCACTTTTGTTGCTCCAATTGTATTCATTATTGGCAGTATAGCTATGAGTGCACTTGGAGGTAGTCAATATGGCTTCATTTTAGTATTTTTGATTATTCTAGCGCTATTTATGGTGGTAAGTCGAGCCGGTGCTGGATTATTACAAAAACTCAATCGGCACGCACTTGACTTAGAAAGAGCGATTGATATTGAAGCTACTTCAGGAAAGGTGTGTGTACCTGCCGAAATTCGCGGTAGTAAACTCTACAATTATATGATTGGAAAACGAACTGAAGCCTTCCAAGACCGCCATAGTAAAATTATTGATTCAGACGAAATTATTGATAAAAAGTGGAAACCAGAAATACTCGGTTTTTCAAACATGGAAAGTAGGTGGGGAGAGGCTGAGGAATCCGAGGATTAACTCAGAATTATTTCTCATGTCCCTGCAGAATAATCTTCTAGATAGGCTAATTGCTCATCGGTCAAACTATCGATACTAATTCCTTCTGATGTGAGTTTTAGCCTTGCCAATTCACTATCTTGTTCGGCACTAATATCGTAGACGATATTGTCGTATCCTTCACCCTCAGTCGCTAACCGACAAAGCGCTAGGAATTGATTGGCGAATGACATATCCATTACTTCGCTTGGATGGCCTTCTGCTGCGGCTAGATTCACCAGTCTTCCACGAGCAAGCAAATGTATAGTACGGCCATCTTTGAGTTGGAAAGCTTCGTTATTCTCTCTGATAGTGTAAATTTTCTTGGCTCTATCTTCAAGATGTGAGAGATTGATTTCACAATCGTAATGCCCTGTATTACAAACGATTACTCCTTCTTTCATAATGTCGAAGTGACGTCCTGTGATTACATCCTTCATTCCAGTTGCTGTGCAGAATATTTCGCCAATCTTTGCAGCATCATCCATCTGCATCACACGGTATCCATCCATGACTGCTTTCAGAGCAGCGATTGGATCGACTTCCGTGACGATTACATTGGCACCCATACCACGTGCACGATTGGCTAATCCCTTGCCACAATGTCCGTATCCAGCAACTACAAAGGTTTTCCCTGCTAGCAATACACTAGTCGCTTGGATGATTCCGTCAAGGGTTGATTGGCCTGTCCCATGTACATTGTCGAAGTCCCACTTGGTAGATGCGTCATTGACTGCAATTACTGGATAGAGGAGTTCTCCTGCCTCACCCATCGCTCTGAGTCTGTGAACTCCCGTGGTTGTTTCTTCGGTACCTCCGATTACGTCTTCTGCTAGCTCTGGAAATTTGCTATGGACACGATAAATTAGGTCTGCGCCATCGTCTAAAGTAAGTGTTGGATTTATTTCCAGAGTACGATCTATTGATTGGTAGAACTCGTCGGTGTTTTGACCATACCAAGCATGTATATCATAACCTTCAGATGCAAGCCAAGCCGCTACATCGTCTTGAGTAGATAGCGGATTACAACCGGACCAAGAGACCTTGCCGCCAGCGGCCTCAATGGTCTCAATTAGAACAGCGGTTTCTTTAGTAACATGTAAGCAACCAGCAATTCTTTGACCGGCTAAAGGCAGTTCTTTCTCAGCCTTTTCGCGCAATGCTGCTAGAGCCGGCATTCTGCTTCGGGCCCAGTTTACCTTTAGGCCACCTGCCTTTGATAGAGAGAGATCTGCCACAGTGTATGTGTCACCCGTGTCCATGGCCTACGGCGGCCACCAACAGGCCTTCAAGGTGCGTTTTGAGCATCCCCCTTTCGAGGGTTTACTCAATTGCCGTCCCCTTGGCCTTGCTGGGCGTAATATGCTGCGTAATATTGCTCGGCATATTGCCTCGCGGTAGCTTCGTCATAGCCTTGTCCGACCATCTGTTGTACGTATGCTTCGACGGGGTCCATTTGCTCCACACCACCAAACTGTTCAACAGTGTCTTGGCCATCATCCGATTTACCTCTCGATCTAACAACGACTAGAGTTACACCAACAATTGCTAGAACCAAAATAACTCCGATAGCAGCGAACATGATGACGTCGGTGCTACCACTTTCTGACTCACAACCATCGCTTGATGGATTCAGAGCACAAGGGTCGCTTGGTCGAGGAAGTAAGTCAATTGTAAACTGGTCATCCAAGGTGTACCTGCTTCCATCTCCCTCAACAATTCTCCAGTATATTGTGACCTGTTTCCCAGTAGTCTCCAAGTAAAGGTCTGCAATGTTGAGAGTGATTGTGAAGGAGTCACCATCTCCAAGTGGGGCTGGACCTGTAGAATTGTATTTTCCTAGTGCCTTCTGAGTAGCCTTTGGAGAGGGTGTCAAATCCAAATGGGCAGAATCTAAAGCCACCTCAATTATGACACCGTTTTCGGCACCTGATTCCACAATACCATTGATTGTGACCAAATCTTGGCTCTGAGAATCAGTAGAACGTGGTGAAGTAATATCCACAACTGGCGGTTCGTCTCCGAAGTCCTCTCCAACTACAATGAAGTAGATTCGTGCCTTTTCTGATTGCTTTCCAGCACGATCGTATACAATCAATTCTAGCCTAATCTGGTTCTCAAGCGTTCCATCGCTAGTCATGTTACGGAATACATAATTCCACGTGTCACCACCTGCTGCGTTAGGTACCTGGAAGGTATGGCCTTCTAGAGTTGGACTCGAGGAATCTACAGGATAATCAAAGAATACACGATATTCAAACATCTCAATTCCTCTCTCACCCTCAGGTGCGTCGTCGTCAGAGCTTGCTGAAGAATCGAAGGAAAGACTGATATCACCACTGTCGGTCAATCTAACTCGATATATTGGCCAATCTATGCCCCCAACGGTTTTGCTCCCTTCAAGACTTACGTACTCATCTGTAACGCTGTCCTCAATCATTTGTAGATCTGCATTAGGTCGGAATTCATCCGCTAATGTATCATCTGTTACTAGATTGATGTAAGTGATTCTTGTGTGACCCTCATCATCATGTAAATACAGAGTCAGATGCCATTCTGCACCGATTCTACATCCAGTTGTGGAACTCGAATCGCCAACGCAGAAGCTACCAAGAGCTGGTATGCTCGCACTGTTTTGACGAATGTGGCTAGTTTCACCGAAATCGATAATTTCTCCTTCCCACCCTGTAACCGACTCATTCATGTCTATAGATTGTAATGTCCAATCGGCAATAATACCGTCAGCCAAGGATGAATCCGACGTCAAGAAAGAGAAATCCAGTTCAGAGTTCGACTTGATGTACATGGTTGAGTAGGCGCCTGTTACCGTGTCAATCGAAGGGGCTTCTCCATTCACAGTCAAGTCAAATCCATCACCTGCAATTCCGAAGTTACTTGGGTATGGAGTTACTTGATAGCCAAGCATATTGGATAACAGTGGCATAGATGTTCCATTAAATGGTTGAGAGAAGCTTGGATTCTCAACGTCAAGGGTAGTAACAATCATTCCACCTGCTCCGCGATTACATATCGAAAGTAACGACTGTGAGTCAAACGATTCACTTCGCATTAGAGTATGGAAGGTTCCGGTTGGATCACTAATTCGACCACCACATACTTGTGGAATTTGGTCGAATTGTACCTGTGCTGTATCGAGACCTGCTAATGCGACGTAGGACCCACCGTGAACGCCGGCAAAGGCTGCAGTATCGACGTTATTCATCAGTGGGTGGTATGCATCGACAATAACTAGGTCATCATTTGTGACTGTGTTATTCCATTGGTTTCGCATAGCGATATCCATTCCGAAAGGTAGCCTATTTGGCTGATATTCGTTACGATATGGCCCAAGGTGAATCTGAACAGTTCCACCGTTAACCATGTATGCCTCAAGGACTTCTGTAACCGAGAGACCGTCTGATTCCCTAGTAGATGCTAGTGTCTCGTAATATTGTCCATACTCGACATTGTAATCGGTCTGCCATGGTAGCAAGATCTTGTCATAATGGGACATCCAGTTCTCAGTTGCGTATCGATCCCAATCATTTACTGACAACTGAGTATATGTCATTCCCATCGACTCTAGGTCTTGCTTAACTCTCTGCAAACGATTCTGATCTGTAGGGTTGGATAGAATTGCGACATCGACAGTTTCAAAGAATTCTATTTCAAAGAATCGATCGTTTCCTGATGGTTCTCCGTCTTCAGTCAATATAGCATAGAAGCTGATGTTGTATTGATGACCATCATACCAGCCGTTGTAAGGTGCGGTCCAATTAGCGAAGTCTCGAGCATGAGCTTCAAGATCAAACGGCCCATTATCTGCCGGCTGTTCGTAAACAGTTTGGCCTGTTGTCATGTCTACAATCTTCATATTCACTTCATACTCGCCTGCGATTACACCATTCAGAAGAGGAACAGTGAATGAGTGCTGAGAGACTGAATCATATGTGTAGACGCACTTGTATGTGATATCAGAGACACAATCAAGTACATTTGGTTGCATCAAAGTTATGTCTGCGCTTGCGATACTGAAGATAATTTGGGTGTGATTATTTGCGGTGGTAATCTCGGTTTTATTATACCATGATGTATCTTCAATTGTACTATTGAATAGAGTTGTTGCATCAATTCGGTAAATTCCCGATTTGAAGTCGTGCGTTGCCACCGTAACGTCTTCGCGCTCCGATGCATCAAGTCCATTGATGTCGTTGATGTAAGTTCCATCATCCTCGAAAGTGAATTCATCGATACGAATATTATCGACTGCAAATCCGGCAAGACCAGCATTTCCATTGACCCCATCATCATTTGATTGGAATCTCCATGTTAAAGTGACTTCCGAGCCAGAAAGATCTGTGCACTCCGTCCTCCACTCGAAGGTATCGTTAGAGGTCTGGTTTAGCAGAGTTATGTGAGTCATATCAATGATTACTGATTTAACTAGACTCTCGGAATCAAACCAAACTACAGACTCGTATCGGTCGGAATGGTCTCCCATGTATTCGACCTCATCATATCGACCATTGTTGTCGAAATCTTCACAGGCACCTAGACCACTACCATCTTGGAAAGGTCTCAGTCCATTTTCGTTAAGATCAGTCCAGCTTCCCCAAACGGTTCCACTGAAGATTTCTCCACCCTTAGACCACTCAATTTCTAGGCCAGCAGCATCACGTATTGCCAGAATGTTCCCTTGCTGATCTGAGAGGAAATCACCTTCCGCAAAGTAGTCAAATGTCAGGTAAGTGAAGTCGGTTCCACCGGAAGCAACCGGGAAAGGATCTAGGGTTAAAGTCTCATCCCAGTTGTCACCATAACCTGTATCTGGGTCTCCTAACCAATATGCAAAGGAATTGAACACGCCTCTGCTTTGTGGTAGCATTGGATGGTCACCATTGGTGTCATCTAATCGACTTCCATTCATATTTCCATCATCTTCCCAAATTGGTTCGAATCCTGAGAAATCCTCTATTGCGATTAGATCAGGCAGAGCGTTCTTGACTTTAGTTTCCAATTGGAAGTCTGTTAGTGTGTTTCCAAAGTTTTGAACTCGAATTTCTATGTCGCGATCGCCAGATGCATATCTCAATCCATTCTCAAGACTAATCCATGGCTCCTCTGCAACACCTGGGTCGAATAGGTTCTTGACAGTAATCTGGAATTTGACTTCGTCATTTGTTGCATCAGCATTATCGAATCCACTAGGATTGGTTAATTCTGTCTTGATATAATATGTTCGATTATCGACGAAATCAGCATTAAGAGTGACCTCCTCGGTAGCACCAGCTGCAAAATCTGTGAATGACAGAGTTTGACTTACGACTTCTTCGGTACCGAATATAATGTCGGTTTTGCGAATAGAGATGTTGTCAAAGGCATACCCATCTAATCCAGTGTCCTGAGAGGAACCGTCTGGGCCAACACTTCCCATCAATCCGCTGCGGAAGCGGAAGCGGATATCAACAACCTCCCCGGCGTAGGGCGTAAGATCGATTGCATCATCACCGGAAAAACTCGTCCAAGTGGTAACCGTATTAGTGTTGAAGTTTCCATTGTAGGTGTTGTATTCGGGATCTTGGCCGAATCCATAGAGACGCAGATATCTTTCATTATCCCAGCCACCAGTAAAGAATACCTGTTCCCATCCATTTCCATCGCTCCAAACCTCAATACCACAGGAGTCCTCATACAACCATCGCTCTACTACGGCGTATTGCTCAGCGAGATACAACTCATAGAATGCGGCGCTGCAGAAAAGATCCAAATCCAGATATGCTGCATCTGCACCTGTTAAGTCAACATTCTCGATTATGAACGCCTCGTCCATGTTGTTGTAGTAACCTGAATCGTTATCCTGGTTATTGTGATCCATTCCGGCCCACATATATGTAGTTGGGTTTCTGTCAGCTTCCCACCAGTCATCGGTGGCTGAACCATTAGAATCTGTAGAGGCATTCCATTCCTCGTGCCATGAGGATGAACCTTCGCTATATTCTCCTGTGTAAGATTTTAGGGTAATTGCACAAGCAGGACAATTGGTATTATCGATATTACCCTCAAAGTCGTTGGAATAAACAAGAGTATCAATTCCGTCAAGAACTTCCTTGACTTCTAAATCGACATCTATTGAGCCAGAAATAGGGTTAAGACCTGTGTTTTTTACTGTTAAGTTAACAAAACGATTGCCCTCACCAATCATGGCTGCTCCAGTCGCCGGATCGTAGGCCGCCGGTGCAATACTTACCTCGGTAATTCCAACATCCTCATTATCGAGACTGAGGACTGAAAGGAAATCACCTGCTCCAGCCCAACCTTGAGTATCAAGCCACATAGCGCTGTTTGCGAATCTGTATGATCTGTCTCGCTGTCCGATGGCTATCTCGTATGCACTATTTTCTCCGCCAGCTAACTGACCCGGGACTGCCATAGTTGGTCGCCGACCAACGTCAAAGGAAAGCGATGAAAGATATCCATTTCCGTTTGGATTACCAAGAATGATTTCTACAGTATTGATTTCCCTCAGATTATCCACAAGCAAGTATGTCTGGTTCTGCGCAGTGGAGTCCTGCAAGCGAGTTAGAGTAACCTCCGTTGGAACAAAGAAATCCATGTGTCCATCTCGATTTACATCAGCAATGGTAAGCGAGGCACCTAGGTAATCGCCTAGGGGCACGTAATTTTGAGTATTCCATGTCGAACCAGATCGAGTTGCATAGGATATATATCCTGTAATTCCATCAACAGCGGCGATTAAGTCAACCTCACCGTCATCATTGGTATCGGAAATATCGATTCCGTACAAAGGATAGTTATGTTCTGCGTCAAGCTTGAAATTGTGTACACCATTTGCTGTTGCATCCAATGGGTTTGGATAAGCTCCTAGAGTGCAGTCGTATTCAAGCACAGTCATATTGTCATAGTGACCATTCGAGTATCCAACACCAGTGTTGTACGGAGGTGAACGCAGCAACCAAATATCCAGATCTTCACAATCTCCAACACCGCCACCAGGAAGGCCACCACCGCCAAGGACATCTTCTCCCCAATGTCCTAGCATTAGGTTCGTGTGTAATCCATTAGTTAGTGGCACTGGAATGGTTTGTTGAGCCGTTAATTGAGTTGGGTCAGGACCCTTGTATATGTTGATGTAATTATTTGTGAAAGTAGGGTCAACCACACTCATCACAATATCTGCATCTCCGTCGCCATCAATATCCTCTACATCCATATCCTGAAGATACGGGTTGCTAACTGTGATTGCCTCAGAAGGATTCCAATTATTGATTCTCTCGCTACAATCTCCCCAAAGTACAGTTAGATTTCCGGGGACCATGGGCCCTCCTACGAATCGGATGTTTTGTTGGTAGTATACAACATCGTTAACGCCGTCGCCGTCTACATCGGCGACATAGACTCTGGTTCCGTCGGCTGTATCCCTGAATCCAGCGCGGAAAGAATCGTTGTTTGATATGAATACGTCCTGCCTGTCTCCAAATCCTCCATTACCGTCATTGTAAAGTGCAGTGATGAAGTGACCCATTGAACTGGCCGATACTATATCGTTATCGTCATCGCAGTCAATATCTCCTATAGAAATGAAAGAGGGATCTCTTTGTACTGCATAGTCGGTAATGTGGGACGCTGATACAGATGGAACCAATGATAACATTGGCGAACTTAACATCAGCATAACCAAGAAAATCGCTATTCGACCTCCTTTGGATTCGTTTCGGGTGTTCTTAGACAGGGACATCATGACTTCGCCGAATTTCATTTCATTATTATGCCTAATGGGGAGTTGTTTTTCCAACCCCTATGGGGTTGATGGGTTTAATCAGTGCAATTAGTTCGCTTCGAGCCAACTAGGATTTGGAGCGTATTGAGTCTCGGAACCACCGTGTATACGCTCCAATTTACCCAGGAGCCAGAGCCTATCTAGGAACATCTGTAACTCTAATCCTGAACGGTTAATTCGCTCCCCCAATAAACTCTCTATTGAGCCTACTGAAAGAGAGGTATGACCGTGTTCACGAACCACTAAAGTCATGACTAACTGAATCCAAGATTCTGCCATTGGGTCGCCAGACATGTTGTCGGATAGAGGCTCGGGGTCTTCTTCCAATTCTTCCAAAAATAAGCTAATTTCTGCGAGGTTCGGTTCGCTTCTCTGAGGGACGCCTAACTCTGCGACTCCGGCATCTATGTCAAGGTCTCCGACAACTCTGACAATGGATGGTAATCGACTTGGATCGGGTGGAGGCCCTGGTAATTCTCTAGCCTCTTTAGCAAGTTTAGAGCCATCGGAGGTTCCTGAAGTCGAGGAAATAACCGATTGTGTGTATCCGATATCACCTTCGAGACCTATTCTTTCACGGTATAGGTTAACCCAAGACGGCGGGCCTTGGATTACAACTTCTACTTCATGCTCATTAGAGCGGAAGGAGAAGCGGATGTTTTCCTCGTCAGACATATAATCACCGGTTAAGTTATCAGATTTCAATTCAAGTATCTGCCAAATTGCGCAAAACGGCCTGAAGGATTCCGCCATTTCGGTAATAGTCGACCTCAACAGGCGTATCTAGTCTCACGACTGCATCGAATTCGATAACCTCTCCACTTTCCTTCGTCGCTTTGACAGTTATGGAGGATAGCGGAATTAGGTCAGCTGTAGCAGGAATATCAAAAGTCTCAGTTCCATCAAGGCCGATAGAATCTGCGTTATCTCCCTCTGGGAAGGTCAATGGAAGCACACCCATACCAACTAGATTGGAACGATGAATTCGCTCAAAGGAGGTCGCAATTACTGCCTTCACCCCAAGGAGATAGGTGCCTTTGGCAGCCCAGTCTCTGCTACTACCTGTGCCATACTGAGTACCCGCTAAGACTACCAGAGGCGTTCCTTCAGCTTGGTATCTCATGCTTGCATCGAATACCGAGACTACTTCATCGGTTGGGAAATGAGTAGTGAATCCACCTTCGGTCCCGTAAGCTATATCATTACGAATTCGAACATTAGCAAAAGTTCCTCTCATCATCACTTCATGGTTACCTCGGCGGCTCCCAAAGGAATTGAAATCTCGAGGTTCTACACCCTTTGAAATGAGGTATTGACCAGCTGGCCCATGGTGAGGGAAAGCGCCGGCGGGACTAATGTGATCTGTGGTTACAGAATCTCCTAACTTGAGCAGAACTTTAGCTCCGTGAATAGGTTCTATTGGAGCAGGTTCAGGGAGAATTCCTTCAAAGAAAGACGGGAGACGAACATAAGTTGATTCATTTGCCCAAGGATATAGAGCGGATTCAGAACTACTAATTGCGTCCCATCGAGGTTCCTTTAGAACATCTGAGTAGCGTCTTCGGAACATTTCAGGACCAATTGAATTAGCTATAGTTTGCTTTATCTCGTCATCACTCGGCCATATGTCGGATAGCATAACTGGACCATTTGGGCCGTTACCAACCGGGTCTGTCTCAAAATCGACATCTAGTGTTCCAGCGATTGCATAAGCAACTACCAGAGGGGGGCTTGCGAGATAATTTGCTTTGACCTTCTGGTGTATTCTTCCCTCGAAATTTCGATTTCCTGAAAGTACACTTCCAACAATCAAATCCGCCTCATCAATTGCTGCTTCAATATCAGCGTCCAGGGGTCCAGAATTTCCAATACAGGTTGTGCAACCATATCCTACGACACTGAAACCAAGTGAATCTAGATCCTCAGTAAGTCCAGCCGCATCAAAATACTCAGTGACTACTCGAGAACCAGGCGCTAGGCTCGGTTTTACACTTGGTGCAATTGTTAAGCCCGCTTGTCTGGCTTTTCTTGCCAGTAAACCAGCAGCAATCATTACACTTGGATTACTGGTGTTGGTGCAACTCGTAATAGCGGCGATTACGATATCACCGTGTTTCAGGTCAACCCCTCTAGAGCCAATTTTAGCAGAGGAATCATTCTTACTTTCATGAATGCCATGTCCGCTATGTCCAATAGGTGCATTTAGACTTGTTTTCCAATGGTTTTTCATATCTGAAAGATCGACCCTATCCTGAGGCCTTTTGGGACCAGCCAATGCGGGTTCTACGGTCGATAAATCGAGCGATAGGTTGCTTGTAAAGGACGGTGTAGGAGTTTCGGATGTATGGAACATTCCTTGAGCTGAGAGATAGCGTTTAACATCCTCAATATGAGACTCTTCTCTGCCAGAAAGTCGCATGTAATCTAACGTGGTTTCATCGACTGGAAAGAATCCACATGTTGCTCCATATTCAGGAGCCATGTTGGCAATTGTTGCCCTATCGGGAAGACTTAGATTTGCGAGCCCAGAACCATGGAATTCTACAAACTTACCAACCACACCATGTGCCCTCAGCATCTCTACTATTCTTAGTGTCATATCGGTGGCTGTGACTCCAGGTCTGAGAGAGCCTGTTAACTCAAAACCACAAACTTCGGGAAGAAGCATGTAAATTGGCTGACCTAGCATTACCGCCTCAGCCTCAATTCCACCGACTCCCCAACCTAAAACTCCGAGCCCGTTGATCATGGTTGTGTGACTATCAGTACCAACTAGAGTATCGGGTAACCAAACGCCATTTTCACCTCTAGCTACGCTAGCAATCCACTCCAGGTTTACCTGATGAACAATCCCCCTTCCGGGAGGTACTGCACGAAAATTATCCAAACTTTCCTGACCCCATTTAAGGAATTCATAGCGCTCCATATTTCGTTGGTATTCAATCTCCAAATTTCTCTCTCTTGCATCTAAGAATAATCCGGATACATCAACCTGAACAGAATGATCGATTACCAAATCGACTGGGACTTGTGGATTTACTTTCTCAGGATCTCCACCCAACTCTACCATTGCGTCCCTTAGGGCAGCAATATCAACAACAGCAGGCACTCCTGTGAAGTCCTGTAAAATTACACGACTTGGTGAGAATGGAATTTCTTCAGGAGTCATTGTAGGCGACCAAGATGCGATGCGTTCAACATCTTCACGAGTAATGAGGAAACCATCGCACTTTCGCAACGCGGCTTCCAACAATAATCGAATTGTAAAGGGAAGAGAATCAAGGTCACAGAGACCTAATTCTTGCAGATGATAAAGTGAGTGAAAGTCGGCTTCAGTACCGTCAGATTTGGCAAATGATCTCACAGAATCAAAGCCTACTGAATCCATCATCCCAATACCTCTTGATTTATTGGGTTAGGGAACCCTCCATCAATGTGACTATTGGAAGCATATTCCATATGATAGCCAAGGTTATGGTAATATTAATTTCTGTAGGCCTGAATTAATCGAACATCCTCAACCGGTTTATCGTTGCTACCAGTTGATACTTCGCTAATCGCATCAACGTGGTTCATTCCCGAAGTCACCATTCCGAATACCGTGTGAACACCGTCAAGGTGACTTGGTGTACTATCAGAAGGGACAATGTAAAACTGGCTACCAGCTGTATTGGGGGCAGAAGTCTTTGCCATGGCAATTACGCTTGGTTCGTGCAAGAGACCATTGTCAGCCTCATCGGGTACAGTCCAATCATTTCTTGGACAATTTTCAGATGTGTAAATTTCTCCATCGCTTCCAGATATCTCTCCATTGCAGTACCCATACCAAATTCCAGCATAACCCCCTGCGCCATTCATGTCATCAATGTCCCCGCCTTGTATCATAAAACCATCAATTATTCGATGGAAAATTGTTGAGTCGTACATTCCATTGTCGACTAGATACAGGAAGTTCTCTACGTGCTTTGGTGCTTCTGAGGAATACAATTGAATGACGATTTCCCCCTCTAAGCGAGAATTAGGATTATCCGGGTCAATGTATGAGACTTGTAGGGTAACTTCGGTACTGTCCAATGGCTGTTCGAGCGATTCTCCTGCAAATTTGAAGGCAACTAAGAACACCATTATTCCTACAAATACGGCAGCAAGTCCTGCTGGTGTAGGATTGCCGTCATCGAATAGCTGCAAACCTTTGCCCAATGAAATCGATTGCTCGTCCATCATCGATGCTAATTTATTCTGAGCTCGACGGATATCTTTGTTTGATGGTTCTAGTTTCAACGCGCGTTGGTAGCTATTGTGTGCATCTTGCCAATGCATTTTGCGATTGCCCATGTCAATATCGCCTTTGGCAATCTTTGCCTCAGCTGCCAAGGATATTACCTGAACCTTCTGAGAGTTATTTTCTGTTGCAGCCCATGCTTCGGTTCTAAGTAGTTCTAGAGCATTATCTACATCTCCAGAATCAATCATTGATATGGCGCGGGACAGGGCGTCCTTCAGAGCGCTCGGTCCTGCAGGCATAGGTCCGCCGACCACCCACCCCTTGAAAACCGCAACGGATGGGAAATCAAACCTTAGAGCGTGATATTGACTGTATCATGACTTTGGGGTTGAGGAATTACGGAACGGGAACGGCTAAGACCGTAATTAACACGGCCCACGTTGCGCAAGCATACCGTATGTGCCCGCAGACCCCCCCCTGGAGACCTCAAACGATGGCAGATATCGTCAACGATTTCACAGTCAATATCGCAACTGCAAATGGAACAGGGTCGCAGTCTGCGAACCTGATTTTGCTTCATTCGATGTTCGAGATGGGAGTGCCTGTAAGTGGGAAGAATCTCTTCCCAAGTAACATATCTGGGCTACCAACTTGGTTTATAATCCGGGCTAGTGATGAAGGTTATCAAGCTCCGGGAGACGTCACCCACATTCAGGTAGTAATGAACAAGGATACTTGGCTGGCTGATGTGGAGAAGGCTGAGCCCGGGACTATTATCATCCACAATATGGATGTAAAACTACCAGTTGAAAGAGATGATTGCATAGTGCTCGGAATGCCAATGACAAAGATGGCTCGCTCAATTAATCCAAAACTTGCGAGAATGATTGCAAACATGTACTATGTCGGAGGACTTGCTGAAACTCTCGGTATTGAAGAATCAGCAATCGCTTCTGCTGTGGCTCAGCAATTCAAGGGTAAGGAAAAGGCAATTCAATTGAATCTCCAGGCGATTTCCGAGGGCAGGGATTTTGCTAGAGAAAACTGGAATTGTGATATCGGCTATTCTGTTGCTGCGCGAGACAAAGACCCAAACACATTCCTAATCGAAGGTAACGAAGCGGCAGCTTTGGGATGTATTTTCGGTGGAATCAACATGTTATCTTGGTATCCTATTACTCCTTCTTCATCACTTGCTGAATCAATTATATCTTGGTTGCCAAAATTGCGCGAAGCAGAAGATGGTGGAGCTACCTGTGCAGTTATTCAAGCCGAAGATGAATTAGCGGCTGTTGGAATGGTGGTTGGAGCTGGTTGGGCTGGTGGAAGAGGAATGACATGTACCAGCGGCCCTGGTATTTCCTTGATGTCTGAATTCATAGGATTGGCTTACTTTGCTGAGGTTCCTGGCGTGATTTGGGATGTTAACCGAGTCGGGCCTTCAACCGGGCTGCCAACCAGAACTCAGCAAGGTGACCTTACTATGCTATACGAAGCCAGTCATGGAGATACTCAACATATTGTGTTGATTCCAGGAACTGTCGATGAATGCTTCGAATTTGGCTGGCGGTGTTTTGACGTAGCAGAAAAATTCCAGACTCTTGTCTTCGGATTCTCAGACTTAGATTTGGGAATGAACCGTTGGGTTACAGCAGGATTCGAATACCCTAATCAGAAATTGGACAGAGGTAAGGTAATCAGGACTCAAGAACAACTTGATGCTATCGAGAATTTTGGCCGATATAGAGATGTAGACGGAGATGGAATTCCATACCGAACTCTCCCTGGTAGTGGATTAGAGCCGATTCTTTACAGAGGAACTGGTCACGATGAAGATGGAGTATATTCGGAAGACCCTGAAGTATACGCTGCAACAGTGGCACGCTTGAAGCGTAAAATCGAGGGCGCAAGGGACAAACTTCCTGCTCCAGTTATGCGCGAGGAAAACGATAAGCAAGTGGGAATAATCTACTACGGGTCAGTCGAGAATACGATTACAGAAATCGACGATATTCTAGAATCAACTACCGGCATGAAGGTCAGTACTTGTAGAGTTAGAGCGCTACCATACCATTCAGAGGTAGAGCGCTTCATAGCAGAACATGACCAAGTGGTAGTCTTAGAAATCAACAGAGATGGACAGCTATTCGGAATTCTTCGGAAAGAATTACCTGTTGAACACCTGAGCAAATTGCATTCGGTCGCCTTTAGTGATGGAATTCCTCCGCGAGCCCGGGTATATGCTGAGATGATATTGAAAACCTTGTCTGGCGATACAAAAGAGGTGATTGTATGAGTATGAGGCCGATTCAACTCAATGTTATCGACCTACCAAAGGCAGACTATACTGGAGGGCCTTCCTCTCTATGTCCTGGTTGTGGACACGATCAAATTTCCAACGTAATCATCCAAGCCGCTTGGGAAAATGGTATTGCACCAGAAAAAATTGCCAAGATGTCGGGTATCGGGTGTTCTTCCAAGACTCCTGCTTACTTCCTAGGCAAGTCTCACGGATTCAACACAGTACACGGTAGAATGCCCTCGGTTACAACCGGTGCAAACATGGTCAACAAGGACCTCGCCTTCCTCGGTGTATCTGGTGACGGTGATACCGCTTCAATTGGAATTGGACAATTTATCCATGCGATTAGACGTAATCTAAACATGGTCTACATTATCGAAAATAACGGAGTTTATGGACTGACAAAGGGTCAGTACTCTGCAACAGTAGAAAAAGGTTCGAAAAAAAAGAAGGGGGCAACCAACGAAAATCCTCCAATCGATCTTTGTAAGATGGCAATTAACCTTGGATGTGGCTTCGTAGCAAGGTCATTTTCGGGTTCAAAAAAGCAGTTAACTGCACTATTACGGGCCGCCTTATCGCACAAGGGAATGGCGGTAATCGATGTGATTTCACCTTGTGTTACTTTCGCAAATAATGATGAATCATACCGTTCTTACAATTACGTTAAGGGGAATGAAGAGGAACTTCATACCGTTGATTACATCCCACACTTTACTCCGATCGAAGAGGTAGAAGTTCCGGAAGGCCAATTCGAGGATATCAGCCTATTTGATGGTTCAACCCTGAGATTAGAAACACTTGGGGAAGATCACGACCCAGGTAATCCGGTGGCTGCATTGGCAGCGATTCATGAGGCTGAAGAAAATGACAAGCACGTAACGGGACTTCTCTATTATGATTCAGAGATGAAGACTGCTGACGAGGCACTGGGCCTAACTGACACTCCTTTAGTAGATTTATCTGAGGATGAATTAAGGCCAAGTAAGGCAGCTCTGAAAGAACTCAACCAATCTTTCCGGGCTTGAGTAATTGAGTCAATAATCTATCGAGCGGTTTTGTTGAAATATACGACCCGACTCGGCGAGTCGCTAGTCCCTTAGTGTAGCGGTCCATCATATGGCACTCTGGATGCCATGACCCTGGTTCAAATCCGGGAGGGACTACCAAACAAATCACAGTGCACGGTTGAGTAATCTAGAAGCGAATGAAATCATTAGGATAATCATAAACCAAGCCACGGCATATCTAGCCCAAGGAGTCTCCTTCTTTGGTTCAGGAAAAGGGTCAATTCCAGCTTCTATAGCTTCTGCGAACAAAGCTAATTCTTCCTCAATAGTCTCGGGGTCTCTCATTTCTATTCCTCAAGGTTCAGCAGTTGGGTTCCAACCAGAAACATAGGCTTCTTCTAATTGATTAAACGCAGATTCTGTGCCATTAATATCTACTTTCAAACTTGCAAGATTCTCGTATATTCTACCGGGATTACTAGATTTAGGGATGGTAATTGCACCAGTATCGTAAACCCATTTAATTGCGGCTTGGGCTGGTGTACATCCTAGTGATTTTGCTATCTTTGTGAGATTACCACATTCCACTTTGTGACCTCTTGCCAACGGTGAGTAAGCCATTACATTGGCCCCGATGGCTTCTGTTGCTGCACGGAGCGCAGGTCGCTGATTCCAAGGATGCAATTCCACCTGATTGACGGCAGGTAAAATGGTGGCATAGGCTCGCATATCATCTAGATGATGAGCGCCATAATTACTCACTCCAATCGTTCTAGTCCATCCACGAGCGAGGCATTCTTCCATTCCTCTCCAAACCTCTGCTCTAGCGTCGATATCTTCAGGTGGAGCATGAACGAGATATAGGTCAATAGAATCCAAGCCAAGCATATCTAGACTGATTCGACAGTGCTCTAAAGCTGCTTCATAACTCGTCGCATGTGGTCTTCGTAGTTTAGTTACGACAAATATCTCCTCTCTTGCAACCCCGCTCTCTCGAATAGCCGCTCCCGTCTCGGTTTCGTTTGCGTAAGATCTTGCAGTATCGATTAGTCGATATCCATGGTTGATTGCATGCTTAACAGCGCTACGGCATTCACCCCCTTCGGACATTTGCCAAACTCCTAGACCAAACCTAGGCATTTGCACTTCATGCTCGCGATGGCCTGTGGCTGTATTGGTATGTCCAATGGTAATGTAGTCAAAGTCGCCAGCGCTCATGTTCTTTCCTGAGAGATGCTTGACTTGAGTTTGCCGAGAGGCTACGCTCAGGGCTGGATTGAAGCGGTAAACCCCCTCGTTGAGTCATGGGTGAGTTGCCAGAGGGGGTTGAATTACCCTCGGTCGAGGTCGCAAAACCACGACCTTCGGCTGCAGCAGTAATCAGTAGGAATGCAGGAGAAAACATGGAGATATTACTCTGTCATAGAGTATCTGAAGTCCCTAGTTTCCCCGATTTTTGGGCATTTCCCGGCGGTGGGATTAGTAGGGTTGATCGAAAGGTAGCGGAATCCAACCCCTCTTGGTTTTCTGAAAGAGAAGATCGTGAGTGGTTAATCGCACTATTGAGAGAAATGTTGGAAGAAGTAGGGGTTGTACCCGATGGTAATGGGGATTTTGTGAATGTTGAAATTGAAATTATCGATCGAGTCAATGAAAATAAATCAGAATGGTCGAAACTAGTTTTTGAAAATAAATTATCAATCGATAATTTCAACCCTGCACAAATTACACAAAGAACTACTCCACCGGTTGCACCAATTCGCCATAGGAATCGATTCTATCATGTCGATACTGGAAATAATCTAATTAAACCAAAATTACCTACAGGTCGTTCTGAATTTGATGAATTTCAATGGTGGAAGCCAGCCGAACTACTTCATGCCTGGCTTTCTCACAAAGTAAAGCTACCACCCCCTCAAGTCACACTTATTCGTGACATAGTTGAGTTAGGATTCTCTGAATTAGCCAAAAACCCTCCAAGCGGGTATCATAGAATCGAATATGCAAATGGTGTGGAACTAGTACCAATACCGACTGACACACTTCCTCCAGCAACCCATACAGATTGCTATGTTTTAGGTCATCCTGGCGGAAGTAGAATCATTGTCGACCCAGCTGCTAGGTCGATTGAGGCCTTGGAAATACTAAGCAAAAAGGTGGCTGAAATAGAGAAATCTGGAAGTAAAATAATTGCTACTGTATTTACTCACAAACATCCCGACCACATAGGAGATTTATTAGAGATTTCCAAGATTTACCAAGCACCAATTTTTGCTAGTGAAGAAACTCTTTCCGTTTTACCAAAATGCGAAACCGATAGGACTGTTAGCGAGGGAGATATTATCGAGATTGATGATGAAACTTGGAGCGTTATCGAAACACATGGTCATTGTCCTGGACACATTTGCTTGGTTGGGGAAGCAGGTATTGTAAGTGGAGATAACGCTGTACTATTCGGCACAATTCTAGTTCCATCCTCAGATGGAGACATGAATGAGTATCTTGCAGGATTAGAACGCCTGAGAGACTTGGATCCACCTCTTCTATTCCCAGGTCATGGACCCATGGTTGCAAATCCGAAGAGATTATTGACACGTTATTTGAATCATCGTAAAGAACGTCATTTGAGAGTATTAAATGCTGTCAAATCAAGCGACGGAAGCCTTGATTCGATTACCAGTGAAGCATACGCAGATACTCCAGATGCTCATCCAAATCTTGCCATGGATCAAACCTATTCACACTTACTTGCACTTGAGGAAAGTGGAAACATTCGTCAAGAAGATGGAATATGGAATTTTGTTAAGGTGAAATGAAATGCAGTCGGAATTGTGGCAGGAAATTCCAGAATTTGACGGAGCAGATGTTGAACAGAAATGGATTGAGGGAAATACGGGATACAATCTAAGAGTCCTACATTGGACCCCAAAAAATGAAGATTATAAACAAGCTAGAACACTTGTAATGATTCCTGGCTGGAACTCGGTTCCGGAGGGATGGTTTCCTATTCTTTCGGAGTGGGTGAAGCAGAGACCTGTAGTTTACATTGAAACTCGGGAAAAAGGAAGTTGTCGAATTGACATGAAAATTTCCAAAGAGTCGTTCCAAATCCAAAATATCGCATCCGATTTACCAATCATTTTGGCAAGGATAGGGCTTGAACCATCAGACTGTGACGCCATGGGTTCATCATTGGGCGCTACACTATTACTCGAAGGACTTAGGGGTGAAACATTGGTTTTTCGAAGTATTGTTGTATTATCTCCAAACCTAGCATTCACTCCCCCTATTTGGGCTAGACCTCTAATTCCCGCACCATTATTTCTGTACGATGCTTTGGTTAAATTTGTAATTTGGTATCTGGATAAGCGTTTGAAAGAAGAGGGCCAAAGAATCCGTTATAGAAGAACTCTATTAGCAGCGCCAATCGATAGACTAAGGCTTTGCTCGTTAGTCTTTAGAAAATACAAGATGAACCTTGATTTCTCCAATACTAACGCCCCGGTAGGGATTCTCAGAGCATCTTCTGACACTCTACATGACCACTCGGATGCCGGTAAACTTAGCAATCAAATCCCAAATTCCAGATTAATTGAAATCGAAAGTAATCAATTTGCACATGAGGCGCCCGCTATATCTGTAATCGAAGATTTCATGGAAACCGCTGCCTGATTTTCAAGCCATTGAAGAGAATGGGTCGTCCCCACTCCATGAGTCTACTGAACCGTCGTCGTATCGCCCCAATTTATCATATAGATTCTCAATAATTGCATATGGCCAATCTGGGTTTGTTGGGCCGTATCTCTCTGCCATACGGTTCCCCTCACCACCATGAAAATGCATTGGAACCTCGAGACGGCGCAGCATACCATCAGGCACACCACCCATAGCAAACAGGTGCTCAGTTCCATTTCGCCCTAGAACACGATCTGGCACCGAGTCTTCATCTGCTGGTAAGTCACAGGCATCTACAATAGAATCAACAAGAGCGTTAAATGCAGCATCTGTCCCACCTTCGTGTGTAATTGATTCAATTGCAGGAATTATGTTCATTGGGTCCAATTCTCCTGTCAAAATCTGTAACCAAGTATGGTGTGCTAAACAATTGAACTTCCAAGGATCTGAGACCACAAATCGCCAAGCCGCATATGGCCCTCTGGAACTATCTCCGGGTTCGGGAAGTAAACCATATTCGATGAAGGCATCCTTCAATCCACCAAGTCTAGTTGGATCCATTGCAATATGTGCGTTAGCGAGAGTTTCTTCTGTCAATAACCACCATTCCGGTCCCTCTCTATGAGTAGAAATAGTATCATGTAATTGATCATAAACACCAAAATTAGTCGGTAATGAGCCGGTTTGAGCATGAGTTCGCATCACATGAGAACTCAGACCTGAATCGAAGCGGTGATGGAAGTATTCATGGTCAAATCCGAAAATAAATGCTAAGTCCAAGGCCAACATTTCAGCCTCTTCAATCCCATTCTCATTCATTCGGTTTGCCATTATTGCCGCCTGCTCGGCTAGTGCATCTGCATTGCAATGTATACCCCAATCAATATCCACTTCTACATCGATAGTATTCCGAAGTAGCATTGGCCGATACCAAAAGGCTCTGAGACCTATGTCGACTTCTCCCATGGTTTCTGGACCATACACGTATGGCACCCCATCGCCCATGCGAAGCCCCCCCATACCAGTCATTGTCAATGGGCCTAAGCCGTCAGATATCAAGCGATTGTCTGATGAAGGGCACGCTTGCCCTCATAATGATAGTCATGCGTGCGCAGTCGTCTTCATTCGATGTCGCCCGCATGGTCAGGGAACTACGGGGAATGATTGGAACCCGCGCACGCAAAGCCTACCAGCCACATTACGAACAAGTTGTTTTGAGGTTAAATCCGAAGGGAAAACCTTCAGTTGATTTGGTCATTGTGCGCGGAAAAAGGTTGTATATGTCCAGAAGAGATAGGCCGATGCCAAACAATCCGTCTCCTTTTGCTATGATTTTGAGAAAACATCTAGGCAATTCACGCTTGGTTGAGGTAGAGCAAATAGGCTTCGACAGAGTAGTGGTTTTGACCTTCGAACACGGAGGAGGCCAATACAAACTAGTCATTGAATTATTTAGGGATGGAAACGTGTTGCTCCTAGATGATAATGACGTGATTATTCAGCCATTAACACACGCAAAATATGCAAGTCGTGCTCTAAAGAGAGGTGAACCGTACACACCTCCTCCAGAAACTTTGGACCCTAGAAAACTTGACAAGAGTGGCTTGAATAATTTATTGGATAATTCCGATCATTCTCTGATTCGGACGCTTGCGGCGCGTGCAAACCTTGGTCGAATCTACGGAAATGCGATTTGTAGTGCCGCAGAAATCGATTCAGATGATCCTGCTGATTCTCTTGAGGAATCTCAGAGAAAGGCTCTCAGTGAATCGATGAATAAATTACTTAATGAGTTATCAGAAGACCAAGGTGCATATATTTGGTTTGAAGAAAAAGAAGGATTAAAATCTTGGAATTCCGCAGAAGATAATCCTCAAGCCAGAGATTCTGCCAGTGGATTGATTAGCGAATTTTCGCCAATAAATCTTCCATTCATGGATTCAAAACTTAGAGCGAAAGTCGCAGATCTATCAGAAGCATATGATGTGATATTTGGAGCACATGATGCAATCGCTTACATCCGTCGAGAAGAAGAAAAACTAGCCGCGGCGGGTGAAGATGATGCGCAACAGAAAGCAAAGCTCGACCGAAGGGCTACTCAGCAACGCTCAGCAATCGAGCGGTTTGAATCTCAAGCCACTTTGACTCAGGAATTAGCAAAATCGATTCAGGATAATTGGACTCATGTAGACGATTTACTCGGTCAAGTAAATTTATTGATTACAAATGAAGGATGGCAAACTCTAGATTCAAAGATTACAGATGTTGCGTGGATAGATAGAATTGATCCTGTAAAACGTACCATTTTGGCTAGGTTACCGGACGAGGATAACGAACCTGGAGCAAGTGTAACTCTATCTGTAGAAAATTCTGTCCACCAAAATGCTCAGACTTATTTCGAACAGGCTAGAACTCTGAAGGATAAAGCGAAAGGAGCTAGATTGGCCTTGGAAAAAACGGAAAATAAAGTCGCCAAGGATGCTGCCAAAAGAGAGAAAGAAGCGGCGGCTGGAAGAGTAAGAATAGGAAAGCGCAGCAAGAGATTCTGGTTCGAAAAACATCGCTGGGGTATTTTGTCGGATGGTAGAATGATTGTTGGCGGCCGTGACGCAAAGGGCAATGATACAGTGGTTAGGAAATATCTGCGTTCTACCGACCTCTATGTGCATGCCGATTTACATGGGGCCCCATCTTGCTCCCTCAGATTACACGACGGGTTAGAAACTGAACCTAACCCTATAGGATTCAGACCGGAAGGTGTTGTATCATTACAAATTTCACAGGACCTCGCTGGTTCAATAGAAGATGCCCAGAATCTACCTACTGATATCATCAAAGAAGCTGCGCAATTGGCAATCTGTTGGTCTCGTGCATGGGGTAGTGGTAGCGCCGCAGCAACCGCATTCCATGCTCGCCCTGCGCAAGTTTCCAAACAAACTGAGAGTGGGGAATCGCTAGGTCGTGGTGCATTTGTTGTCAGAGGACAAAGAACTTGGTACAGAGATGTAGATATGGAAATAGCGATTGGTTTTGCAACCGTCAACAACATCCCAATCCCAATTTCTGGAACCGTAGAGGGTGTGTCTAAATTATGTCAAAGATGGGCTATTATTAGACCAGGATTAGAAAAGAAAGAAACCGTAGCCAATCGAATTGCAAAAGCTACTGGCCTAGCACAAGACGACGTTTTAGCAACCTTGCCTTCTGGTACTTGTGAAATGACTGATAACGGGTTACTTGGGTAATTCAGGAAGCGCGTTTTTCATCCCATTCCGGCTTTGTGATTGCATATAATTTGGCATCGACATAGTGATCGTATAGCCACTCTCTATCTTTGGTGACTCCCTCTAATCTCATACCTATTCTGTCCGCAATCTCACAGCTCGGGATATTGTCTACAGCCGCTTCAAGAACAAATCTGTGTAGACTTAGATCGTAGAAGCAATGTTCCATTAATCGAATACAAGATTTCGTTACATATCCTTTTCCAGTTTGGTCCTCAGAGAGCCAATATCCAACGCCTGTCGCCCTATTTCCCCAATCTATCCAATTTAGGCTAATCGTTCCTATGATACGGTTATTGAGTAGGATTGTGTAGAATGCTCCTTCTCGTTTTTCATATTCCTCAAGGCTATTAGAAATAAATACGGTTTCATCATCAATGCTATTCGTTGCATCAAGCCAAGGTAGCCATTGCCTGAGGTAATCTCTGTTAGAATCGACAACGGAGAATAATTCCGCTGCGTCGGCATTACCGACGAGATGTAAATCAAGACCTTCTTGGACATGAAGTTGACTTGCAGGTCGAAATAAGTCCGACTTTTCTTGTGGACCGCCGCATCTACCTGTCATAGATTGTCGACTAAATTCTACAATTTATACGGTTCCTATTCCGAACTGTGGCTAGGGTAACGATTCAAGCGTGAAGCGTCATCCGGACAGCATGGGCGGCTCAGGCAGCGAGGGCAATTGGACATACGGTGACTATCTACAATTGCCCGCTTTGTTAGAACTTCAAGGAGAAGATAGAGGAGTAAGTCCGGATGAAATGCATTTCATAATCGTTCACCAAACCTTTGAACTTTGGTTCAAACAGGTGATACGTGAATTAACCGAAGTTCGAGATATTCTCACACAAAATCATGTTCCTGAGGACGATATTCCAAGGGCAGTTGACCACCTCGGACGTACAACCGAAATTTTTCGATTAATGGCGAATCAGTGGACTGTATTGGAAACCTTGACTCCTCAAGGATTCTTAGCATTTAGAGACGGGCTTGGAACTGCGTCTGGATTTGAATCCTACCAAATGCGCGAATTCGAAATTTTACTTGGTTTGGCCAATGAAGATAGATTGTATGGAATGGACCCTATCAGTACATTTCGTAAGTTAGCAAAGAATTCCGAAAGAGATGCTGCTATTCTCACTCGCTTGGAAGATGTCGCTTCCAAACCATCCCTAAGTGAATCGTTGCTACAATGGGTGTCTAGGACTCCAATCATGGGTTCATTAGCAGGAAATGATGGCGACGAGCATACCGTTACAGAGTATATTGACGATCATCTGAGTTCACATGAAAACATAGGAAAGCAGGCCGCTGAGCGGATGTCGGGGTATGGTGCTTCTACGTCCGAAAAAGTGGCAGAGCGCTTTGCCGCGTCTCATCAAGGAGCCATTGATTTCCTCAAGCCAGATGGAAAAATTAGCCGCGCTCGTGCTGGATTATTATTCATTGAATCATACAGAGAATTGCCATTATTAACTTGGCCAAGAACTCTAATCGATGCAATTGTAGAACTTGAAGAGTCCATGGTCAAATGGCGACATTCACACGCAAGAATGGTAGAGAGAATAATGGGTAGAAGAATTGGAACTGGTGGAACTAGTGGTGTCGATTATCTCGATGCAACCTCTCAATATCGTATCTTCAAGGATCTCTGGGCTGTTCGAACCATACTTGTAAAACCTGATTTCAGACCCAAATTGAAGAATACAGAATTTTACGGTTATTCATCCGAAAACTGAGGGATAGCGGCGGTGCATCCATCGCACCTTTCAAGGGGAGTAACTCGCTCGCCTCGCCTGTGTCGACTCCGGTCATATGCGCATATGCGAGAACTCCCTTCGGCCGCTTTCGTGGAGCATTAGCCCATTACACCGCGGTAGAATTGGGTACATTGGCTGTAGAGGGAGTATTGGAACGCACTGGAATAGACCCTCATAGCGGAATTATCGATCAAGTCTACATGGGACAGGTGCTTCAAGCAGGGGCAGGACAAGCACCTGCTCGCCAAGTAGCGATAGCTGCTGGACTTCCGTACTCAACCCCATGTACAACCATCAACAAAGTCTGCGGTTCAAGTCTCAAGGCCGTAATGGTTGCTGCAACAGAAATTATGGCTGGAAAATCCAATGTTGTAATTGCTGGTGGGATGGAGTCCATGAGTCAAGCACCACACTTTATACGCGGGGCAAAGCGTGGTGATGAAATTTCATTTGCAGAATTGACCGGAATTTTGAATCACGATGGTCTAAAGGATGCCTATGATGGATCAATGATGGGAATTACCGGCGAGACAATTGCAAAGGAAGCGGATATTTCTCGTTCAGAATCTGACAGATATGCACTCCGTTCGCACACACTTTCTGACTCAGCCTGGGAAAATGGATGGCTTGCAGAAGAGGTTGTTTCTATCGACGAGTTGGAGCGAGATGAAGGAATTAGAATTGACACATCCATCGAAGGTCTTGCTGGACTTAGAACTGTATTCAGGGATGATGGACAAGTTACCGCAGGTAACGCAAGTCAGGTGTCTGATGGAGGTTCAGCCGTTCTAATCGCTTCTGAGGAAATCGCCAATGAAAATGGATGGCCAATACTTGCTAGAATCATTGATTACATCACATCTGGTGTAGAGCCAAATAGAGTTATGTCTGCGCCTATTCCAGCTATTCAAATGCTCTTAGTTCGGAACCAATTGGAAATTTCTGATATCGATATTTTAGAGCATAATGAGGCTTTTGCAGCGGCTTCTTGTGCCATTCAGAATGCATTTGAGTTCCCAGATGAGGGATTCAACCCACACGGAGGAGCGGTGGCGATTGGGCATCCACTTGGGGCAACTGGAACACGTTGCCTGATGACTCTCGTAAATGCCCTGAATCGAAATAATGGTGGTACTGGAATTGTAACAATTTGCCTCGGTGGTGGTAACGCTGTTGGGATGCTCATTGAAGCCTGAAGTATACTAGAAATCCGCCCCCATAGGGGGCGAAGGCTAGCCGGTGGGCTAATAGGGAGGTCTCGGGTCGGCGGCCTCAATGGTTACTCCACTACGGCACCACACTCGCTTCGAGAAGGCTCGAATCATAGGTGCAAGAGCATTACAAATTAGTATGGGTGCACCGCTATATGTATCCGAAGATGAACTCCGTGAAAATTTCATGGAAGAACTAGTCCAGCTTTTTGGAACAGAAGACGCTCAAGCAAGATTCGTACTTGACCCTCTTAAAATTGCAACGCTAGAGTACGAATCTCACCGTATTCCAATCGATGTGGACCCTCATATTGAGGAAGAGTGAGGGCTCTTCCGCTTTTCGCCATTCAGAGGTGGCAAGCAATGCTTCAGAAAGTCGATACTAAGAGACTAACCGCTGGTTTAATCCTACTTACCTTTCTAGTGATTGCTGTTGGCGGATTGATCAGAGTTTCAGATGCTGGAGAATCCTGCCCGGATTGGCCGACTTGTTTCGGCACATGGGGATTCGATATTAGCCCCGAGGAGCAAGAAAGATGGTGGGAAGAAAACCCCGATGAAATAGACTCCCGCGGTGAACATCATAGATACACAACTTTTGAAATTTTTACGGAATGGTTTCACAGACTATTGGCAGGAGCAATTCTTGGCCCTCTGGTAATTCTAAACTGGCTAACCATACGTCGTAATGAAGATACGTCAAAACGCTCGACTTTCGCTTCTAACTTGGCATTGGGACTAATCATTTGGCAAGGGGCACTCGGTTGGTTAACCGTCAAAATTGACAATATTCATTGGAGTGTAGCAATGCATCTATCAAGCGCTCTTGCATTCATATTATGTCTCATATGGTTATGGATTTGCATTAATCGAGATGAAGGAATTCAACCATCTTGGTTAGAATTTGACCCAATCCTCGCTTCTAAGTGGAAGAATAGAATTGCATGGTTAGGGCTTAGCACCTTTACCACAGTTTTTGCTGGAGTGTTTGTCGCTACAACACCCGGTGCAGATCAGATATGTGGCGTTTCAGGCGATGTAAATTCATGGCCTCTTTGTAACGGAGATTACCTTCCAGAAATAGTTGATTTAGAAAATCAATCCCAAATTATTCATCGATGGCTGGTTGCATTTGTTGGAGGCATGCTACTAATTGCTTCTTGGTATGTTAGAAATGAACAGTTACAGCACCAGCATGGAATAATCCTCAGAAATTGGATTTGGGCAGCAACTGCACTATATTGTTTGAATATTGCAATCGGAGCTCTGTACATCCTTTCTTGGTCGCCAGATAATGAAACATTCCGTGAAATACTTTCTCTGATTCATCTATTGGTAGGTAGCACATCATTCCTCACTCTTGCAACCTCTTGGCTGGCTATCTCTGCCTTCGCCCTACATGAGCCTGAACCTGAGGCCCTATGATGAGTCGAATTGAAGGGCATACACCCTAAGGACGCGCTATGGGAGATACCGGGAGTACGGCTAAGGCTTGGCTGACTCTAACCAAGCCAGGGGTGGTTGTTCTTCTGCAGATTACGGCACTATGTGCGGTATTATCTCACGATTTGCTTGAAGCATCGGGATTCTCTGATATGGATTGGAATGAATCCATTCGTACCATGGCGATTGTTTTCGTTGGAGGCTATCTCACAGCAGGAGGTGCTAATGCAATCAATATGTGGTACGATAGAGATATTGACCCAATTATGCAACGAACTTCAAAAAGACCGATACCAACTGGTACTGTGAGTGCAAATGGAGCACTGATTTTTGGAATCCTCATTTCGCTAGCGGGAGTTATTTGGTTCCTTGAATTTGCTAACCAAGTAGCTGCCTTTTGGGCTGCATTTAGTATCCTATTCTATGTATTCATTTACACAATCTGGCTTAAGCGAACCTCAGTTCAAAACATTGTCATCGGAGGTTTAGCTGGTGCAACTCCACCAGTAATCGGTTGGGCTACTTCAGTAGGCGACTTAAGTATCAATCTAGATTCAGTAGAAGATTTTGTAATTTCAATTTTTGATTTGGGGAGCTTAATGCCTTGGTACCTCCTCTTGCTAATTTTCCTATGGACTCCACCTCATTTCTGGGCATTGGCACTATATCGTTCGGAGGAATACAACTCGGTTGGAATCCCAATGATGCCTGGAGTTAAAGGTGCAAGAAGAACTCTGATAGAGATGAAGGTATATTCTATTTTCTTGATTATTTTAGCAGTATTTGCACCCATAGCAATGGGCGGAATGAATAGGTATGATACAATATACCATGTATTTGGATGGACTACAATTATTGTCACTTTATGGTATGCCAGAACAGTATTCATCATTGACCCAAATGAGCCTCATACTGCTTCTGGACGAATCCCTACCGCGGCTCGCTCTTTTTTTGTTTCAATGATATATCTCGCCCTGATGTTTGCAATTGTGGTTACTGCAAGTGCTGGTTTACAAGGGTCAATTCTGGGAGCAGTATTTGCGGCTACAATTATTGTTAGGGATGAATGGAATTCAAAAGCGCCTTCTTCGGAGATTTCAGCCTGAATTCAGGAAATCCTCAAACGCCTGCCCGTCTGTTCGACGACCGTGGTACGCGTCAAGTGGCCGGAGGGTCGAGAATGAATGAGCGAGAACTCATCTATGATTGGAACATCATAGACTACGAAATACAACGCGATTCTGCTAACCACCCACATGGTGTTTGGTTCGATGATGAAACCCTGAGAGATGGGCTACAAAGCCCGAGTGCGCGTAATCCAACCATAGAGCAGAAAATCGAATTAATTGATTATATGGAAAGGCTAGGAATTCAGAAAGTGGATCTTGGCCTTCCCGGAGCCGGCCCATTTCATGTTAGTCACATAGATGCAATGCTTACCCACATGGGCGAGAATGGTTACGATTTGAGACCGGGGTGTGCTGTTCGGACCGTTGTTGGAGATATCGAACCGCTAGTAGATTTGCAAGCCAAGCACGAGAGACAGATTCAAGCAAGTGCATTCCTAGGAACAAGCCCCATTAGACAATTTGCAGAAGGTTGGACCATGGAACGAATCCTAAGTACGGCCGAGAAAGCAGTTACCTTTGCGGTTGACAACGATATCCCTGTGATGTTCGTTACTGAGGATACCACTCGCTCAAAGCCCGAAGAAATCAAGGCTGTTTATACTAGAGCAATAGAATTGGGCGCCGACAGAATTTGTATTTGCGACACCTGTGGTCATGTGACTCCTAACGGAGTGCGCAAATTACTTTCTTTTATTCAAGACGAAGTTATTCCTGACGCAGCAGTGAAACGTAGAGATATCGAAGTCAATTGGCATGGTCACCAAGACAGAGGTTTGGGTGTTGCAAACAACCTCGCGGCTGTTGAAGTTGGGGCGGATGTAATTCACGGAACTGCATTGGGTGTAGGAGAAAGAGCAGGGAATGCTCCACTGGATCAAACCCTAGTCAATCTCTCACTGATGGGAGTTATCGAAAATGACCTAACTGCCCTAAATGAATACATGAGAAAGGCTCATGAGTATGTCGAAGTAGCTCTCCCTCGGAATTACCCTGTCTTTGGAGAAGATGCCTTTGAAACTGGCACTGGAGTACATGCTAGCGCGGTAATCAAGGCTATGAAAAAGGGAGATCATTGGTTAGCAGACCGTGTATACTCAGGAGTACCTGCTCAGGATTATGGCCTTCAGCAAGTTATTCGAATTGGACATATGAGTGGGCGTTCAAACATTATCTGGTGGTTGAAAGAAAATGGTTATCAAGCAGATGACGATTTAGTCGCTCATATGTTTGAGGTAGCAAAAAATCAGCGCCGGTTGATGGATGATGAAGAAGTTCATCATGCTATATCAGAATACAATCAAAACAACTGATTAATTAGTGATTTGAGGCGATGCGTTGACCACCCATGCATCGGCAACGGCTAAAACCCCTACAACGTCGAATCCGACCCATGCGTACGATAGCGATGCTCTTTGTTCTGATGCTTGTATCACCTGTCGGGGCAACTACTGGTGAAGGGCAAAATAACAATATTGACTTTGAAGTGAGTGGAGAGAATATTGTACCAACTTACTCCAAAGCGGTTCAATTAGCCCTCGAAAGAGTAGAGAATCTTAATCAGTACACCGTTGAACAACTATCCCAAACCAACCAATGGTTGATTGTAACCCAAATCCCTATCGAAAAGCAGTCTTTGACTTTAGCCAAGCCAGAATCCGTGGAACCTGCACCCATCTTAAGAGGGGCTTATATTTGGTATTTTGATGACCCATTAGAGGTTATCGACAATCTCGAAATGTTGGTTCAAATTGGTCATATCGAATCCTTTTCGCCCTTAGTGGAACGCCAACAATTTCCAAGAGATAATCCCAACGATCCAGAATTTTCTTCACAATGGCATCTTGAAAATACGGGTCAGACATCAGGACTGAGTGGAGAGGATATCAATGCCACAGATGTTTGGGACAATTATCGTGGTGAAGGTGTAATAATCAGTATAGTCGACGATGGTTTGGATCACCAACATCCCGATATTATCGATAACTACGATGCTAACTATTCCTATGATTGGTGTAATGACGATAGTGATCCCACGCCAAATTCCTGGGATGGTCATGGTACATCTGCTGCAGGTGTAGCCGCAGCGGTTGGAAATAACTCACTATATGTTTCAGGAGCAGCGTGGGAAGCCACACTAGGTGGTTCTACCTTAATCGCATGTTGGTCTGGCGACAGCACAGAAGCCAGTGCATTATCCTTTGAAAACGATGATATCGATATTTACTCAAATTCTTGGGGCCCCACGGATGATGGCGAAACGCTATCAGGGCCGGGCCCACTTACGCTAGCTGCTTTTGAGGAAGATGCCTACAATGGAAGGAAGGGGCTGGGTAATTCCATTATATGGGCTGCAGGCAATGGGTTAGGAAGTGATGATGATTCAAACAAAGATGGTTATGCAAACAGCCGATTCACCATTGCAGTAACCGCAATCTCTCACGAAGGAGAACAATCATACTATGCAGAACCTGGTGCAAACATCCTCGTTGCAGCTCACTCAAATGGCGATGGTGAGGCAATAACCACCACCGACATAGTAGGAAGTGGGGGTTACAACGGTAGCGGAAATGTGAGCCACACATTCGGAGGAACCTCCAGCGCCACACCATTAGCGGCTGGAGTAATCGCCTTGATGTATGATGCAAATCCATTTTTGACCTGGCGAGACGTTCAAGAAATTTTAGTCCATACTTCACGAATGAATGACCCTAACGATTCTTCATGGAATACTAATGGAGCAGGTCACGATGTCTCTCATAAGTATGGATTTGGTGCAGTAGATGCCGGGGCGGCAGTGTCCATGGCGTTGAATTGGACAACTCTAGATCAGGAAATTAACTCAACCTACGGCCCATATTTGCCGAACTTCGATATCCCAGATGGAAATCAGTCTTGGAGCGAATTTCCGATCACTGTAAACACCGAATTGTCGATAGAAAGTGTAGATGTTATTGTAGACATCAACCACACATACCGTGGTAACCTAGACATTGTATTGCAATCACCAGATGGAACTGAATCTTGGTTGGCTGTAAGTAACGGCGATAGTAACGATGACTATTCTGATTGGCTATTCAACACAGTCCATCATTGGGGTGAATCAAGCATGGGCCTTTGGACACTAAAGGTACGTGATTCCACCAGTGGAGGAATGGGAACTCTCAATTCTTGGGAACTGATTTTCCATGGAGTGGACAATGATTGGGACCATGATGATGATGGACTATCTGACGAAAATGAAACTCAAGTTTGGGGTACTGACCCCTATGATACAGATACTGATGATGATGGCTTGTCAGATTATGATGAAGTAATGATTCACGGGACTGACCCGCTTGCGAGCGATTCAGATACTGATGGATTGACCGATCTGCAAGAAATATTCAATTATGCAACAAATCCTATGAATTCAGATAGCGACAATGATGGACTTTCAGATGGATTAGAAGTAAACTATTGGGGGACTAATCCTCTCGACTACGACCCCGATGCCGACAATGATTTATTCTATCATTTCCAAGATTGTAACGACAATAATCCAGACGTAAATCCGGGCACATATGAGAGATTGAATGGAATTGATGATGATTGTGACGATTTAACAGATGAAGGTTTCAATTTTACAGATAGAGATTCAGACGGCCTGTTGGATTGGCCAGAATACCATATCCATGGAACAGATTTTGAAGACTCTGATACCGATGATGATGGATTGGAGGATGGTACAGAGATTGAAACTCATGGCTCTAATCCTCTATCTTACGACCCAGATGCGGATGCTGATGGATACCATTGGTTCCTAGATTGTGACGACGAAGACGAATATCGTAATCCAGCTCTGCCTGAATTGTTGGACAATAAAGACAACGATTGTGACCTAGTAATCGACAATGGATTTTGGGATTTGGATTCCGATTTTGATGGATTAGATGATTATGACGAATATCATAACATCACAAGCAATCCCTATGATGGCGATACCGATGATGATGGATTACCTGATGGACTCGAAGTAAAGACGTATGGCTCGAATCCACTTTGGGCTGACCCCGACGATGATGGAGACGGCTGGTATTGGTTCCAAGATTGCCAGGATGATGATGCTGAGAGAGCTCCGCTACTCGCAGAATCATTAGACGCAAAGGACAATGATTGTGATGATCAGGTAGACGAGGACTTCCGTACTATTGATTCAGATCAAGATGGTCTATGGGATTATAATGAGTTCCACAATTTATCTACGGACCCAACAGATTCAGATTCTGACGATGATGGAATGAGTGATGGCAAGGAAGTCATAGAAACCGGCTCAGACCCATTGGTCTTCGATCATGACCGTGACAAAGACGGTTTCTATGCCTTCGAAGATTGTGAAGATTTGATTGAAACAATCAACCCAGATGCTACTGAGACATGGAATGGTTGGGATGATGATTGTAACGATGTTGTCGATGATTCCTTGAATCGAGCTGATTTAATCGAATCGTCTCTTAGCAGAACTCGTACTGGAAATTGGGACTCTGTAAATGATACACTTCGTATCGATATTCGAAGCATCCCGAGTACTGTTATTAAGGAAATGGTCTGGGAAATGGAAGGGGTAATTTTGTCTGCTAACTTGAGTGAAAATGGTCAGACATTAATTCTAAATGAAATCGATTGCAAATTGAAGGATTGGCAATTAGCAGAAATTCTTTGCTCCGAGCGCAGTGGTTTGCGAGAACTAAATCTCACAATAACAGATTCTGGATTTGAAACCAAGCTACAGTGGACTATCGATGTAGAAGTCTACGTTCCAGCACCAACTTTTATTCAATCCCTATTCTCGTTCTTAGGCTCTACTTCCGGAATTATTGTTATTCTTTTCGTTATTCTAACGCTTGTTGGAGGAGTGGTATTTGCCGGAATGAAAATTAGAGAAAATAGAATGATTGCTGAGGCCTTTGCTGAATTCAAAATTAACCAAAACCCACCAGGTGTTACTCCCCAGGATCGGGCGGTTGAACTGCCATCTGCTCCTAATCTCAGCGCTCTACTAAGCCAACACAGTGATAACAATCCTCCTATGGTAGAATCTATCCCGATGCTTCAATCAACTGTAGTCACAGTCGATGCCACTCCTGTAATAATTGAGGATTTGTCCGAAGAAGAATGAAACTCAGGCTTAATCAGCTTCTTCTTCGGCAGCCGAAGGGAGATTTTCGCCCCACTCAGCATCTGGTGAGCCACCTTCCCATTCACCTACAACCGAGATGTCCTCTATTTCATCATCATCGCGCCATGGAGGTTCTCCATCGGCTCCACTTAACACTAGCACACCTTCATCATCCAAACGTCTCTTTACGGTCTTGACTCCTTTTGAAATCGGCAATAAGTGACCTATTGGAGTACCAGTAGTTACGAATGGATGCGTTGCTGTACAAATCAGTAGACCATCTGTGGGTGAGCGTATTTCCATTGAAACTCCGGGATGTTCGGGGTCCGAGACAGTTGCAACCAATTCATCCTTCTCTACCCAAGAGCCAGCAGGAGTCAATACATCTAGGAGGCCACCATAGTCCGAACGAACCCATACCGAACCAGATGCGAGTAGTCGAAATCGTGGCCGACTAGAATAACCAGGAATCACTTTCAAACTCCTCAATACATTCAGAACCCCATACATAGCAATCTGGATAGATTCAGGGTCTGCTTCATCTGAACCACCACCTTCGTAGGTAATACAACTAATTCCATGGTTATCAGCGGTTCTTCTTAGGGAACCTTTCGGACCTTCACTGTCTAGAATTACCTCGATTCCGAAGGAGCGGGCGGTTCGATTACTTACTGGATTAGCCAAGTTGGCTCTAATTTGTGGCATATTTGTACGGCCCAGAGCCGCGGTGTGTAGATCTAGAATATGGTCAGATTTAGAGAAAATTTCATTCCATAATCTATTTGCCACCCTAGAAGTTGTGTTTGAATCTTCTTTGCCTGGGAAGAAACGATTCAAGTCTCTGCCATCAGTCATGTATCTGCTTCGACGACGGTATCCCGGCATATTCACAATTGGTATAATCCGAATGGTTCCTGCAACCGTGGTAGGATCTATCGGCTTATCCTCTCCCAAAATCGCGTGTGATTGTAAGTAAGTCAATGCTAACGGGCCAACCAATTCGTTTCCGTGAAGTGCTCCAATTAGGGTCACCACCGGTCCAGGCCGAGAACCATGAATTACAGTAATTGGAATGGGCCAAGATTCACCAATTTCTATGTCCATTAAGTCGTATTCAATTTGTCGAATTGTTCCTGGTTTCACAAGTTTACGTCCAATTCGATGAGATTTCCAGCCACTAGTACGAGACCATGATTTCGGAGTGCTGCTAGGCTCTTCCAATGCTTTCTCAATCTCTTTTCTTCGACTTGTTGGTATTTGATTTGAGACCTTTATTGGCTGATGGCGCCGCCTCTTTGCCCTTGGAACTCGAACGTTCCCGCCACCTTTTTTCGATGACTTAGGTGTCTCTTCGGAATCCACCAATACCACTCTGTGGAGTCAACCAAATAAGAGCATTAGCATACAAGGATTGAGTGAAATTTTGCTCTATTCTTGAGTAATTCTTGTATTCCGCTTATTGCGCCCGATGAACAATGAGTACCGCAAAGGGGAAGTCTGTTCAAGAGTTACACGCTCCAAATAGTATCTGTTTTGGTTGTGGTCCGGCTAACTCAGAAGGACTGCGTATACACTCCTTCAGGAGCGAAAATGGATTAGAAATGCGGTTTAAACCCGCTCCTGAACATCAAGCATTTCCAGGTATGATAAACGGAGGAATAATTGGAACTTTGATGGATTGTCATGGTAATTGGACCGCTGCAATTGCACTAATGGACCAATCTGGAGAGGCCGAGCCCCCTTGCACAGTTACTGCTAATTATAGCATAAAACTCCGTAGACCAACTCCTTTCGGACATGAAATAATAGTAACTGGAGAGGTAATAGAATTAGCTGATGATAGAGCCAAAGTCAAGATGGAATTAACCTCTGATGGGAAAATATGTGCCATTGGAGAGGGTCTATTCGTTGCGGTAAAAGAAGGGCATCCTGCATACCATCGATGGAATTAGTAAGTAAAGTACTCGGAACAATAGTATATACACCAAGTTGCTAGATAAATTATCATGATGGATGAACTAGTGATGGTTCTACAAATCACTATCGCAGTTGTGATAATTGCAGTTTGGATATTCAGACCAAGACTGGAAACCGATTTCCGTGCTGGAAATGCAAAGAATATTTTTGAAGAATTTGCGGTATATGGATTACCAAAGTGGTCTGTATACGTTATTGGAGTAACAAAATTAACTCTTGCAAGCCTGCTAATTTTGGGCATTTGGTATTCTTCATTAGTACAATTCGCAGCTCTTGGAATGGGTTTCTTGATGGCAGGCGCTGTTGTTTGTCACTTGAAGACAAAGGGAGATCCACTAAGCCGTGCAACTCCTGCATCTCTCATGTTATTGATGTGTATTGTAGTTTTTTATCTGGGTTAAGCAATTAGATTCGGTATCCTTTAGAACGGCGGATTCTAAGTCGCTATGTGGCAGTAGACGAAGACCTCGCAGAGGTAAGTCTCGCAGACTTGCAAGTGAATGAGAGAATCATCCAACACCTTAGGTCTGAATGGGGTGTTGAAGAGCTATTTCCACCACAGCGTGAAGCCTTACCATACGCACTAGCCGGGCACAACGTGATGCTTACTATTCCCACTGCTAGCGGAAAATCATTGGTTGCTCATCTGACAATGATACAACGACTAATTTCTGACCTAAATGGAGCCAGAGGCCTGTATATCGTTCCACTCAAAGCCTTAGCATCTGAGAAAGTCGAGGAATTACAGGAGTTGGCTAGTTTAGTCGGACTTAGGGTCGGTATAGCAATAGGAGATAGAAATGGTGAAACCAGTGGTATCGATGATTCGGATATTCTAGTTTGCACGAGTGAAAAGCTCGATTCGATATTACGAACTCGTGATGGGATAATGGAAAAAATTGGTGTAGTAGTGGCTGATGAATTTCATTTATTACACGATATTTCTAGAGGGCCAACGTTGGAGGTTCTTCTATCCAGAATTCGTCACTCACAACCCGAAGCCCAAATCATTGCCCTATCAGCGACGGTTGGAAATTCTCAAGATATGGCGGATTGGTTAGATGCTAAACTAATCCAATCTAGTTGGAGACCAATACAACTACAATCGGGAACATTAACAGGACTTAATGTCAAGATTCATCGTATAGATGGCCCTAATCATGTGGAATGGCCAGAACCTAGAATGATTGAAGGAAGGAACACAAAAAGGTTGCAAGCAGTCCTAGATGATTCATATTCTACAGGAGGACAAATGCTTGTATTCGTAAACTCTAGAGTATCCGCCCAAAAAGAAGCTAGGGAGTTATCTAAACATATTAGAAAACAAATTTCTGATGACCCGACGAGGTATGATACTGAACTAATCGATGAGTGGGATAACCTCGCCGAGCGATTAACTCGTCGAGAGGATACTTCCGTTATGGGTAGATCACTAGCACAAGCGATTAGGGGAGGTGTTGCATTTCACCATGCTGGACTAACTCATAATCAAAGGAAGGTTGTAGAACAGGCATTTAGAGAGGGAACTTTGCTAGCGATTGTTGCAACTCCAACCCTCGCACAGGGAGTAAACCTTCCAGCTAGAAGAGTAATCATTCGAGATCATCGAAGGTGGAGTTCTATTGGCGGAGGTTCGATGCCTCTTCCAGTGATGGAAATACGACAGATGCTAGGAAGAGCTGGAAGACCTAAATTTGACGACTCTGGTGACGCATGGATACTAGCAAAAGACGAGGATGATGAACTGAATATCGTCGAATTGTATATGTTAAGTGAACCTGAAGAAGTCACCTCAAAATTGGCTAACCCCTCGGCAATTCGCGCGGAAGAAGATCCCGCATTACTGACTCATCTTCTATCGGTTATGGCAACAGGAGGATTACGAGATAGAGACTCGATATCACGATTTTTTGACCAAACTTTCCTTGCTACTCACATGAATGAACAAAGTTTGGAAGCACGACTTGACGATGTTATTGGCTGGTTAGCTGAAAATGGAATGATTACCAGAGAAGGAGAATCTGATGAGGTTCTATCGAGAATAAAAGAAAGAGAGAATTCAACATCTGAGACAGAAGATTGGCAAGATGAAATGCCTGAATGGGCTAAGACGGGTGAAAGTGTACCTGGCTTAGAGATATCAAAATCAGAAATCGAATCAACAACTACACTACCTCCTAGGAAAGGACCGGCAATCTTTGGTTTTTCAAGGGCTAGTCAAAGAATTACTAGTGTACCAATCCTTCCCGACCCTGCTTCAATGACATACTCTTCCACTCCTCTTGGCCATCGTGTCGCTAGATTGTATCTCAATCCAATCTCTGGTAGAATGATACATGATGGAATACAAAAGGCTATGAAAATAATGATTGGAACTGATGATGTACGCCAACTATCTCCAATGAGTTTGCTTCACTTAGTAGCCTGCACTCCAGATTTTCTTGCCCTTTGGCCTAGGAAAGAAGATGCAGAGAGAATTCATACGGCTATCCATTCTCACCAGCGAGAGTTCCTAACGGAAGCTGTGGATGCAGATATTGAACGTAGAATGAAGGGCGTTTTGGTACTTGAGGATTGGATTAACGAAGCGAGGATGGAAGATCTCGAGAATAATTGGAATGTTCAACCAGGCGATGTACGGAGCAGAGTTGATTTGGCCGAATGGTTACTATTTGCTATGAGAGAAATTCTCAATGATGATGAGGAGTTAAGGCAATTAGGTCCCTCACAACATAAGGTACTAGTGGATTTGGTCAACGAATTACACAGAAGGATTAGACATGGCTGTAAATCGGATCTACTTGGCTTAGTTAGCATTAGAGGAGTTGGCCGAACAAGGGCTAGAGAGATGGTTACTCTACTAGGCGTTGAGAACGCCGCCGATGTCGCTTCATTAACCGAAAGGGACCGAGAGAATCTAGCAAGTCAAAGGGGTTGGAGTATTCGCCTAGTGGATAATTTGGTGGAGGCCGCATCTAGATCGATTAGACGGTTAGGTTGAACTGTATAATTCATCTATCAGACCGCATCGGAAAGCATGGCAGAGGGCCATAGAGTACCTTGGTTCCCCGCATGGGGAATACGTTTTCCAGAGCCATTAGATGACCCACAAGATGTAATTTCAATATTCAATGAATGGAGGCCAAACCAACGTTGGTTGTTAATCTCTTACTCCGCCGCCGCAAGTGAGATTCATCTATGGACGGTTTGGCATGCCCTTAGAAGGAGGGAATTGCGGAACTCAATGATTGGAAATAATGTCGACACAGAATTCCTAAGATTGATTTCCGGCACTCATCAGATACGAATCGCATTCGAGCGTGCTGGACTAATGAAGGGTGACGAAACTGCGTGGATTGTCTACCTTCCGGATTTTGGCACAGATTATCCATTTACTAATGATAATGAAAAATTGGAAATTCCAAGAGACACATACAATGATGCTGCTTTGGATGCAAATCGTTTGATGCTTCATCTAAAATCCAGTTTAGTAACTGAAAGACCAATACCAACCAATATTGGATTGCAACGATTAGGATACGAATCTAAAATTGAAGACTCTAATCTATTGGAACTTGAATCTGCGTTTATGTTACACGCGGCTATGGCTGATATGAACACTTGACCCCCTTGGGGTCAAACTGATAGACAAGGGCCTCTAGGGTCGGTTCGATAACATGTCTAGATTCTATGGATACAGAAAATGCACTGTCTGTGGTGAAAGTTGCACACCGGGTAATTTTGTTGATTTCAAGGGCAAGCGATTTTGTACCGCTTGTTGGATTGAGAGGGAAAATCCAAAACACAAACAAATCGATGATATCAGAGCATCTGGTCGAGAGGCTGCATCAAAGTGGAAGCGCCAAAAATACAATCGTAATGAAGGCCCTTTGCCAACTGGGCCAATGTCTGCAAGAAAAGATTGAGGCGGGGCCATGAGTTTTGTACCCGACTATCTAGATGGTTCATCTTGGGAATCCATAGAACCGCTAATGAATGACCTTAGAGACCGTAAATTAAGTTGCTCAAATTGTCTAGAAACTTTCATCGCCGATAGATCTAGCCTATCCGAAGTTATCTCAGAAGCTAGAGCCAGACTCTACATCGATATGACTTGCCATACAGATGATCAGGGGATACAAAAATCCTGGATGCAGTTCGTAGAAAATGTCCAACCAAAATTATCAGAGTACAGCGATATTCTAAATCGCCGACTTGTTGAACACGAGTCATTAGATGAGTTGCCTGAGAGATTTGGTATATTAGTAAAAGGAATAAAGACTGATATCGCGATATTTCGAGAGGAGAATATACCACTAAGCACACGAGTAACGAAACTCGTCACTGAATATAATGAGATATGCGGAGCGCAAATGGTAGAATTTGATGGAGAACAGAAGACCTTTGCTCAAATGGCCATTTACTTTGAGAATACAGATCGGAAAATTCGAGAGGACGCTTGGAAAGCTGTCTCTGAGAGACGATTTGAAGATAATGAAAGAGTTTCAGAAATCTATGATGAATTGATTCAGATACGACATAAAATGGCCACAAACGCAGGTTTTGAAGGATTTCAACAGTATATGTTCGCCTCTATGCACCGATTCGATTACAGTATAGAAGATTGTTTAGAATTCCACGAGTCAATCGAAACTGTATGCCAACCATTGCGACATCGAACCGATGGAGAAAGAATGCGAGATTTAGGAGTTGATTCGTTAAGACCATGGGATATGGGTGTCGATGTGAAAGGTAGACCTCCACTTCAGCCATTCAATGATGTTCAAGAAATGGTAGATGGTTGCTCTCGTATTTTCCACAACATGTCGGAAGAACTCGGGAATTACTTCGACCAACTCGATGCTAATGATTGCCTCGACTTAGATAGTCGGAAGGGAAAAGCACCTGGAGGATATCAGTATTATTTGCAAAAGAGTAGATTACCATTTATTTTCATGAATGCTGCTGGTACCCAGCGGAATATCGAGACCATGATTCATGAAGCAGGCCATGCTTTCCACTCGTTTTATTCCGGTCACCTAGATCTAATCCATGAGAGAGATTCCCCAATTGAATTCGCCGAAGTAGCTAGTATGTCAATGGAACTTCTAACCCATCCTCATTGGGAAGAATTCTATGATAACAAAGATGCTGATAGAGCAAGACGAAAGCACCTAGAAGACATCATTTCCTTTATGCCATGGATGGCGACAATCGACGCCTTCCAACATTGGGTATACGCAAACCCAAATCACTCGAGAGAGGAGAGAGCAGAGAAGTGGTTAGAACTCGGAGAACGTTTTGGACCTAAGGTGGACATGACTGGATTTGGGGATATACATAAATTATCTTGGCAACGTCAGGGGCATTTATTTGGGGTACCTTTCTATTATGTGGAATACGGTATTGCACAACTTGGTGCACTACAGATGTGGAAGTATCATCGAAGAGACACTCAAGACGCCCTTGATAGATACAAAGCCGGCCTTTCATTGGGTTACACACGAGGGCTGACTGAATTGTTTCAAGCGAGCGGACTAGAACTATCCTTTTCCGAATCCTACGTTAGTGAACTCATCGGAGAAATCGATGAAGCACTAGCAGAATTACCTGCATAACTTCACACTCGGACCCCGAGGGTCTCTCAAGAATCAATCCCTGAGACCCTCGGCAGTCACGGTGAACACAGCCTCTCCCTCAGGCAAATTGGGGCTGTCGACTAGTCGGGCAATTCTTCGCCCTCCCTTTGACTTCCTGAGGTAGAGACGGAAAGTGCTGGCGTGTCCAACAATATGGCCTCCGATGGCCTTTGTTGGATCACCCCACATAGCATCTGGTTTTGACATAACTTGGTTAGTTACCAAAACTAGAGCATTATGTACATCCGATAATTGCTTTAGTTCTTTCAGATGTCTGTTGAGTTTCTGCTGTCTTGGAGCCAGCATTCCGCGGCCTACATATTCTGCGCGGAAGTGACTAGTGAGTGAATCTACTATTACCAGCTTGACATCAATATTCTTCGAGAGCTTTTTGATCTCATCTACTAACAACATCTGATGCGCTGAATTGTAGGCACGAGCAACATGTATTCTATCAAGAACCAAGATTGGATCTAAACCTACAGCTTCTGCCATCTGAGCTATTCTTTCAGGTCTGAACGTATCTTCGGTATCTATGTAGAAAATCTCTCCATCAAAACCTCCTTGTTCAGTAGGAAGTATGGTGTTAACTGCTAATTGATGACCTATCTGTGTCTTACCACTTCCGAACTCACCATACACCTCAACTATTGCTTGGGTTTCAAATCCACCTCCTAGCAATTCGTCAAGGGCGGCCGAACCCGACGTTAATTTCTGAACTTCTTTACGGCGTTCAAGTAATTTGTTACCTGATACGAATCCGCCAATGTTTGCCATTTTCTTGGCGCCCTGAATAATCTTGGAAGATACCGCTTCACCCAATTCGGCTTGTTCGGCTAATTCATTTGGACTCATTACTGCGATAGCGAGTAATTCTTCAAAACCAGCCTCGCGTAATTTTTCTGCGGTAGCTGGTCCTACACCTGGCAGGTCATCTATGGTTGCTTGCTCTTCATCTGCATCTATCACTATTGAGCCATCTTCTTCATCTAGCTTCTCACTTGCGGTCTTCTTGGCCATCTTTCTCACCTTTCCTTCACTACCTCTGAATGCTAGACGGTATATGAACAACAAACGGACCCCTTTTAGATAATTGAAAGTGTAGATAACACTGTATAACCTCGCAGTCGTCTCATTTTTCACTTTTAGTTTTCATTTACTTCCATATATCTTATCCACTATTAGCAAATTTATTTTGGTAGCGAGTGGTGGATTTGAACCACCGGTCTCCGGGTTATGAGCCCGACGAGATAACCTGGCTACTCCAACTCGCTGCCCCCTCGCTGATGCCTCAGTTATTTGAAGCGCGCGGGACGACCTAATTCCGATTTAGAGATGGGAACAGTCTTGAGATGCCAGCATTCCGGCACCATCTGAACCAACCATGCAAGGCAATGTCCTGATTCAGAATGCCTCCCTAGTTTTGGCTAATACGATTGTCGAAGGTGACCTTCGAGTGACCAATGGTTCTATCCAAACAATTGCAACCGGTGGTGGTTTAGAATCTTTAGATAGTGAATTAATGATTGATGCTACGGGATTACACCTACTCCCAGGGGCAATTGATCCCCACGTTCATTTCAGAGAACCGGGCAATACCGAGAAAGAAGATTTGCAAAGTGGTAGTCGAGCCGCTGCTGCTGGAGGCATCACAGCTTTCTTGGATATGCCAAATAATGTGCCCAATGCAACAAATCGTGCTACTTTAGAAGCCAAAATTGCCCTTGCTGAATCAAAAACGGTAAATCACTTCGGATTCTTTGCTGGAGCAACAAGAAATAATGTCAGAGATTTACAAGATATCGAAGGTATGGATGGAGTTTGCGGAATCAAGATATTCATGGGAAGTAGCACTGGAGATTTACTTGTTCATGAACAAAAAGACTTGGAAAATATTTTTGCAAATACTGGTGGTATAATTGCAACCCACGCAGAAGATGAGGAAAGACTTCAGCAACGTATCACGGAATTTGGCAATCAGACAGACATCAGATTACACGCGGAATGCCGAGATGTAGAATGCGCCTTCATTGCTACAAAGAGGGCTGCAGCTCTTGCCAAAGACAACGATCATCGACTGCATATAGTCCACCTAACGAGTGCAACTGAAGCCGATTGGTTAAACAAAAACAAAGGAGACCTCATCACCACTGAGGTTTGTACCCAACACTTGACTTTAGACCAAGATGACGTCGAATCTCTAGGAGTTAGAGCCCTTATGAATCCGCCAATTCGCTATACTGAAGATCGAGATACTCTATGGAAGCGACTCAAAGATGGTACGATTGATTGTGTGGTCACAGATCATGCACCTCATACTCTCGAATCTAAATCCGTTGGATTTCCAAACGCTCCAGCAGGTATGCCAGGAGTAGAGACATCTCTGCCATTGATGCTTACCCATGCGATGAATGGTAGATGTAGCGTCAATGATGTAGCAAAATGGATGTGTGCTGGCCCGGCTAAAGTTTACGGTATACAAAATAAAGGCTCCCTTATCGAAGGCTACGACGGCGATTTGACTTTGGTAGACTTAGAGCATCACCGAACAATTACCGATGCCGATACTTGGACCAAAGTCGGATGGACACCATATGATGGAATGGAATTGACGGGTTGGCCTATGTACACCATAGTTGATGGTGAACTTGTTCACAAGCGCGAGGCTGGTGGATCCCTTAGGGGCACACCTATTGCAAAGCCAGGAAGTACAGGTAAAGTTCTGAAATTTAACTAATTAGATTCAGATTCTACCGCTCCATCAAATCAATAATCTAAGGATGGACCAAACTTATTCGGATTGCCTAGATTCAACTCATTTGATGGGGCGGGATCATCTATATCATCCTCATCAATTTCCTGGGCTTTCGTCTCTTCAGCTACGCCCACCTCCAATACGGAGGCTAGGCCTCCTGCGCCGACCATGAAAATCAGCGCAGCAAAATGTATGTCCGCGTTATAGGTCATCAGCTGAGTACAACGTGGTCTAAGACTTAAGCAACTTCCATTCCTGCATCAAAGACAATTCACCTCTATTCGTAGCACTGCGAGTCTGTAAGAAATTGGTTTCCGGAATGCGGAGATGTATGCCGAAATCCGTCTTAGCCTACGGCCTCGAATCTAGCTAGTTCTCGACTACTGGATGGTGTCTTCAACCCAATCAAGATAGATGCCAAGAGGTTAACGATTGCTAGTCTGATACCCGCAATCGGATTACGGATTCTACTGAATTATTCATTAGTTAGATGATTTGACATTTCGGAGCGGCTTTCAATAAGGGGGGCCGCCCTCGAGAGGTTATCGATATGGACGAAGCAGATGAGGCTCGAACTAGTGCTGAGGAGCAACGCGAAGAAGCAATGCTCACAGCCGCGCGTTCGGTTGTTCGAACTTGTATGCAAGTGAGGCCAGTGGAATCTGTGTTAATCCTCACAGACCCGGAGTCATCGGAGATTGGTAGATCACTCTACGAGGCGACCGCTAGTGTGACTGATAGAGTTCTGATGATGATGATGCCGCCTGGTCATCGTGAAGGAAACGAACCTCCAAATCCAGTCGCCGACTTAATGCGGCGCCAAGATATTGTATTAATTGCAACTAAACACTCACTCACTCATACAAGAGCAAGAGCTAATGCATCTCGGGAGAATGTGAGAATTGCTTCACTACCTGGCATAGATTCAGTGACTTTTGCAAATGGAGGCATGACAGCAGATTACAATGCTTTACAGAAAGAAATTTCGGGACTCAATTCGATACTTCGAAGAAGAAGAGAAGTTCACGTAACTAGCGAGGCGGGGACTAATCTAAAATTCACTACGGGCGGACGATGGATTTTGGAAGATAATGGAATTTGTAATCGCCCTGGTGCAATCACAAATTTACCAGCAGGAAAGGTGTTTGTTCTACCAAAGGAAGGTACTGCAACTGGTAGAATAGTCATAGATGGTTCTTGGGAGGGGGAAAAATTGGAAAAACCAATCTCAATATTAATTGAAGAAGGACTCATCACTGATGTTAGCGGTGATGAAAAAGCCGAAGCGATTTGGCAACAATTGGAAGATACTCGCTCAGGACTTAGGCCATCAAAAGCAGCGATGGTTGGTAACGTGGCGGAATTTGGTTTTGGAATGAATCCCAGGGCTAAAATCATCGGTAATCCTTTGGAGGATTTAGTTTCAAGAGGAGCTATATACCTCGGTTTCGGGAATAATATGGCACTTGGTGGAACTGTGAATGTCCCACTTCATATCAGAGGTGTTTGCAGAAAGGCCACCGTAGAATTGGAAGATGTTGACCTTCTTGTCGAAGGTAAAGTAACTGCAAAGGTGAGATGATGCGAGCTATTCTCTGGTGTAATGGAGAAAATCCCAATCTCAATATTATCAGTAAATTAGTCGAGGGCGCAACCTTGTTCGGAGTCGATGGTGGTGCTGACAAAGCAATTGCAGCAGGATTTGAGGTCACTGAGGTTCTAGGAGACTTAGATTCAGTTAATATTACAGATTGGAAAGACCGTTCGAATATTCTCGCAGATGATTCATCCAGCGACTTGGCAAAGTCGTTTGGCCTATTGTTAGATAGAGGCTTCACTGAAGTTGACGTTGTAGGAATTGATGGAGGTAGCCCCGATCATATCCTCGGAACTTGGGCTACTTTAACAGAGGCCCCTGTGGGTCTATCCATTCAATTGCACCATTCAGGTGGAATTACCAAGAGATTACACCCTGATGATGGAACTCTAGATTTTATTATTCCAAGTGGAGATGAATTCTCTGTATTCGCGTTGGAATCCTGTCAACAAGTTAGCATAACTGGCGCCCGCTGGAATCTGGATTCAGAGCCATTAAATTTCTCAACCAAAGGTCTGCATAACCAATCAATAGGAGATAAAATCAGTATCACTACTGATGGGATTCTGGCAATTATTTTTCAGTCCTAAATTAAAATCAAGATTCATCACTTGCATTTGGGTTCAATGATAGTAACATTGCGATTGGGCGAGTTCTTGGGTCACTCTCCAATGCTAACTTCATAATTACAGCAAGAGGCACCCCGAGAATCATTCCCATAATCCCCCATGCCCAGCCCCAAAATGCGACTAGAATCAATAGAACTATTGGCGACATATCTAGCCTCTGACCGGCAAGTTGAGGCTCGATAAATTGACCCCATGCAACTTGGTTTCCGAATAATGCCCCAAGAATAAGTAGGGCGGTTACAGGCTCAAACAGAATAAAGGATATTATCGTTGGGGGAATGAAGGAAAGGGGGGCTCCTACATATGGTACGAAGTCTAGAAGGAAGGTGATTGAGGCCCACATAAACCAACCGGGAATTCCCATGTAACTAAGAATAATTGCTACAATTATTGCCTGACCAAAAGCTACAGTCGCCTTGGTTATCACATAAGTGTTAATCCCCGCACCAGCGTTTTGAACTATCGAGGAAAATCTATCCATTTCATCAGGATAGGCGGCTTGAAGTCTTCTTGGAAGAGTTTCGGCTTCAACGATAATGAAAATTAAGAAGATGAATACCGTGATTGCACTTCCGGTGAATCCTGCTAATGTCCCTACGAATTCGGAGGTAATGGTGTTGATTCGTTCAACCGTAACTAATCCAGTAAGTGCACTTGTGTCGATTGAATAACCGTAGATTTCAAGTTCGGAAAACCATTGAATTTTCTCGGTCATTTTTTCCTCAAGCATCGCTGCCTCACCGCTGAAAGCCTGTAAACTTTGATAGAGAAGATTTCCAGCGAAAAAGAACACCATAACCACACCGGTAGTTAGGATTCCGTAGGCTGCCAGTGGGTGGCCGTATTTTTCCTCCAACCATTGAGCTGGAGGGCGAATTAGGAAAAACAATAGAATCGCAACTACCAGCGGTTGGATTATAGATTTTAGATGAATAATTGCCAGAATTGAAATCAACAGAAGTATTGCAATATGACTCAAAGTACTTACTTCAACCCGGCGGAATGACTTGCTGTTTGTTGCGCCCATATGGAGTTCCGTGAGGTTAACCCCCCATCAACCTCTCCCCAGAATCAGTTTGCTAATTGAGAATAAATGTGTGAAAAATCCTCGGCGTTCTGGCCATACGTAAAATTCTCTAGAACTCTTTCACGACCCGCTTTACCACGAGCTTCGAGATCTTTTGGATTAGAAAGAAGATTAAGAATTGCGCTTGACATTGAATCGATATCGGCCATGGTAAATAACATCCCAACAGAATCATCGACCATTTCCGGCAGTGGGCCATGGTCTACAGTTGCAACTGGAGTTCCAGAAGCCATTGACTCAAGAGGTATCAAACCCTGTCCTTCGTAATAAGAAGGGAAGACAACAATATCTGAATTACGAAACTCTTCTGCCAGTTTTTCGAAGGGCATTCCTGATTCTATTCGAACTGAAGATGATATCCCGAGTCTATTTGCCTGTTTTATTAGTCTCTTTTTCAGATTGCCTCGGCCTACGATTAGCAGTTCTGTATTCGGATTTCTTTGCTTAACTTCCGCAAAGGCTCGCAGGAGAGAACCATAGCCTTTACGAGCAGCTAATCGGCCTACTGCAAGGATGCGATTAGTTTCAGTATCCTTAGCTGTAACACTTGGATGAAACATATCTGTGTCTACGCCCCAATGAATCACCTTACAGTTCCAATCTGTAGGAGGAGAATATCTTTCAAGAAAGTCCTCCTTAGTGGCATGGGAATTTGCCACGCAGACATCTGAACCGTTAACTGCAGCTCGTTCAAATTTAGCGTAATGGCCAGCAGTTAACAGAATTGCTAGGTCGTTTGGATTGGCCCATACAGCGGCTTCTTTCTGCTCGGCTGCTGTTCGCAAACCATCTCTTTCTCCAAGCCATGAGCCGTGAAGAGATGAGACGATTGGAGCAACATTTTTTTTGCAATCCTTGAATTGCGATTCTGTCCAAGAAATCATTGGACAGTGTAAATGAACCACATCGATCGGATCTTCAGAGTGCAATTTCTTGATATCTGTGAGTGCATGCTTACCATACGATTTAGTAAATTCCATGGGAGCGTATAGCCATTTTACTTCTCGAATGTTGACTCCTTCTTGTTCAAGTAATTCCCCACCTCCGTCTCTAGTAATCACAGTTATCCGATGTCCGAGTTCTACCAAAGCGGCCGAGAGATGGTAAACGGTTGAGCCCATACCACCCCATCTTGGAGGGTATTCGGCAGACAGCATAGCAATGTGCAGACCCATCTTAATCATCTATCGCTCAAGGGGTGCTCATTTCAAACGAATGGCCTCCCCGTCGCAAGAGATTTTGCTTAGTTTCGGTAATTTGTGGTTGAATTATGGTAGCCCTAGCGCCAGTATGATTCATAGCGGCCGGTTAGGTCGCTAAATTCGATTTTGATGTCTGAACCACTCCCTCTACACGTTACTGTGGTCATCCCAACTCGTAATGAAGAAGCGGCTATCGTTGATACTATTCGCTCTGTCCCTAACGATGGTTGGTGTGAGAAGTTAGACTTCCTGATTGTCGATGGGAACTCTACTGACAGAACTAGAGAGTTGGCGGAAGAAGAAGGTGCTAGCGTCTATCTAGAGCCCCGCAAGGGATACGGTCGCGCATACAAGACCGGATTTGCAATGGCACCAGGTGATGTGATTGTGACTATGGATGCAGATTGTACCTACCCTGGAGAAGAAGTTCCCGATTTGGTTCGTAAACTAATGCAAGAGGATTTGCAATGGATTACCTGTGATAGGCTTCGAAGAGCCGAAGAAGGCGCTATGCCGGGATTACATGGATTTGGCAATTGGGTATTGTCTACAACTGCAAAGGTACTATATTGGTATGGAATCCACGATTCACAAAGTGGAATGTGGGTATTCCGTAAATCAATTTTCGAGGACGATAACGTCCGACCACGACACGATGGAATGCCTCTTTCTCAAGAATTCAAGATTCGTGCTCGTCGGTACCTCGGCAAGAAGAAGACCGCGGAAGTCAGTGTTCCTTACCGGCCGAGAGTTGGAGAGGCTGAGATCAATACCTGGGGAGATGGTTTGCTCAATCTTCGATTTCTCTTCACCCATCGCTTAGGTCTGACCCGGCAGGTTACTCCTTGGGGACCTGAGTAGAATCGACTCAATGGGTACCCTTTGATTCAAATTGAATCAGTGGGTTATCAATGGGCCCGGTTGTACGCTACCCTGTGTTTGTTCACAGAGGTCGAGACATTATTGAAGCGTGATGTCTAGTATGGAACTATATTTGCATACATACACGCCCTATACATCACCCCATCATGGGCAAGGTTGGTGCCATCATGTCAGACATTACTAATTCTTTAGATGATGAAGATAGTAATTCGATAGATTCTTGGTTAACTAGACCTCACCCTTTGGCTCAGAGTCTTACTGATCTAATTGCAAACCCAAACCCCTCACTAAATGCTGAAACTGCTGCAATTATGATCGGGGACCCCTCAATTGAGGACGGTACCAACGATATGTATATTGGAGGATTCAAGAATGGAATACCGCATGGGAATGGTATATTAATTACAATTATATCAAAATATGAAGGATATGATAGCACAAAGATTGACACAGAATTAAGCAGATTAGGTAGAACATGGACTACCTCTGAATTATATCAATATTTTTTGAACGCAGGCGTTCAGTTACACGAATCTGAATTTCCTTTCCTTACCCTAGAAGGGATTTGGAATGATGGGGATTTAAGCGAGGGTAACTCATTCCTCCTTGACATCGATAATCAGAACTTGCCAAAAATGGTATACTCTGGCACTTGGGACCAAAATCTGCCTAATGGAAGTGGCAGGATTTCCTACATTCAGTCGACATATTCAGGCGATATTGAATTCGGGCAAAAGCATGGTTTTGGAGTCCAGACGACAGATGATGGTAGAGTAATTGAGGGAGAATGGTGTCGAGGGTTGTTTCATGGATTTATGAAGTTCAAAAATCCCGATGGCCATATGTTTGAACAGGAATATTACGATGGAGAAGAGATCGGCCCCCGTCTTCAGACAACTTATGAAGATGGAGACAAGATTTTTTCGGTTCTGTTTGCTGAAGTTGGAAATATTTCAATATTTTATACAAAATTTTGGGACGGAAAGACTCCATTGAATTCCTTCGGTATGACGATGGACAAAGAGGCAGTATCAACGATGAGGGTGGTGGCGGTTGAGGATTTAGAAGGAGAACCTTCGGATGCCCAGTCGAAGAAGTATGATTCAATTATGGAAAAGGAAGGTATAGAAAACGTCATTCAATTGGCTACCCATAAGGCATCAGAAAATTGGATTCATGATCAAAGTGAATACGTAGTTAAGAACTCGGAGGATGAGATATTAGGTTGGATAAAACATGAAGGAAATGCCAACAGCCCTCAATCTAATGCATTCATTGTTTTCCCAGATTTAAGTTACTTTCAAGGAAGTGTTGGGGAGGGGCTTCTTCCGGATGGCCAAGGAACATACACATTCCCTGGTAATGTTGCAAAAATTTCTGGACTTTGGTCTAATGGCCATATTTCTAAAGGAGGAGTCTATGTCTCTAATAGAACATTATTCTATGGAGATTTTTCTGAGGGGCAACCCAGTATTGACGGTGAATACTACATTCATAATAAATCGAATAGCGGGAAGAAAATTCAAACAGCAAAGACAAACAAAGAGAAAAAGATTCTAAGAGATCAGCTAATTGACAAAATCGGGTGTGATGTTTGGAGTAGAGAAAAGAACTTTGTTGGGTGGGATAGTAAATTTCTTGAGGCACTTTCTTCAATCGCTAATTGCGTTGAGTCGGGGGACAAAAAGTCTCAATTAAGCCAATTAATTGAAAGCGATGAGTCCCAAACTCTTGAGTTCAAGTCATCAGTTTGGGCAACTTACAACAGTGCTACTGGTGAACTTACTGGTAAGCAGGAGTCAAAGGATCTGCGTCTAGAGGATTCGATAGTAAAAACGATAGCTGCTTTTTGTAATTCTGAAGGCGGTACCCTAGTAATTGGTGTCCAAGATAGACCCGAAAAGAAAGTTGTTGGAGTCGAAGCAGATTTCCCTTATTCTGGAAGACAAAAAGACATTGAAAGTTTTCAAAATAGCCTATCAGAAGTTATCCGTAAGGCCACGAACAGCGATAGTATAATTGGGACTGTTGTTGATATCGGGATTGAAGATTTCGAGGGAAAGAAAATTTGTATCGTGAGAGTAAAACCAAAGAAATGGATATGGGTGGATTTGAAATCTGGGAAAGGAGGGAAGCCAGAAAAGAAGGCTTTCTTTGTCAGACCGGCGGCGGAATCAAGGCGTCTTGATCCAGAAGATGGACATGCGTGGAGAACTAACCGGGAATCCTCCAATTCGTGAATCTGTGGGCTTCCAGTGGGCCGAAATAGACGCTACCCTCTGAATCAGGTTGACTCAGTGGTTATTCAGTGGGTCCTTTCAGGCCCTAGCGAATGATTCGACCCACTGCAAGCCTACTTTTTCAACTGAGGTTTGCTCAGTCGTTGTCGAACTCGTCATCTAGTTCTCTAGGGTCAAAGGTTGACCATGACTCGATGAACTCTAAGTCTCGGCGAATTACTTCATTCCTTCGCTTCTGATAGGCCATTCCGAGTAAGATGAAGACTACTACTATGGCAATAAGGTACGGAAGTCCACTACCCGCTAGCCAAGATACTAACGAGGTAGTTTGGGGTTTCTCGACTGAGATAGTCTCTACAAGGGCTGGACTGGTGAATTCACCATCAATAGCCCAAACCTCAACATTGACCCAGCCCTCCTCTTCGATTAGCCAAGTACCAACATAAGTCCAAATTCCATCTCCAGCGATGTCATCGCCTCGTATTCCATCATCTTGGAAGATCAGGGTTAGTTCTGAGCCACTAATTTTCATGACCCCTCTAACTTCCTGAGTTGTTCCATCAGCATCTTCGAGATTAACTGTGATTCTCATTTGAGTTGGTTTGTCGAGATCTATCTCATTTGGTGCAATCAGCATTTCACTTAGAACAGGGGAAGATGCACCAATAGTCAAATTGACCGATGTGGTAGAGGACGCTCCTCTCGAGTCTTTCACTAATAGGTCAATTCTAATTGGTCCTGGAGTGAATTCGACTTCGATAATTTCCCTATTACCAAGTGTCTGACCGTCTCCAGTGGTCCATTGGTAGAGAACTATATCATCATCATAATCATATGATTGGGAACCATCTAGAGTGATTGAAGAGCCGGGAGGGATGTATTGGCTATCGAGCAATCCATCGATTAGTGCAACTGGGCCAGTCTCCATTACGAATAGAGTCTGGGTATGGGTCCGAACCCTATCAGTTGAGTCCCTTAGTTCAAAGGTTAGTCGATGTTCACCTGCAGGAAGATAGTCATTGTACCAGTATTCCGTAGTCTTATCTTGAAGAATTGGTTGGGCTAAAAGATCTGAGGTTACGGTAACTGTAAATTCATCTCCATCTGGGTCAAATGACTGCCTGAAATCGAATAGAACTGGAGAGTTTGAATAAACTTCAACCTCCGGAACCGGTGAATCTAGTACAAGAATTGGAGCCGATTCCTCTACCCTTACAACAATTGATGAGGTATCCACTTCAGTTGAGCCATCGTCTATGGTCAGTGTCACTGTGTGATACCCTTTCGGTAATCGAGAATCTATTACCCATCCACTTCCTATCGGTTCTACCATTCTATCCGAAGTCCAGACTACGCTCACCAAATCCTTGCTAGATGCCGCGGTTGGACTGCAAACGAATCTGGTGCCGTTGTCAGGCAAATCGCTACAAGCCAAATCCCAATCTCCAGAACCTGTGGCATCAAAGCGAATTATTTCACCAGAATCAGTGAGGGTTTGATCGACTGGTTGAGCAATTATTGAAATAGGAACTGAGTTGTTTACACTTACTTGTTCAGTTATTGAGTTCCATGTATTTACGTGCCCTGATCTATCATCACTGGTATACATGGTAATTGTGTGCAATCCCTTCGTCAACCAACCCTGCCATTCGATTTCATTGCTAGGAGTGACGCCCGAAGAGAGTAATCCGTCCAAGTCGCTCCAGAATTCGAAGCGAACCTCATCTCCTTCAGGATCCGTTACCATAGAGCCGTCCAATAAGATGAGGTGAGCTGAGGTTTCGCCAGCTCGTGATACCTCAAATTCTGGCTCTGGAATTTCGTTGAATAATTTAACATCAAAACTCCAAGTAACATCTGGGTTATTTCCATCAGAAAGATAAATTGTAAGAGTAAATTGAGATGGTGCATTCGGGAAATCAATATCAAAAATCATTGGACAACCTTGATTGGTTGCTGTAGAAAATCCGTAATTTGTTTCAATCCAACAAGTTAGTGAGTCATTTTCAGGGTCGCTACTTCCCTCAAGTGAGATAGTTGCATTTGCAGTTCGACCAAGATGCATTATTCCCCAAGATGAGATACTAGGGGAAGTGGAAACGGACAAGGATGGAGGGCGATTGAAAAGCTCAATCGTTCGGGATTCACTGACGCATTGATTTCCACTATCACAAACCTCCAAGATAATTTCTTGCTCACCATCAGATAAGCATCCGTCAACTGTTTCGGGGGGATTATTGGTAACTACGTATGAGCCATTGTTACCAGAGGGTAAGGTTCCAAAACAAGATGTATGTAAATCACCGTCGATGCTGCTTATCCAAGTATAGGTGAGTTGATCATCGTCTAAGTCCCAGGATTCACTGGCATCGAGAATGACTGATGAACCACTTGGGAATTCTTCCTCATCCTCGGGTGTAGGCCAAATTATGAATGGGGGTTGATTGGTTAATTCAAGTCTACAATATACCAACAAATCATCATTCAAGGTTATCGATGAAGAGTCATTGTGTACTCCGTCATAATCACATCCAAGATAGGCTGTATTATGGACAGACCACCCCTGAGATGGAACCCAACGAGTTCCAACATAGGGCCCTAGTGTCTTGAAGCCATGATAGGGAAGAGTAGCGGTCTCATCCGATTCCCAAGAAGAAAATGATAGGTTAACCTCAGCGAATGGGATATGTCTCAATAACTGATTTACTGCGTGCACTTCAATCAACCACATTATGTCCAGAATGCTGTCCGTGGCGGTATTTGTTGGGTCTGAAATAGAACTGGAGGAAATCCAACGAACATGGCTTGAAGATTCTAGATGGAAGGTAGTCTCATGCCCACTTCCTGGAATAAAACCTGAATCTGTGAAGTTAACAAAACTGGACTCGACTGTGGGTTTGGAACCTGTTGCACAAGCTAATCCTAAGTTATTGACGATAAGTTCAGAATGGTCGACAATATCAAAACATGAACCACCATTCCCTGAAATTATACTAGAAGATAGGTAGGAGGTTATTGCATCTCCAGCCCTCCAAAATACACCGCGATTATCTCCTGAAAGATCAACACCGTGAATTTCCGCATTTACATCTTGTAACTGGATTGCATAATTGCTTTGATTAAAATTTATTCTCATATCATCGATAATTACGATGCCATCTCGGACAAGACCAGTATTATCGATATCCAATGCAGGGCCGCTTAATGGGTCATGAACCTCTACAGCAATCAATTGTAGGTCAATACTATCTCTAGCGACTATGCCATGTTGATCTCCATTCGATATACATGTGAAACAGGTGACATTCTTTCCTCCACTCATAACATCATTTGCCTCATCAAAAAATAGCCCCGCTCCAGATTCTGGAAGACTAGAACCAATACCGTTTCCTGATGTCAGAACATGAGATAGTTCGACATTACTAGAATCTCTAACCGATACTCCATGGCCGGCATTATCTAGGCTTCTGAGAATCGTTACCTGTGGATGAAATTCTCTGAAGTCAACACCACTGGCTCCGTTATCTGAGGCCCACCAATCTTGACCCATTGCACCTCCTTTCCATAATAGAATACCTGGCCCTGAGGAGTTGGTTACAACTAGATCATTGATTACCGGAGCCCAGTTAACGCTACGCAAAAATAATCCCGCCCTATCATTAATTGGAGTGTTTGCAAGTGGTTTTCCATTATTGTGTAAATCTAGCCCATTGATAATGGTGGAAGAACCGATTAGGTATGCCTTGAAGCCGACAACTGGGTTGTCTTCGATTATCGCATTGTCTACAATGACCCCGCTTGTATTGACTTCAAATGCTGAAAAACCCAATCCTGAGGTTTTGGCATTCAAACCTCCAGTGCCACGTATTTCCAAATCATCGAAAACCGCATGGGCAGGTATATTGCTGAATTGACTGTGATTATATTGTTCAACCATCACTCCACGGTACATGCTGTCCTCAATCACAACCCTTTGGAATGTTGGCCTAGTCACCCAACTATCTGTGATATGTCGAACAAAAATACCATTGTCGGATCGCTGGATATCAACGTCGGTGATTAATGGTCTTGAGTCTTCAATCCAGATACCCGTTCCAACGGCAAGCGTAGCCCCTGAGATATTGCTAATTTCTAGGTTTGAAAGTAAGCCACCTGAATTGCCCCAATAATTCACACCACGGGTGATTAAACCATTAGCGCTTAGCCCGTTGAGAATTGGAGCTGAGTTCGCTCCCACAGAGAGTCCTATTCCATATCTCCAACTACTAGAAAAGCCGTGGATATCTTGGCCGCCACCATTAATTTCTAAATTATTGATTATTGGAGTTGCTCCTTCAAATAAGTCAACTGCGACCCTGTCGGCATTCTCGACAATAATATTGGTCAACTGAGGATTAGAACCGTAGATTGTGATTCCAAATTCGGCATCTGTAATCGTAAGATTTTCTATACTTGAACCAAGACCTTGACTTGATTGGTTGAAGATAATCCCATCATGCTTACCAAGTATTGATTCTAAGATTACAGGGTCATCTTCAGTACCCTGAACCATAATTCGGCCATCCACCGAAATATCCTCATCCGAACCCAAACGAATTGTTGTTCCTTCCTGTACAATTAAGACATCCTGAGCACCTACAATATAGCCATCAGGAAGAAGTACCGTTCCTGACCAAACGGTGGTACTTTTGCTGTTTGCAGCAGTAGCGATAACGGGGAGGCTGTAAGAAATTAGTAACAATACAATTACGAATATTGCGAAGCCCGCTGTGCTACCGTCCCTCGCGCGCATAGTTGAATCGGCTCGCCTCATTCGTTGTATTGTTTCCCCCCTGATGGAATCGATGAAAATAGGACTCTAATTAGCGCAGAGATGTAGACCATTGAATTTACTCTCTCAAATTGAGCGAGTTAATTTCAACAATAATTCAGAAGCAGCGGATGGGCACTCAGCCGACTTGAAACGACTGATTGCTTCTCTCCAATGAGACAATCGCATATTTGGTTCAAGCACTCCTCTCCAATACCAACGCTGAGCCATTATTCTTCTGTGAGATGGAATTTCAGGCCTCATTTCAATTGCGATTGCATTGTTATGGGCAGAAACTAGCCAATCTGGATATGAA
>CACELO010000003.1 GCA_902560445.1 uncultured Candidatus Poseidoniales archaeon
ACAATATCACTCTAGGTTTGCGTCATGTCCGTGGAATGAGTAAATCGAAGGCTGAAGAGGTAGCATTAGAGGTTCTAGAAAGAGTCGATATGCTAGATAGGATAGAAGCATATCCTGGTAATTTATCAGGTGGGCAAAAGCAACGAGTTGCAATTGCTCGAGCGCTAGCGATGAAGCCGGAGGTTATTCTATTCGACGAACCCACAAGTGCACTAGACCCAGAGTTGATTGGTTCAGTCCTGAAAACAATTCGAGGATTGGCAGACGAAGGAATGACTATGGTGATTGTAACCCATGAAATCAATTTCGCTAGGGAGGTGGCTGACAGAATAGTCTACCTCGATTATGGGCAAGTTGCTGAAGAGGGACCTTCTTCAATTATCAACGAGCCAAAGACTGAACGACTGCAGAAATTCCTCTCATCTATGCATGAAGATGAAATTCCAGAGAACATTGAGAATCAACTAGTAAATACCCAAGCGGACCTAGACTATATTCCAGACGGAACTGGTAATCGACCTAGGTCTTGAAGGGATTTCTATATCATTCCTTGTGCAGTCATGGCATCTGCAATCTTGAGGAAACCAGCGATATTTGCACCCGCAACATAGTTTCCTTCCATACCATATTTTGCGGCGGTCTCAGATGCTTGTTTGTGAATATTCACCATTATTTCTTCCAGCCGTGTATCTACTTCTTCACGAGTCCATGAAAGTCGAAGTGCGTTTTGGCTCATCTCCAACCCAGAGGTTGCTACCCCACCAGCATTACTGGCCTTACCAGGAGCGAACAAAACCCCATTCTTATGGAACACTTCAACCGCTTCTGGTGTACAAGGCATATTCGCACCCTCGGCCACAGCGATGACATTGTTGTCAACCAGCATTTTGGCTTCCTCACCATTAATCTCGTTTTGAGTTGCGCAAGGTAAAGCAATGTCTACATCGACTCCCCATAGGCCATTAAGTGCTGGTTCGGGTTCAGAAGGATTGTAAGTTACTCCTTTGAAATTATCCGCGTATTCCTTGATTCGACCTCTGCGGTTATTCTTCAATTCCATTATCCAAGCTAATTTTTCTCTGTCGATTCCAGAGGGGTCATGGATCCAACCGGAGGAATCTGACATAGTGACTGGAATTCCTCCAAGATCGAGTACCTTTTCGGTTGCAAATTGAGCGACATTTCCGCTTCCACTGATCGAAACTTTTGCTCCCTCGAAGGATTTACCTTGAGTCGCCAACATTTCCCTAGCGAAATATACTGTACCGTAGCCTGTAGCTTCTGGTCGGATTAGAGAACCACCGTATGCAAGGCCTTTGCCAGTTAGAACACCAGTGAATTCATTTTGCAATTTCTTGTACATACCGAACATATAACCAATCTCTCGGCCTGACACTCCAATATCACCAGCAGGCACGTCGCAATCTGCACCAATATGCCTCCATAACTCAATCATGAAAGACTGACAAAAGCGCATCACTTCTTGGTCAGATTTACCCTTCGGATCAAAGTCTGATCCACCCTTACCTCCACCCAAAGGGAGTTGAGTAAGGCTGTTTTTGAATACCTGTTCAAAGGCTAGGAATTTTAGGATAGATTGATTCACAGAAGGATGAAACCTTAGTCCGCCTTTGTATGGTCCAATAGCACTATTCATTTGGATTCTAAATCCACGATTAACCTCTAGCTCACCATTATCATCATACCAAGGCACCCGGAATTGAATAATTCTTTCAGCCTCTACTACAGATTTTACGACTGGTAGATATTCAGGGTGTTGCTTGATAACAGGACCAAGACTCTCTAAGACCTCCTCAACTGCTTGATGAAACTCTGCTTGATCAGGATCTCTTGCTATTACGCTATCATAAACTTCTTTCATCGTCTTATCCATTTGGTTCACCGACGTTTGTATCCGATTCTATATTGCGACACCGGACGCTTTGGCGACTGGAGGTCTCCTTTTCAATGATATGCCTGAATATACTGTTCAGACTGCCCCGAAGGGGCAGTTCTGAAATTAACCAAAGAGATTTCTCTCAGCTAATTCTGCAACCGATTTTTCATAGCCTGAGAGAGTCATCACGTATACTACGGCTTGGCTAACTTGCCTCTTTTTTAGTGCATCAGCGATTGGAGTATGCTCACTCATCTTTCTAGTCTTACCATCATCTCCGATAATTCGAATATCAACAGCATCCATTCTAGGCTCAGACAATAGGAGTTTTACACTGGGCACATCAATTGCAACATATCCAGGTTCGAGGCCAGCTCTATGCGCTAGATCATCCTCAATTTCTCTCCTCTTCTTTGAACTATTGGCGATTTCAATTAACCGTTCTATTTGTGATTCGGATAAATCACCTTGTCTCCTACTAGTGGCGACCTTAAGCATCTGACGATATTTTAGTCGCCGCATCATATCTCTGGAGTAATCTCCCGCTTCGTAAAGTGCCTGCCAAATTTCGGCATCGACACTCCTCTGCATATCTTCTGGCTCGGGAAGAGAATCCTCTGAACGCTCCACAGCTCTACTAAGCATAACTTCCGTAACCCTTGTTACACGGTGGAAATACACTGCACTATACATCAAACCTCTAGCAAGTAACATTCCTTCAAGAGAGGCAAGTCCTCCTTCTTCTACGGCAATATCTCCTCCATGTCTTCTAAGACATGAAATCAATCGATGATGATCTACAATTCCGTGTTTAACTCCTGTAAAATGAGAATCTCGTAGTAAGTAATCCATCTGGTCGCAATCTACAGGTCCGTGAACCAAATGACCGAGAGTTTTGTCTTCTGTCACCAAGTCTTCCTTACCGTCGGTCCAGGATAGTAGAGTTCTCTCCGAGCCCCTTGCATCTGGTCCTCGGATTAAACTTGCAACATCCTCAGGTTCTATATTGTAAGATTCTAGAATATCTGGGATTCTTTTTCTATTTTCAACACTAGTCTCTTCACCTTCTCGTAAAACATCGTATTTGCCTAGAATTATTCCTTCGGTAATTGACATGTGATCAAGCCCTCCCCTCTCATGCAAGATATGTTCTAAGGTGTGCGAATAGGGACCATGACCAACATCATGCAACATGCCAGCGACTTGTACCACCGTCTTTTCAGATTCGTCTAAGGACATTGCATCCGCCATCATCCCACCTACGTGGGAGACACCAAGTGAATGTTCGAAGCGGGTATGGTGAGCTCCTGGAAATACTAGATGGGCAAGGCCTAATTGTTTGATGTGACTTAATTTGTTCATCTCTGGAGTAGATAGCAATTCTTCTCTGACTCCATCAAGAGAAATTTGTCCATGTATCGTGTCGTTGATGACCTTCATGACGCACCCTGCAAGATTCGGAGATAACCCCCCCCCCTTCAACTGAACTGCCATGAAGAGACTGTCTGAGACGAGAAGGTTGGGGGAATATATTGAAATTTTTATATGATTTGCATTTCAATTGCATTTCATTTGCAATACGCTTAATACCCCTAGGCCCTCTCGCAGACTTAGGAGGAAGGTAGTGTGGCAGGCCAAAGCCCGATGATTTCGTTAAGGATTCCAGAAGACTACTTGCTCGAACTTGAGCGCAGGGTTGGATTCGATGGGATGAGAAACAAGTCTGATGTTATTCGAGAAGCTATCAGGAGATACCTGGCAACACCTACTTTTTCTTCCGGCACCCGTATCGAGGTAGAATTAGGCCCTGATCTGAGTGTTCGCTTGGACGACTTTTGTCGAATACATGGAGAACAACCAGATGTCGTGCTAAGATATGCGGCGCGCGAACACATAGCGCGCTCCTCTACTGACGATGCAACAGTCGACGCGGTGCTAAGTAAGCGCCTGGAAGAGCTGCGTGCTCGATTTGACGATTCGACTGAACAATGAGGTGAGAGACGTGGGTGAGAATGGGATGCACTCAAACTCCGCGGGGGGGCGGCAAAGTCGCCCCTCCGCACAAACTTCTACTCGAGCGACCCTTACTATAGGATTCAATGGCATTAGAAGGAGAGCAAAACTATCCAACGCAGTAGGTTACTCGCCCTCTGATGCTCCTCGACAAGAGCGCCCCAATCTTTCAACACGTAGCAGACATCACGATCTAGAGAATCGTGAAAATTGAAAATCAACACACACCGTCCCGCCCTATTCGGGCGGGGCACACCCAATTTAATTCAGCGTTGATAAAGCCAATCTTCTTGGGCGGCCTATCGGCAGGTTCGAATCCATGACCGCCAAAGGAGTCGATTCCTCGGTGAGATACTTCGCTCATTCCGAAGTTAGAGAATCTCAATCGGATATGATTGAGGATGGGATCGAAGCTTTGTTATCAGAGGGGTCATTGATGGCCTTGGCTCCCACTGGAATAGGTAAAACCGCTGCCGCATTAGCTAGTGCAATTAGTGTACAGAGGGCTTCATCAGACAATCTGAAGATATTATTCCTCACAAGTCGTCAATCACAACACAGGATAGTTGTTGACACGGTTCAGAAAATAAACCAGAAACTTGGTCAAACTGAACCATCAATCAAATTGGTTGATTTAATCGGACGTGAGGGCATGTGTCAAAATGTCGACCGAATGAGTGGGAAATGTGATTGTGAAGATGACTTAGATGGGTCAATGAGAGATGAATTGAGAGCAGATATGCAAGCGGACATTTTGCTAAAGCCGACCCATGTAGATGATTTGATTCTGAAAAGTAGACGAATAAATCTCTGTGCTTGGGCCACTGCTAGAGAGGCAGTAAAGAGTTGCAACATATTGGTTTGTGATTACAATCATGTTTTCATCGATAGTGTTAGAGAGGCTTCATTACCTTCTATGGGAGTAGATATTGAAAATACCATTCTCATTGTTGATGAAGCACACAATTTACCTGATAGAGTCCGCAATGGGATGAGTCGAAGAATTACTTCGAATATTTTCTTTAAAGCCAAATCAGACGTTGAAGAACACATTGGTAATGCGAAGAAAAACGCAGTTAATGGAGTAGAAATAGAACTAGATGAAATGAAATGGGCTAAAAGATCACTAGAGCGTCTGCAAAAACAAATGCCCACTTGGTTTTCTGCGAGAGAAAGAGAATTAAATCGTCTTGAAGAAGAAGATATGCAGGTAGAAACTAGACATTTACTAGATGAAATGGAAGTAATTCTAAGTGAGACTTTAGAGGAAGTTCCAGAAGGCCGATTATCGAATCTTAAACGATTAGTGGCTCAATTATTGAAAGTCCGAATTGAATCCGATGAGGAAGTCGATGATGATGAAAGAGAGAGCGATTGCGAAAGACTAGCCTCTTTCATAATCACTTGTGGTCAGTATGAGGACTCCCCAGCCCTAGTTCTGGTTTTCGATAAAATACTTGAGCAAACACAAGTAAGGTCTTTTCTGCTCGACCCAGGTGTAGTTTCCGGGCCTCTTTTCGCTTCTTGCCGTGGTTCTATACTCATGTCAGGAACATTGTTTCCCGCTGAAATGTACAGAGATTTATTGCGTTTACCCGAAAATGAAGAAAGGAAAGTTCTTGCTAAGGACTATGATTCACCATTTTTATCAGAAAGAAGACCCGTTTTAGTTGCCCAAAATACCACTTCAAGATATACCGAACGTGGAGAAATCAATACGAACAATATCCGTGACCATGTCATAGAGGTTTTACGCAATACACCAGGGCATGTTGCGCTATTTGCACAAAGTTATGCAATGCTGGATATGGTATTGGACGATTACCGCTGGATACCATGGGGTATCCAAATAGAGAAGGAGAGTTCTCGAATGAGTAAAAGGCAAGTCGCAAAGATGGTAGATAATCTATATCAAAAACGTAGAACAAATGACAGAGTCATGCTTTGTGGTGTACTTTCTGGTAAATTGGCCGAAGGTGTTGATTACCCCGAAAATATCCTAGATGCAGTAGTTTGTATTGGACTTCCTGTACCACCGCCTAGTGCTCGACAGAAGGCGTTAACTGAATATTTTCAAGACAAATTTGGAACGAATGCTGCTAGAAGGTACTCTAGTCACCAACCAGCAGTAAATAGTGTTCTACAAGCGATTGGACGGCCGATAAGAAAAGCAGAAGATAGGGCACTTGTAGTAATCCTAGAAAAACGGATTCGAGAAAGACCATACCGGTTTTGTATTCCTACAAACTTACTGGTGATGAGAAGTCAAGATGCTGAGAGAACAGGACGTCTAGCAAAGAGGTTTTTTCAACGCTTTCCAGATCCAGCTATTGAGTGAGATTCAATCAATGGATTCATCAAAGTCGGATTCTTCGCAGTGTTGAGGGGCATGTGGCGGAAGGTCGATGTTGTGGGTTCCAATGACCTAGCGGAAGTACTCGACGAAAATCAGGATAGAGGACTCGATATCGACGCTGAGTCTATGCATCAACGTTTTTTGGCAGACCTTCCACATCTTGAATCTGCAAAAAGTAATCACAACGAAATTTTGACACATGTTTCAGGACAAATAGAACATTCAAAAAAATACACTAGAACATTTGATTCTGATAGTGTTGCCTTCGATGAGTTGGATAGAGAGTCAGCAAAAGCAGGATTCGACATCAATTTAGATATCGAATCTTTGACTAGCCTTACTGTAACGACTTGCATAGACGATGAGAGAAGACTTGTTCGAGTAATTGCACCCGAACGCTTCGGCGGTATGATTCGTACTCTTTCGATTCCAGCAGCAATGGATGTAGAATCTGCTAAAATTTCAGATGGTGCGCTTCATCTGAGTTTTGACTAATCAAGCAACTGCTTCGCTGAGATCAAATGAGTCTCTCTCTGGAACATCTTGTAACTCATCGATTTCTTGCAATACCATCGAAAGTGCATGTTGAGCATTTTGTCTATGGCCATCACCCAACTTATGAGATGAATATCTGGCCTCTTCAAAAATTCGGTCTAATGCTACAAGTGCTTCTTCACTAATTGGTAGGGCCTTTCTTATCGCCATTTCAAATTCTCTAACAGTCTCAAAGTCTCGACGAAGGAATCCATTTCGCATCAATATATTGCAGAGAGTCTCATAACAATTGAATATAGCCTCTCGAATTTCATCTCCAGCAGCTAGTAACTCAGCAGTATAACTGAAAATATCAGCCATCTCATCAAGTGCTGCTAATCGACGTCTTCTAAGGGATAATCCAAGTCCAATAAGAGTCCCCAAAATCAAGAGCATTCCGATAAGAGCAATGATTTGCCAGAATGTAAAGAGAGGAGCAGGGTCTTCGTAAGTCATCTCAATACCCGAATAATCGTTGTTTAACCACAATCGATCATTTGGACTGATTAGTTGAGAATCTGTTTGGAAGAGAAGAGATAATTTACCCCATTTATTTTCGTCATAAAATGCCGGTTGATTTTGGATTGTGAAATCATAATCCATTATTCCATCTGAATCTGTTAACTTTACGTTTTGGAAATGTATAGCCGATTGATTAACTAGCCTGGCGACAATGGAAATACCTTCTACAGGCAGACCCGTATCGTTTGCAGTAACGGTTACTGTACCATTTATTCGTCTCTGGTTTTCTTTGATATGATGACTATCCGGAGTAAATGTGAAGCTCACAGGAACGCGGATGTTGATTATATGCTCAATATCCAAACCGTTTAGGAATCTGTCTGCATCGGCAATTGCAGATATTGTAAGTGATAATTCACCAGGGGGCATTGTCGAGCGAGCTGGTGAGCGGAGTTCAAAGTGACCTGTTGATTCATCCCACACTAGGGTTGATGGTTCTGCTAAACCGTTCCAAAGCAAGACTACTTCCATACCTTCAATGACGTTGCTTTCTCCACCAACTTCGACTATCCTGCCAACTAACTTAATGTCCTTTGAATCATCTGAACGGATTATCAAGTCGGTCTCCCAAAGAACCTCGATTTGGATATCTGCCTTAGCATATACCGTCATATTATATTCTACGGGTAGGTAAAATGTTTGACCCTCAAATGTGAATTTAATATCATGTCCGCCTCTCGTAATCAGGTATCCTATGGAATATTCTAATTCGAAAAGACCATCATTACCAGTGGTTATTCGATTGATTTCTAACCCATCAAGTGTAACAACAATTTCTCGTCCGGAAAGACCAGGGGCTCCTGCTGTATCTGAGTCAAATAGTCTACCAGTAAAGTTCCATTTTTCACCTCTAGTAACTGATACATCATCCACTTGCAAATTGATCGAAGTATGATAAGCAATTGTCAAATTAGCGTCTACACTTCCTGGCCTGTAATACCCCTGTGCAGGTGCTGTTACAGTTATTGTATGGAAGCCGATGTCTAAGAAGTCTGAAATTACCCAATTGAAAGACCAATCACCCTTTTCATTACTTGTGGTTATCCCAACTAGGGTGCCATCAATGAAAATTTCAAGCGAGTGATTACCTAACCCGCCATCAGGGAGATTATCTTTAACTGTTCCAGTAAGCCTCATTTCATCTCCTACAGCATACGCACTTACCGGTTCTATCGAAATGATAGTAGGGGCATACACTGTGAATACTGTGGTTGAATTTGAAGATAGTATGAACTCTTCGCCCTGGAAAATTATCTTTACCAATCTAGGACCTAATGGCATATTTGGTGGAATTGGAAGATATACGCTGAATGTACCATTTTCTTCTACCTGAAGTCCGGTCAGGAATTGATCATTCATGGTGACTTCTAGATATCTATCTCCAAGTGTACGACCCGCTCCATCTGTAAGCATTCCTTCAATGAGAAGTAACTGGTTCCTATCGACCTCTCCGGGAGGAGTTGTGATAACAACTTGAGATGTTTGTGTCACATTGAATTCGACTGTACTTGCGGCGGGTAGGTAATATTCAGGATTCAATGAATCTCCTTGACCCATTGGATCTACCCAAGTAAATCCTCCAAAGAATTTCGCAGTAACTGTATGAGCCCCGTAATCCATATCTAATGGTAAATCATAGGTCACCCTCCACTGTCCTGTGGAGGCGTTAGAAACTGTTGTGTAGATTGAACCGGCGTCGGTTCCATCTATCCAAATATGGATCACTCCTCCTGAAATTAACCCGTTATTAGTCAATAATTGGCCGTGCTCATCTAGAAGGGTGCCAGTGAAAGTAATGTTTTCCCCTGCAATCATGGAACCTGATAGCTCTGTGAATTCTATTATAGTTGGAGCCAGAACGATAACTCGAGACCAAGTGGAGTCTCCGATTAAACCGGTAGAACCATTTATTCCCAGGAATTCAGCAGAAATTAGCATTGGGCCTTGTGTTCTCTGTGCATCTACAGGAATGACCAAAGTTCCTCTTCCTGTTGAATCGGTAGTTAAAGATTGAATGAATGAACCATCAACTAGAATGTCTATTTCGACACCTTCTACCAATTGACCTGCATTATCTATGATTGAGATATTCACACTAACATCATTGCCTCTAACAACTCTTCTATCGGGATCTAGGTCTGCCGGATCTAATATTGAAATTAGGGAGTATCCCCTACTATCGAAAGAGCCTATATCACTGCTTGAGCCGTAGTAATTTACAGTTGGAGTATAAGTCGCGGTTATGTTATGAGTCCCTCTGGGGAAAGATAGCCCGAGCGTAATTACGGCGCTCCAAGTGCCATTTGCATTCACAACACCTCCAGTAGCTTGGAACCCCGAATCTGTGCCATCTATAGAGAAAGTAAGGGATGAAGGCAAAGCAGCCCCTGTCCTATCCATAATTCCTGTACCATTACTAGATAGTAATATTCCACTAACATTGAACGATTCGCCAGCAATTGGATTATCTACTACGGGCGAGATTGTAAGATTAGTTGGTGAACGGACGAAAATTTGGTTCAATACAGTAGTTGTTGAATGGAGAGTTGCAGAGCCATTGAAGTATAGAGTGATCCCGATTTGACCAAGTGGGTGTGTATGTGGAACATCAAAGGTGAAATTGAATAGTCCTTGGCCATTAGTTATTCCTTCAGTCAACCATGTATCATGGAATTTAGCTGCTACTTCCATACCACCAACAGGAAGGTCATTATCCGAAAATTCGGTTAATCGAGCCCCGAAAGTAATTGAGGTCCCCCTATCAACAACAGTCTGGATTATAGGATTTATCTCAGTAAACCGAGTTACCCCCCTTACTAGAATAGATGCATTACCAGTACCTGTTAGGTAGAATGGAGAACTTCCTTCAATTACACTCACGACTACTGTCTTAGTTCCACTTGAAACTCCATCGCCAAATGGATCTGTTGGAACCGATACTGAGAACGAACCATTGTTTGTTGTTGTGTGAGTGGATACTAATGTTTCACTGGAATCATTGAGGAAGAAGACCTCTATCGCCATTGGCCCACTTACACTTCTATTACCATCGAATCCGTCCAAAACCCGTCCTGAAAGGGTAAACGATTGCCCCGCAGTGACTTCTTGAGGTATGGAGTTGATTTCCACTTGACTATCTACCTGTACGGTTAGATTTGCAAATGTATCATTACCAATCCAACGTCCTGCATTGACATCTGTTAGATTATCTGTTAGGTCATCAGTAGCGTGAACACGTAAATCATAGAATCCTGGAGTGGTATCTTCTAGAATAATAGGATTGAACCTTGCAATACCATCTATATCTGTTGTCGTAGAATCGATAATTACCTGATTAGGGCCACCCCAATCGAGGTATAAGTCGACATCCGTATCGGGTACCACGGAATCATCCGCAATATCCGTTATTGTGGCATTTAGAATTAGAGTAGTGCCGGCAATAACAATGATTGATTGAGGTTCTGCATTAACTACAAATTCGCTTTGAATTCCAGTTAAGACTCTTGTTTGTGCAAGGGTAGTATAGAATGGGCCAAGGACTTCAGCATTTGTCGAAAAGTCAAGAACAAAGCGTAAGAAGTAGACACTTGAACGAACATCTGTCGGCATTGTGAATGAGTAGTTATACGCCCCTGTTGTCTCGTTAATCCAGCCACTGACGAGCGTACGGATGACTGGAGGCGCGGGGCTTCCATCAGGGCTTGAAGGTAAATCCGATGGAATTTCAAGTTGGACTACAATTGAGGAATTATTTCCTGTGATTGGAGTAAGATGGAAAATATCCTGAGCAACGCCTGAAACCCAAGTTACGGTTCCTCTCTCTGTCCATTCGGAACCGATAGTAGCTGTTACGTTAGCTCTTCCTTGGACCCTAATACTATCAAGTACAGAATTAGGCCTGAGCCATGTTGAACCAGTGTAATTTAATTGCCATGAGTAATCTCCTGCGATTGTATTCAAATCCGGCACCCATACTGCGTTGAAAATACCAGATTCAGGGTCGGTAATATTGAACACTTCACTGCCATTAAATTCAACACTGTAGAAGCCGGGGAAATCAGCAACCGATGTTCCAGTATGGTCAGATAATTGTACTGCGACTGAAGCCTCTGTGCCTCTTTCGGTTGCAATTAATTGGTAAGAGAATTCCACATATGATCGTATGCCAAAACTAGACTCGAAAGATTCCTCATCGGTAGCGAATAATTCATCTGCAGAGTAAATGAACTTCACTTCAACAAGACCTGCTGGGATAGATACTGATGACTCATTAAAACCCCATTCGATAGCAAATTGACCAGGATTTGTTGTCCAATTACTAGAATTAAGTTCCCAAGTTGCGAGATCAGTGTAAGGGCCATTGGTTCCGGCCCTGCGCATCTGGAAAGTAAGTGTGCCATTCAATGGATCAGGTGATGGCCCTCTACTAACTGCAGTACCGTTGATGAAAACTAATTGATTAATATCCAAAATACTGTTGTTTGCGTCACTTCCCTCTAGAGATATTGTTAAGTTTGGTGAAGGCGTTACATTGAAATTAAAATCAATTGTTTTAGGCCTTAGATGATATTCTGGATTGCTAGCATTATTCAAATCAGTTTGATGCCATCCAAGGAATGCGAAACTAGCATTGATGAGGCCAAGAGGCTCATTTTCTGAAATTGGCACACTGAACTCGAAATATCCACCCGAACCTACATCAGCAATTAGGTTGACATCTCCCTCCTCAATTGTTGTGTAATTAAGGAGAACTTGTAGATTATCCAGCATGGCCGGATCTGTTTGTGGAAGGTTAGCCCAAGCCATGCTTCCAGTAACCGTTGAGTTAACCCCTATACCCAACATAGGTTGTTCTGCTGGAGCGGGGCTAGTTATTGACAAATTTACATCATCTGTGATATTAATCGACCATGGGAATGACACCCCCTGAACACCAACATATCCTTGCTTTTGGGTTAACACCACTAGAGAACCAAAACCAGGTTGAATCATCTCAGAAGGTGAACCATTGAATGAAAAGAATCCTTCAGAGTCAGTAGTTGTAGTACCGATTAGTCTGTCCGCCAGTGCAGCACTTCCAGGGACATTTAGAGTCTCATTATCGGGTACTAGGTATAGCTCTAGAGTAATTCCCTCTATAGTTGAGGAGTTACTGACAAACTGTAATGTGCCATTAAGAGAGATGTTACCTGAGGAGTAATCCCTTTCCAGGGAATCTGGAGACCAAATTTCATCAACTACCTCGACAACTGAAACGTCTGGGCAAGCTTCGAATGGAATCCAACCAAGGTCTAATTCGCCTTGATTGGCATTTGTTTGTAGATGGACTTCAACCCACCATGTGAAATCATTACCATATACTTCAAATCCATTATCCACCCATGTTCCACCAGAGAAGCCTGTAACCTTTCTAGTAGGTAAGCCAATACTTCTCAACATCTCGGCAAAAACTGTCGTAAACTCATCGCAATCACCTTCAAGAGCTTCCTCAAGAATCCAAACCGAGGTGTATTCTAGAAAACTTCCAATGCCTGAGCCGCTGCGATTCACATTTGAACCATCGTGATTTCTGAGGAAAGTTGTGGTATTGTTTCCGTTAACTAGGAATTCTTGTATTGCCTCAATTTGATCCCACGCAGAAGTCCAGCCACTCTCATTTAGCACAGCCTGTGTGATTCTCGTAACATTTGTAGGTCCTCTGTAACCGGTGGCGTAAGTACTATTTTGGAATGCAGTTGTATTATCTCGAATAGCGTCGGTAAAAATAATTTGAGGGGTTGTGACGTATAACTGGTCGACAACAGAAGAATCAATTAAAACATCTCGAGTATAATTAGAGAAATTTAAGCCCGCGGCTACATCACTCCATCCCGTATAATTGACCGCGTTGTATGGTGCAATCAACTCTTCTCCAGGGCTTAAAGTTCCGTTATTACTGAATGAAATTTCCCACGAATGTAGGGCTGAATTATCCCAAAAGTCCGGGTGTGCAACACCTTGAGTTGTTGACCAAGTTGGGAACATTTGCGTGTATCCAACTAAACTAGTATTGACGCCCCAAGAGACACCTGTAATGGTGTCATATGTGTGCCAACGCCAATAATGAGTGATGTTATAATCAATCCCAGTGGTTGTATTTTCAGCGAAGAAATATAGCATATTAGTAGAAATGTCATCCGTCGGGTTCCAAGGGTCAAATATCGAATCTACACAACCATTATCCCAATACTCAGGCAGACATTCATCTCCATCCGGAATACCTCCCCCATCAGTATCTGGATCTAGCCAATCAGTGCCTATTTCTTGTTCTATAGTATCTGGGATTCCATCTCCATCAGTATCCAATGGGTTCAGATCATCATCAGGATTATTCTGCGGATTTGTTCCATCGAGATATTCTTGGTAATCTACTACGCCACCATTGTCTGTATCGGAATTATTCCACAGTGTTGTGTAGTTATCTAACGACATATTTCCATTTTCAATACCATAAATCAATGGACAACCCGTAGTATTCTCGAAATAATTATTCAGGCCATCACCGTCAAAATCTGCTAGATTACTGCAAGGCTCTAATGGATCGGTTGAATTGATTACCTCATCGAGGTCGTTTACCCCATCTCCGTCAGAATCGGTTAGTGTGGGTAATGATTCGAAGCCCCAAGACCCCAACGATTCTTCCCAATCGGCTAGACCGTCCCCATCAGTATCTCGATAATCATCATCACAATGCTGTTCATTAGCAGAACCAAGTGAATCATCCCAACACCATGAGCCATTTAGAACCACTACATAGAGAGCATCGGAAGGCATAGTAACTGATACAGAGCGTAGTATATTGCCATCGATTGAGGTGTATTGGAAGGGTGTTCTGTTCCCCGTTCCTGATTCAAAATATGCCATTGGAGCTCCATTTTGACGCCAGTCTAGCGGAGTGGGATCTAATTTGCTAGTATTGTTTACTGTTACAGAAAAATCTACGGGAACCCATGTGATGACATCGAGATATAGTTCGTAGGTAGATGTACATGGATCGGTGGCATGGGCTGGAGAAAGTTCGGTGCCATCATCGATACCCCCCCCCCATCTGTGTCAGCAACATCCCATAATGTACACGTGGCATTTTCTTCCCAATTTTGAATTCCGTCTCCGTCAAAATCTCCTGAATCTTCTATCCTAGTAGGGTCGGTTTCGTTAGCATCAACGACCCCATTGAAATTCGTATCTTCTTCACCATCATCGAATTGATCGCCATCAGTGTTGTTATTTCGAGGGTCAGAGGCTTGTGGTGGGTTTCCATATGACCCATTTACCTCAACACCGTCTGATATTCCGTCTCCATCAGTATCTTCTGCAGTAGGATCTGTCAAGAGGACTAATGCCTCGTATGAATCATTTAATCCATCTCCATCTGTGTCATTATTATTAGGATCTGTATAGGTAATCCCGTCAACTTCAGCCGTAAACAGAGAGCAGGGGGGGGAACCTGGACCAAGCGCTAAAACAGGATTACAAGGTGATTCAGTATTGGTTCGATTGTCAGGGCCTGGCCTCCAATATTGGGTTGGAGGATTTGTAGTACCATTCCTTGTATCCCATGCCGGATTTACGTATTCATAGAGGTTGATTAGACCATCACCATCAGGGTCACCAGAAGTGCCGTCATCACCTGAATTTGAGGTTGGATCTAGGTTATTAGCAACCTCCCAACCATCTGGCATTCCATCCCCATCTGTATCCCAACCATCTGGATCTTCGTCGGTTAAATTGTCACCATCATCATCATTGCTTGAACAATCGGCGTCACCATCATTGTCGCCATCCCAACTGTCAACCATTCCATCGTGGTCATCATCAAATGTGTTGAAGCAAATATTCCCCATTGGATCTTCATCGGCTCCGTCTGAATTCAATCCTTGAATCAACTGCATAGCGCTCTCTTCATCCCAATTACTAACGGGAACTGTACCATTCCACCAAACACCATTATCGAGCTGATTTGGTGTAGTAGCAGAATCCCAATTAGCAGGTATTCCATATTGATATTCGTTTAGATTTGTTAGGGAATCTCCATCAGGGTCCCCGGTTGAACCATTGATTCCAGAGGCTGAAAGAGGGTCTAGACCATACTGCCATTCCCAGCCGTCTGGTAAACCATCCCCATCAGAATCCCAATCTTGAGGTTGGGTGTTGATGTAATATTCCAAACCATATGGGAGGCCATCTCCATCGGCATCTGTTGAACCCATAGCCTCCCACGTTGCAAATTCTATTGCAGAGTAAGAGGTTAGCAACATCAATAGGCTGAATAGAACAGCCGAACGCTCCTTTCTGCGTGTGATTACAAGATTATTCTGACGCGAGTAGTCGAACATCATGTACACCCTATACCGCCTACGGCGGTTCATACGGGTCTTAAGCGGAATGGAGCGTCGTTCGGACGATGATCTAATTTAAAGTCAGACAAGTTCTATATCATCGTCATCGTAAACCATCTCTTCTTCTTCCTCGTCCTCAACTATTGGGGTTTCAGATTCTTCTTGTTCGGAATCCTCATCCAAGTCATCAACTTCAGCCTCTTTCATGGCCTCAAGTAATGCCAAATGGGCGGCCCATTTCCTGCGATTCATCCGACTTTGTATACCAGCAAACATCAGTAAAATTGCCACGACCATCATAATTAATGTGGAGGCGCGAGGGTTAGTTACCTCGTTAATCAATCGATCAAAAATTCCATCTATTCCGACTACCATATTGAGATTCTTTTCTGCCGTGAATTCATCAGGCCAACTCTGCTCAGTATCGTGTGGTTCAGCAGTAATTGTGATCTTTGCTGTATCCCCATTATTTGCTGATGGTGGAACCGTTACTTCCAGAATTACAGTCACTTCTTCAAAGGCATCTAACTCAATCAATCTTGACCCTGTAGGTCCTTCGATGTTGACATTCCACCCAGTTGCGCCTTCTACTTCAGTATCAAGCAGAACAATTAGTGGACTATTCCCTTTGTTTCGAACTTCAAATTGGAAGTCATAAACGCCACCTGGCGCTAGTTTTCTATTTGATGTGACTTGGACAATTGTCAAATCGGGTTCATCCGCATCGACTTCGAAAACCATAGGTAAATCGAAATATCTTGGATTTGAATCAGAAGTGTCTTCCTTTATTCGTAAATAAACCGTATGATTACCAACGACTACCTGATCGGTTAGGGTAACTACTACGAATAACTCAGTGAAGTCACCTGGGCCAAGGGAGATCTGAGGTACTGCCGAACCATTTTGGTCTAAAATTCGGTATTCCCATTGACCATATGCCGCCAATCTGTCGGTATTCTCGGCAAGACTTGCTGGATTGATAATCTGCCATTGAGTGGCCGATTCACCACTAGTCATACTATTTGTTATACGAGCTCGGAGATTTACTTCAGGGTCGCTTAGTGAAGAACAAAGGGATACTTGGATGTGACCTAGTGGAGTGCCATCACAATCTTGTGACACTTCCGCGCGGATTCCAAAGGTTCTCTGAATGGTGAATTCAACAGTAGTCCTAAGCGATGCATTTCCACTGCTTACTACCTCGACCTCAATCATTCCAATATCTGGGTCTTCCCTATCTGTTGACGGTTTTACGTTGAATCTTAGAATCTGAGTCGAATGTCTCTCTAAAGGTAGTATGTGGAAAGTACCATCTCCATCATCTTCTAGAATCCTTTCGCCAGTGTCGTTATCGTAAATCTGTATAATTGATTTAGACCGCTTCAATATATCTACTCTAAAATTATCTGTATCGAATCCCGTGTTGAATATCTCAAGTAGGAATGTAGTGAATTGGTTGTCCTCAACATATCTTGGTATTGTTGGGTCGATGTCACCAGAGCGGCTTGAGTTCGCAATTGGTATATCGTGGTCTTCATTCCAAACCGATACATCCGGTGGCTGATAGACTTCGAGCTTCTCTAAATCTAAAGACAGTAGGTCTTGATGCACCACAGTTTGAACACCTTCTATTGTGGCTTCAGCAACCGCTCTAATCTCAATTCTATCTGGAGTGCCTGTCAAATCATCAGGAGCTGTTATTGTAAGTATTGGATTCAGAATATCACCACCTGAATTCAACGTGTATCCTCCCGGAGAATCAAATTCGATAAGCCAGGAACTACCTAAGTTGGTAAGTAATTCAAGTTCTACAGTCATCGATTTAGTAGAGTCTCCTCTGTGAACTAATTGAAGTGGCACCGGAGTTGTTTCATCAGGAGCGACATATTCTACTGTTCTATCTTCTCGATGATTAATCGCCACGCCCCATTGAATCATTTCAACTGGTTCGTGTTCAACAAGGAATGCGTTTCCTTGTACATCAGTAATTTCCAATTCTACCGTATATTCTCCCGATGGAAGTCCGGTAGGATAGGTCCATGTGTAAGTACCAAAGATACCCTGACTGGTGTCTCTGATTCCATCGTCATCAGATGAAATCTCATGGTCTATCCGATAATTTCCATTTGGATCTCGCATTAGTAATTTTACTGATTCCATGTCCTCTCTGCCAAAGGCGCTCTTAACATCGAATGAGAATTGCATGGTCCTATCTGCTAAAACATCGTTTGGATACCATTCCAACTCAACTCCGTCTGCAAGTTCTGCTCCATCCCTTTGGAGTATCACTTCGCTGTCTGCAATTGCATTAGTTTCAACTTCCATCTGAGAATATCGGTTACTTTCGCCGTCTATTTCGTTCCAGGCAATTTCTGCTTCACAACTACTACCAAATGGTCCACCAGAACTTTCACAGCCCGACATTTCAGCGGAAACATCAACGGTCAATTCATTTCCGTCTTGAATCACAAACGAATCGTCACCATCTAGTATAACTTCGAAGAGTTCGTGATCAAAGTTACATGAATTAGTTAACCCTGGATTACATGCGTCGGCTTCCCAAGATTCAGACCCAACAGTATTGCCATTAGCGCTTACGACGATATCCCAAGTCACCTGAGAATTACTAGGACCTTGAGCTCGTAAGAAGAATTGTACAGGGATGTAAAATTGGCCACTAGAAGAGCCATGTTTTGGCCGACCAGTAATCTCTAGTGAACTTAACAAATCCCCTGTTGTAAACTCAATTGTCGAATCTAGAGCACTAGAAGTCGATTGGCCGCCAGATTCAGGTACCATTGTTGTAATGTGCCCATCTCCTCCGGAAGACGAGTTTGCTTCAGCAAAATATAGTGTGTAAAGTTTGGATTCGATTTCCTCAGAAGTTTCGGCCCGAGAGTCTGTAACTAGGTGAGGAGGTTCTGTCACTAATGTCGCTATTTGAGGGGTAATCATCAGAATTGCGAGAAACACCGCAAGTTGGCTTAACTTGCCATCCCGAATCAGCGTACTGCTCGCATTCATCACCTACCGGCACTCCCAGGGGTGTTAAAGCGTTCGTGAGGTCCGAGTGCTCTTTGCATCGATTTTGACACGCCCCCCAAAGGGGGCGTAAACTCCGCTCGGTTCAAGTCTGATAAGGTGCTCAGAGGCCTCGCAGGGGTACCCGAGCTGGTCAAAGGGGCCGGACTTAAGCTCCGGTGCGTAGAGCTTCGTGGGTTCAAATCCCACCCCCTGCACCACTAATTTATTCGAGTTATAGAACAGCCCAATTGGCCGTCTCCACCTAAGACATCCAGTTTGGTGATGACAACCGTAGCGGCTTCAACCGAACGAGGTTTTAGTATTCGATCCAATAAGCGGTTCGCAAGCGTTTCCAAAAGTGAAGCACGTTGTAAATTCAATGTCTCGTCTAAAGCAGAGATTAGGTATTCATAATCCAGAACTTCTGATATTTCATCTTCCAGAGGTGTACTATCACCAGATAACACAACATAAATGTCGAATGAAAGGCGCTGAGGAGATCCTAATTCATAGTCGTGAACACCTATGTCGACCTGTCTAATTACTTTCTCTAAGAATAGACTGGTAGCCGCTTGATTTTGATATAAAATTTGCATCATTACATCTGAATGTGAAGTCATTTACCACCCTCCGTTTCAAATGCAACATCTCGACTTCTAGAAAGGAATCTTTCTCCGGCATCGACAAAAATTATCTGTCCGGTAATCGATTTCGCTTCAATGAGAAAAACAACTGCCTGAGCAATATCGTCTGGAGATGGTCCATACCCAAGTGGGCTTTCAGACTGGGCTCGACTGAATCCTGCTTCTGTTTGGTCTGGGCTGGGTAAGGTGTGACCTGGCGCGACTGCGTTAATTCTGAGTCTAGGGGCAAGACCTCTTGCAAGTGCCTCAGTAATACCGAGCAAGGCATACCGCGAGGCTGTGTAAGAAATATGGTCTGGGTTAGGGGCTGCAATTTTTTGATCGAGGATATTAACAACCGAACCCGCCATGTCATTGGGTAGATTTTGCAACATCTCGCGGGTCAACATTAGAGGGGCTTTTGCATTTACATCCATGTGTTCATTCCAAGAGCTATTATCGAAAGTTTCTAAGTCGTCATGCTTGAATTTGGAAGCGTTATTCACAAGGTGTCGAATATGGCCAATTTGTGAGGATGCTTCAGCGATGATTTTTGCAACTTCTTCCGGATTCGATAAATCACCCTTTACTGTACATGCCTTAACACCCAACCCCCTGATCTTTTCCACTAGTTGCTCAGCTGCTTTTGCGGATGAATTGTGGTGAACTGCCACTGAGTGGCCTTTTTGTGCTAGGTGAAGACAAATTGCAGCACCAATTCTCTTAGCACCTCCTGTAACGAGTGCAGCACTGCGAGCCATGTATATAGCCGAGTCAAGACTGGTATATCTCTCCTCGTTTTGAATATCCTCATCTGGGTGATTGAGGCGAACGATTAACGCCGTACGTCCACTCCTAGTAATCAATGGGTGTACCGCTGCCCCAAGCTGATGGCACTGAAGTGTCTGCTGATGGTTGCGGAGGATCTACAAGAATTAGTGCTGAAGAACGCCGGAAAGCGGAAAGAAAGAGACTTCCATCCTGGTTCAGAACGACCCTCCCTACCGGTAATGCACAAACTCGATTTAACGCAACTAAATCTAATGTTCACGAGCATGGATTGAATACCGTTTGTGAAGAAGCTCGATGTCCAAACATACACGATTGTTGGGGCAGAGGGACAGCCACTTTCATGATTGCAGGTGAGGTCTGTACACGTGGTTGTAGATTCTGTGCAGTTGGCACCGAGAAAACGCCCCCTCCTTTGAATCCAAACGAGCCTCTTGAACTTGCTGAAGCGGTCGATAGAATGGGAGTTAGTCATGCAGTAATTACTGTAGTTAACCGCGATGACTTAGCAGATGGAGGGGCTGAGCATTATCGAAATTGTATCAAAGCCGTGCACAAAAGATGCCCAGACGTTGGTCTTGAATTACTATGTTCAGACCTAGATGGTAATTTACAAGCCCTCGCAAGTCTGCTTAATGATCTGCCAATCAGAGTCTTTGCACACAATGTAGAATGTGTGCCTAGGTTAGACTCCAGTGTTCGCGACCCTCGTGCTTCATTCACACAATCACTGAAGATTTTACAAGAAGCTAAGCGACTACGACCTGAATTAGCACTGAAATCAAGCATAATGGTAGGTGTCGGAGAAACAGATGAAGAAGTTGTTGAGGCAATGCAACTGCTACGAGAAGTCGGGGTTGAGTTAATCACTTTGGGTCAATATCTACAACCAAGCTGGAAACATCTTGCAGTCGACAGATTTCCTGAACCGACTACTTTCGCCGAGTGGGATCAAGCCGCCCGAGAAATGGGATTCACAGCAGTTGCTAGCGGGCCGTTAGTGCGCTCGTCCTATCGAGCGGGGTTGTTGTGGGAAGAAGCCATGGGTGGCGAACCTGTTGTCACAAGAGATTCTACTGGTTCCGCAATTAGTCATCTAAACCCTAGCAAGGATTTACTTGTTATCAATGAGGCTAGGTTGCCTTCAGAGTATAAAATAATATGAACTAATATTTGGAGGTTGAATTGTGGCGGCGAAAAAAAAGAAGCAAGTGACTCTGCATGTACCCTCAGCACCTTTCCGACCAGGGGACAAGGCTAGTTTCGCTCTATTCGAAAACGAACCAGGGGACCTCCCTAGGCCAAATCCAATCAAATGTACAGCATCTGAAACCACAGACCACGCCTACGGGCTTGTAAGAGTGCTAGATTTCGACGGGAATGCTAGTGGACCTTGGGATCCAAAATTGACTCCTGATGAACTTCGCGAAGGTTTGGAACACATGGTACGCATGCGTATATTCGATGACCGAATGATGAAAATGCAACGTACTGGAAAATTGTCATTCTATATGCGATCATTCGGAGAAGAGGCTGTTGCAATCGCGCAGACGATGGCTCTAGAAAATCAGGATTGGATATTCCCCACCTACAGACAGCCAGGAGCGCAATTCGTCAGAGGTAGAGATATGGTCAGCATGATTAACCACTGTATAGGTAACGTAGAAGATAATGTCAAAGGTAGACAAATGCCGGTTCATTACACCTATCGCGATGGACGTTTCATCTCTGTATCAAGTCCTGTTGGAACCCAATTTAGTCAAGCGGTAGGAGTTGCAATGGCATCCCAATACAAGGCTTTGGATGAGTGCTGTATAACTTGGATTGGCGATGGTTCAAGTGCTGAGGGTGATTACCATTACGCACTTAATTTTGCTTCGGTCTTCAAGCCACCGGTGATTCTTAACATCGTGAACAATCAATGGGCAATTTCCACCCATGCTAACTTAGCAAGTGGGAACCCCACGTTCGCAGCAAGAGGATTGGCGTATAATGTACCTTCAATGAGGGTTGATGGTAATGACTTCCTAGCGCTCTATGCCGTTACTAAATGGGCAAGACAGCGCGCCGCAGCTGGAGAGGGTGCAACACACATCGAGGTCCTAACCTATCGTGCTGGAGCTCACTCTTCGAGTGACGACCCTAGTAGATATCGACCAGGGGACGAGCACGAGGCTTGGCCTGGTGGCGACCCAGTCGACCGATTAGTGCAACATCTCGTTGCGATTGGAGAGTGGTCCGAAAAGCAGCAGAAGGAATTAGAGGAACGAGTTGATGGCGAGGTTATGGCTGCTTACAAGGAAGCTGTGACTTACGGAGACCTAGCCAATGGCCCTTATCCTTCGGCAGACACTATTTTCACCGAGGTATACGAAGAAGTTCCCTGGCATCTTCAAGAACAGTGGGATGAAATGAAGAAATGGAGTGTTGACTGAAATGCCTGAAATGAATATTGTTCAAGCAGTCAATTCGGCTCTAGACATTATGCTAGAAAGGGACCCAGATGTAATCTTCTTTGGGGAAGATGCAGGATACTTTGGCGGAGTTTTCCGGACCTCAGATGGTTTGCAAGAAAAGCATGGCAAACACCGAGTTTTCGACACACCACTCTCCGAAGGAGGCATTGCAGCAATCGCATTTGGTATGGGAATTAATGGCTTGAGGCCTGTTGCGGAAATACAATTTGCTGATTACATCTTCCCGGCCTATGACCAAATAGTCAACGAAATCGCAAAAGTTAGACATCGGTCAGGTGGCGAGTTTTGGTGCCCACTAACGATTAGAACACCAGCGGGTGGTGGAATTCGTGGAGGGCATCATCATTCCCAAAGTCCAGAGTCTCAATTTACTCACACTTCCGGAATAAATGTAGTGTACACCTCAACGCCTTATAATTCCAAAGGCTTACTAATTTCCGCGATTGAATCCAACGACCCAGTTGTTGTATTCGAGCCAAAGCGTTGTTATCGTGGGCCTTTCTATGGAGATCCGCACAACGTTCCAACTTGGAAAGACCATCCAGAAGCCGAAGTCCCAGAGGCGCATTATACAGTACCTCTTGGCAAGGCAAGACTAGCAATGGAGGGTACTGAATGTACAGTTATTTCTTGGGGTGCAATGGTCCATGTTAGTGAACAAGCAATCAAGAATTGTGGCATAAGTTGCGATTTGATTGACTTACAAACTCTAGTGCCTTGGGATAAGGATGCTATCATCAAATCCATCGAGAAGACCGGACGCTGTGTAATCGTTCACGAAGCCCCCAAAACCAGTGGATTTGGAGCTGAAATGGCAGCTAGTGTTCAGGAGCGATGCTTCTACCACCTAGAAGCACCAATTGAGAGAGTCACGGGGTGGGATACACCATTCCCCCACACAACAGAATGGGATTACATGCCCAGTCCGGCGAGAATCGCCGATGCAATAATGAAAACAATGGAGGAATGAAAATGACAAATCGTGTATTCAAACTACCAGATATTGGAGAAGGAGTTGTAGAAGGAGAAGTCGTGGAATGGTACGTAGCCGTTGGAGATTCTGTCTCCGAAGATGATGCTCTTGTGGATGTGATGACAGATAAGGCGACTGTGACAATCCCGTCACCTCATGATGGAACAATAGCCGTTCTACATGGTGGCGTTGGTGACATGGTTGCGGTTGGTGCTGCATTGGTCGAATTCGACGAGGGCGGCGATAGCCCAGCCGATTCTGCCGAGGAAAAACAGCCTGAACCGGAAAAAACGGATGAGCCAGAAGTCGATTCAGAGCCAAAAGCTCCGACAACTCCTCCACCAGCGATTACTGAACCAGTTGCACTTCCGCCGGTACCGGCAATTTCTTCGCCCGCGCCACTACCTACAGTTTCGACACCAAATGAAAGTACTGGTGATTCTGGAGGAAAGGCGCTGGCTAGCCCTGCGGTTCGCAGGCGCGCACGCGAAGCAGGAGTCGACTTAGCAGCGGTTCGCGGTAGTGGACCAGCAGGCCGAATACGCCACGCAGACCTTGACGCATTCATAGCAGCGGAAGGCATGGTTCAAGGTGCACCACCAGTCGCCTACACAACTCGAAGAAGCGATATTGAGGAAATTAAGGTCGTAGGATTAAGGAGAAAGATTGCTGAAGCCATGACCGTCTCAAAGCGCCATATCCCTCATTTCTCCTACTTCGAGGAAATCGATGTGACCGAATTGGAAGAATTGCGCCAATTACTAAACGCGACAAAGTCAGCTGAACAACCGAAGTTAACCTATCTTCCTTTCATTATGTTGGCATTAGCGAAAATTATGCCAAATCACCCTGAGTGTAACGGTCATTACGATGAGGCAAATGGAATAGTTCGAAGATACGGAGCAGTCAATCTAGGAATTGCGACCCAGACCGATAGAGGCCTATTCGTACCGGTGGTAAAGCACACTGAAGCAATGGATATATGGCAGGCGGCAGCTGAGATGCAGAGGGTTTCCGGCGCTGCTAGAGAAGGTACAGCATCCCTTGATGACCTGACTGGATCTACATTCACTATCACCAGCCTTGGACGTGATGGAGGGCTTGGAGCGACCCCTATAATCAACCACCCAGAGGTAGCGATTCTAGGCGTTCACAAAGCCCGAGAGATGCCAGTTGTACGTAATGGTGAAGTCGTCGTTCGTAGAATGATGAATGTTTCAAGTTCCTTTGACCATAGAATTGTAGATGGAGCGAATGGAGCGGCTTTGGTTCAGGCACTCAAAAGACTGCTTGAACATCCTGCTCTAATCTTTATGTGAGGTGAAAAAATGACGGATACTCGCAAATGTAAGGTGCTCGTAGTAGGAGCAGGACCCGGAGGATATGTTGCCGCAATAAGGAGTGCACAGCTCGGATTGGACACGGTAATCGTAGAAGGCGATAAGGCAGGTGGAACCTGCTTGATTAGAGGCTGTATTCCAAGTAAGGCAATTATTCACGCTGCTGAAAGATTCGAATCTTTGCGTCAACACGCAAATGAAGGTGGTCATATGGGACTATCTTTGGCCGCAGAACCTCAAATCGATATGGCTGCGTTGGTTGATTGGAAAGATGCTATAGTAGAACGATTGAACAAAGGTGTAGAGGCACTGTTGAAAGGTGCCGGGGCCGAATTAGTGAAGGGATGGGCGACATTTACAGGGCCAAAGAAATGTACTGTCGAAACAACAGAAGGCCATCTTCATATTGAGGCTGAAAATATCATTGTCGCAACCGGCTCAAGTCATATCGACTTACCATTTATGCCCTGCGACGAGGAGTTTGTGCTGTCTTCGACAGGCGCTTTAGACTTACAAAAATTACCAAAATCCGTCGCTATCGTAGGCGGAGGTTACATCGGGCTAGAATTGGGTTGTGCACTAGCGAAATTGGGAACTGATGTTACCGTAGTAGAAGGTATGGATTCAATTCTTGGGATTATGGATAAAGAGATTCGACGACCTCTAGAAATTTGGTTGAAGAAACATAAGGTCGCAGTACACACTAATGCTCTCGCACGCGGAACTGAAATCAAAGGTAAAGGAGCTAGCCGCAAGGCTCACTTGACATTTGAAAAGGATGGAGAAGAACAGACAATCAAGGTCGATAAGGTGTTAGTCACTGTTGGTCGTAGCCCGAATACCAAAGGATGGGGGTTGGAGAATATGGGCGTTAGAATGGACACAGGAGGGCGCTTCATTCGTATCGATCGACAATCTAGAACCAACGTGCCTGGGGTTTACGCCATAGGTGACGTAGTTGGTGAGCCGATGTTGGCCCACAAGGCTTCTGCTCAAGGTGAAATGGTAGCCGAAATTATAGCGGGTCACAATAGATCATTCGATAAGGTAGCGATTCCGGCGATTGTCTTTACCGAGCCGGAAATCGTCTCAGTCGGTCTATCTCCAGATGAAGCCAAGGACAGAGGAGAAGAAGTCATCACAGGGAAATTTCCCCTAGCTGCAAATGGTCGAGCACTAACATTGGAAGCTGAGAAGACTGCCGGATTCATACGAGTTACCGCTCGAGAATCGGATCATGTTATTCTTGGAATTCAGGCCGTTGGTAGCCACGTAGCTGAGTTACATGGGGAATTCGTTTTGGCGCTAGAAATGGGTGCTTTATTGGAAGACATTGCTGATACAGTTCATGCGCACCCAACGATGACTGAGGCCTTCCATGAAGGAGTATTGAAGACCCTAGGGCACGCTATACACTCAGTGTAATTACAATAAATGGAGGTACGTTTTTGCGACAATTGCGAATCCTCAGAGCCGATATTGAATCGCATGAATCAGTTGACAGCGCTATGTCTAAGCTACAAGAACTGCGAATTTTAGATGAGATACCTGACACTTTGATTCTAGTCCAGCACCCTGAGGTAGTTACACTTGGCCCCAAAGCGGAGAGGGATGGGGCTTTGGAAGATCCAGCACTCTCTGACTACCCAACTAGAGTCGTAGATAGGGGAGGGGGGATGACCTATCATGGACCTGGCCAATTGGTTGTATATCCAATAATTAAATGGCAGGTAGGGGAACAATCCATTCGTAGTATAATAAATCGTCTTGAGGATTGGGTTATGGCCGCTCTTGCAGATTGTGGAATTGAAGGATATCGAGATGAAAGAATGATGGGAGTTTGGTTGGAAGGAAACAAAGTTTGCTCCATAGGACTAGCATTCAAGCACTGGGTAAGTCGGCATGGTCTAGCTCTAAATTACAATACAGTACCTAACCGAGTGGAGGCCCTTTCTTGTTGTGGACTTCCTGCCGGAATGACCACTTCCCTGCAAGCCCTGGGTCACACGCATGACCTTGAGGGAAGAATTCTAGACCGTGCGCGATTGGAAGAAGCATTGCTAGTTCTTGCACAACAATATCTGAATCGGGTACCAATGCAGCCTGTTGATTGGTCTGTGGAGTTGGTTGTCTGAAACCAAATAGAAGCCAACTGGAAAAATATTGGTCTTTTGACCCTGGTGTGATTTTCCTGAACCATGGTTCATTTGGAGCCACCCCAAATCAGGTCATGGAGGAACAAGCTCGAATTAGGGCACATCTGGAATCAGACCCTGTGAGATTCTTTGAACGAGAGGCTTTCGGTCTTATGAACGAAGCAAGCGAGAAACTCTCAGATTTTCTCAATGCAGATCCAGACGGTATGACCTTTTGTCAAAATGCCACTAGTGGCGTAAATACTGTACTTCGAAGTTTGACTCTCAATCAAGGAGATGAAATAATCATTCCAAATCATTCGTATCAAGCATGTTGGAATGCTATCGATTTTGTTGCATCAAGATGGGGTGCTAAGATTGTTGTAGTCGACCTGCCATTTAGATGTGATTCAGAAGAAGAAATCATTGAACCCTTGTTAGGGGCAATTACCTCTAAAACTGTTCTGGCTATGATTGACACAGTAACAAGCCCCACAGGACTTAGAATGCCATTTGAGAAACTTGTCGATGAATTTCAATTGAGGGGAGTCGACGTTCTACTTGATGCAGCACACGGCCCAGGGATAGTGCCGATGGATTTGGCTAAATTAGATGTAGCTTGGGTGACTGGAAACTGTCACAAATGGCTCTGTAGCCCTAAAGGCTCAGCATTTTTACACATTAGAGAAGACAAGAAAAAGGAAACTAAACCACTTACAATTAGTCATGGATATAGTGCAGATTTATCGCCTCAAGAAAAATTCAGATTCGAATTTGACTGGCAAGGAACTAGAGACCCTACCGCAATTCTTTGTATTCCTAAATCCATTGAGACTCTAAAATCAATGGTTTCAGGGGGATTCGAGGAAATCATGGAGCATAATAATTCTCTCGCTTTGGAAGCAAGAAATCTGCTTTGTGAGAGTTTAGGCACAGACCCTCCGACTCCAGATTCGATGATATCTGCAATGGCTACAATTGACCTACCAGGTACATATTCAGGGGGTGCAGACATTATGGGCGACCCTCTTCACAACAAACTGCTTGATGAATTCAGCATCCAGGTTCCAGTTTTCCCTTGGCCACATCATAAAATGAGATATTTTCGAATTTCTGCTTATCTTTACAATGCTATTGAAGAGTATGAATACCTAGCAGAAATATTGCAAGATAATCTCTAATTTTCTATTTTAATGAATACATGAATAGAAGTAGTTGATGATTGACCGACCACATGTCTGAGGCGACAAATGAGGGTGAAATGATGGGGGAAGCAGTTGTTGCGATTACCGGTGCTTCGGGAGCACGATATGGTGTCAGACTGTTGGAAGCTCTTACTGAAGCAGGTTGGAAAACTCACCTGATTGTCACTCGCGAAGGGGCATTAAATCTAGAATTAGAATGTAATAAATCTCCAGAAGACCTAGCCAATGATTCTGTGATTTTAGAAAGTAATAACAATCTTGCGGCCAGATCGGCATCCGGGTCTGCCCGTTTTGACGCATACATCGTTTGCCCCGCAAGTGGAACGACGATTGGAAAAATAGCAAATGGGATTTCAGATAATCTAGCGACTAGAAGCGCATTGGTTGCGATGAAAGAGAGGCGGAAACTCATCTTAGTGCCTAGGGAATCGCCCTACGCAACCCCCCATCTCAGAGCCATGGCAAATCTTTCCGAGTGGGGGGTAGTAATCCTTCCAGCCAGTCCTGGATTTTACAATAAGCCTCAATCTCTTGAGGATATGGTTGACTTCATTGTAGCGAGAATTCTCGACCAATTAAATATTGACCATCAACTTGGAAAACGCTGGACTGGGGACGAAATCGACTCTCAGTGAATCGACAACAATTACGCTCTGCTACAAGTTGGGTTCAAGAGGGGGGTGTCAGCCCGAATTTTACGAATCTTATGACGAACTGGGAGTCACTCACCGTTGCAGAACTGAAAGAAGAGTGCAAGATTCGTGATCTTAAGATAGGTGGAAAAAAGGCAGATTTAGTAGCTAGGCTTGGGAATTATTCCACCCAAAATGATGTTCTTGATGCGGAAATAGTTAATGATTTCGAACCATCCGGTGGAGAAGGGATTGTAGAGCGAATAAAACAGCTACCTGTGTCGGTTTTAGCTGTGATCGGAATCATACTAATTGGTACCATGGGGGGGGCCGTACTCTATGGTGATGATCTAATTGAATGGGTTCAAGGTGAACCAGATTACAAATTAATCGAGTTTGATTCCACAAGTGCTAGAGGCTATGCTCAGAGTTTAGTCGAACTGGGACATCCAGAATGGGAGGGTAGAATGTCAGGAACTATCGAGGAGCACAATACTGCAGAATTCATCAAAGCAAACTTCACTTCCATGGGTATTCCATCAACGATAGAGGATTTTGACGTCCCCATGTTTGTTATTGATGAAGAGCCTGAATTAGGCATTTGCCAAGCGGGAGATGTAGGAGAAACGTTTCCGGCTTTCGCCTGTGGGGCAACTGACATCAATGCTGATTTCATTAATTTTGAACACAGAAGTGATTTTGTTCTGCAAGGATATTCTGGATCTTCATTCATTCGCTATGTCGATAATATCGATGTGGTTGATTTAGGCACTGGAAACGAAACAGCGGACTGGATTAGCGGAGCGGGAGCAGTGGTATTGATTCACATGACTGAGGAGACTGAATCGAATACCGCTCTATTCAAGAGAGCTTCAGAAAACGATGTCGAAGGTTTAATTCTAATTAATGAAAGACAGAATTGTGATGACTTGGTTTCAGGGGATTGTGTTCCTTACTTCAAAACCGTAGATATTTCAGCAATTGACAATATACCCATAGATATGGGTTTCATTATGGTAAGCCAAAGTGTCGGCCAGACGTTAATTGATAACGTGATAAATCAAGATGGAAGATTACAATTTTTGACCTATGTTGAGAATGCAGGTGAAGCTACAGTAAAGGTTCCTTGCGGAATTATTCAAGGTGAATCTGATTCCTTGATTATCATAGGTGCACACCATGATACTGTATACATGGCCCAAGGTGCTGTCGACGATAGTTCCGGGACCGCTACTGTTCTTGAGATGGCTCGGCAATTCGGATTGATTGAAAGCCAAATGGGTAAACCAAAACATACCATTTATTTCTGTACTTGGGGGGGAGAAGAAGAAGGATTGTTTGGATCTACAGCATGGGTAGATAAACATCGAAATAATCTTTATGAAAATCTTCGATTATACATCAATTTAGATATGAATCATGTCGATGTTGAAAGAAATTCAGGTGTTACATTGGTGGGAAATGATAACTCGGATGTAAACCATATCAGAGGGATAACGAAGAAGTTTCAACAACAATATCCTGAACTTGCAGACCGTTATAATATCGAAGTTCGTAAACTTGCAAACACAGAAATGCCAAACAATTCTGACCATGCTCCATTCGTATACAATATCGATGAAGATGATTCTGATGGGAAAAAATATGGCAGAGCAGTAGTTTGCTATGGCTCCGGATCTGAAGAATACCACACATATCTTGATAATATGGAACGGTTCAATGAAGAAAGCCTCGCTGTCTCTGGAATAATCTACGGGTCACTGGTTTACTACCTCGCCTATGGTGATTGAACTTCAGGATTCTAAATGCTTTAGAACCGCTTCATAATCAGGCTCTATACCAGGATTTTCGGCAACCCAGGCATAGGAAATCTTTCCAACTTCATCAATTACAAAAACCGACCTTTGGGATGCTGTATAGTCTGGCATTACAAATGGAATCTCTACCCCATAGGCCCGTGCTGCCTGACGATTTGTGTCAGATAGTAATGGGAAGTTGATATCATTCGCATCAGCAAAAGCCCCATTGGCAAATATACCATCTACAGAAATTCCGAAAACTTCCGCCTCTGCCGCTTCCATCCTATTCATAAAACCTGAAAATGTACAAATTTCTTTTGTGCAAACGCCAGTAAAAGCCGCGGGATAAAACAGTAAAACTACCCGATTACCAATAGAGTCAGAAAGTCTGACCATGTTTTTGTCAAAAGCCATCAATTCGAAGTCCGGTGCCATGTCGCCTACTGAGACCATGTACTTGGGATGGAATATTGATTTTCAAGGTCGCGGGACTCTACATTCTCTGTGGAGAGTCTATTCCAAGTAATTCGAGACCTGTTTGTAGTGTTCTTGCAGTCAAGTCACAGAGAGCCAATCTGCTAATTTTTGTTTTGTCTTCAGCGTTAAGAACCGGGCACACCTCATAGAATGACCCGAAAGCCTGAGCGATGACGTGTAGTTGTGTGGCTAATTTATGAGGGGAGTGGCTTGAACAAGCAGAATCTAGAGCCTCGGGGTATCTTATCAATGCACGAGCGAGTGCAATCTCTCGTTCATGAACCAAGATAATTTCTGCATCTAGAGTCGAAACTCTATCGATTTCATCTTTGGAGAATATACTACAAATTCTTGCATGTGCATATTGGAGATATGGGGCTGTGTTTCCGTCAAATGAAAGCATTTTTTCCCATTCAAATGTATAATTATTACTACGGTCGGTCGAAAGATCAGCATATTTTATTGCTCCAATACCTAGCATTTTTGCCACCTCTGCTCTTTCTTGATCTGAGAGATGGGGATTTTTTTCAGCAACGATTGCATCGGCTCTCTCTACAGCCTCAATCAATAAGTCATTCAGATGGACTGCTCCGCCGGTTCTACTTGCTAACTTCTTGCCGTCGGTACCCATTACCAAACCAAAGGGGACATGAATCGCATTCACACTTTCATCCATGAATCCGGCATTTCTAGCAACCTCAAAGACCATCGCAAAATGTTGTGCCTGTTCCGCACCGACAATGTACAGCAAATCGCGGCTACCCACATTTTCGATTCTATCCAAAATACAGGCTAAATCGCTGGTGGCATAATTGTAACCACCATCTGCCTTTTGGATGATTAACGGTAATGGCTCTCCCTCGCGATTTTTCCATCCATCAAGATAAACGACTTTTGCTCCCTCGCTTTCCTTGAGTAAACCTCGCTCTGCGAGTTTATCTACAATTCCTGGTAATTCAGATTCGTACTTCGATTCACCTGCAAGATCATCATTGGTAAGTAATACACCCATTCTTTGGTATACTTCGTTGAAGTGAATTAGTGATGTATCTACAAGCATCTGCCATAATTCGATGGTTTCCGGTTCGCTAGACTGCATTCTTACTACTCTAGCCCTTGAGCGATAGGAGAATTCAGAATCAGAGTCGAATTTAGCCCTCGCATCAGAATAAAATGTGCTCAAATCGATATTCTGTGAATCTGAATCAAGCCCCATATCGATTAGGTGTTCGATTAGCATTCCGAAAGGAGTGCCCCAATCTCCTATGTGATTCTCTGGTACAACCCTGTGTCCCTTGTGAGTTAGCATTCGATTTAGCGCATCTCCAATAACAGTTGAGCGAAGGTGCCCCACATGCATATGCTTGGCAACATTTGGTGAAGAATAATCAATAACAATAACTCTAGATTTCTCAGTAAAAACTCTCAGTCTATCGTCGATTAGGGCTTCTTGCAATAATTCAGACAACCAATCGGAGTCTGCTGAAAAATTGAGGAAACCGTTGATTGAACTGACTTGGCATAGCCCTTCCATTGTAGACCCTAATGATTCTAAAATTTCATCAGCAATTATGTTTGGTGCCTTTCTTAACACTTTAGAAAGTGAGTGGCAAGGCATTGCGACATCGGCAAATGCTGAATCTGTAGAGCCTGCAAGAAGATTGTCCCAATCCGATTCTTGTACTCCAATGCCAGACATCACAGAGTTGAGAAGTGGACGAATTGCATCAACTAAATCTCGCATATTCTAACCTCAAGTAATTGGGTACCTCAACAATGCAGCGATTCCTCCAAATGAGGTTTGAAGGGTGGCGCCTTCCTCTGATTCCATTGAAATCAGACTAACCTTTGCAGAGGTATGACCTGCTAATTCTGTCAATTCGTCGATTATATCTCTAGTTCTATCTGAATCTTCGCGCACATCTTCCGAGCCACATTTTGGACAATTAGGAATTTCTGAGCGACTATTTTGTGTTGACTCCCATTGATGTGAACATTGCTTACAATTCCAACCAACGCGTCTCTTCCGTAGGCCTTCAGACAATAGTAGAGTATCCACAGCCCCTTGGTCTAATGCTGACCTAATCATCATCTCACCGTATGTTGCTTTGGGGTATGCCTGCATTACTTCGCGAAGAAAATTATCTACTAACTCACGTTCGGCGTCCAATTCTATCTGGTCCATAAGATTGCCAGCACGCTGAACTAATTCTCTCAAACCACTCTCATTGGAATATCCTACGTCAAAGAAAGGTTCTCGAATCAATTTTTTCACTTCATGATGGAAGTAGTCGTTCTTGATAACGAAATCCTTAGTGTGTCCAGGACCTCCGACAATGATTCCTTTGATATCAGCCAAATTCGGTAGCCAGTAATTGCAAGCATGCTCGGTTGCACGTTTGAAGAAGTTATGAGCTGCTTCCTCAATTAAGCGCTCGAAACGTTGGGCGGATTGCCCTCCTTGTCGATGTTTTCCCATAATATTGGATTGTAATTCCTCTTGACAATGAATTCTTTTTCCACTTGCAATTCCGTAGGCTGCCTCTCCTCTATCGATAACAAACAAACCATACGAGGTTCGATCGATGAGCATGTCTTCTAGTTGGGTTAACTCAAAAGTCGAGTCACAACGGTAGCGAAAAGAACCGAAAACCTCTGGTGGATCATCAATTACTACTGTAACCAATCGACTTTTGTTATTTCCGACAATCACATGACCTACGAAGATAGCAATTCCATATTCTCCGGCATTCTTGTATCGATTCAATACTGAAATCGCCGATTCAATAGCATCGCCTACGTGTTTTCTGGTTAATTTAGACTTGATATTCGCGGCTTGGGCTGCTTCTTGGCCAAGTTGTCCACGAACGTCGCTAATGAGACGGTCTGGTGGGATGATTACCGTAACTAACTCCGTACCCATACCTCTCATATTCTGAAGCTCTTCTAGCGCCTTCTTGGTTCGCAGTCTTCGCTGCTGCATCTCCAAGTCATCAGCCATGGCTAAGCCTCTTGGCGGAAGGCCACAGTGAGAGGCATTTCAACCCTCTCGCGCGTATCCAGCGAAGGCATTGAAAGGGGTACTCATCCCCGAATGCCCGATGGCGACCATAGTACTCGCACTCGGAGGGAGTCTTCTGAGGCCAGAGGTGGAAGAACGGCATGCCTGGCTAGAAGAGTTAGTTTCCATCATTCGAGACAGGGTATTGGTCGATGATAGAATTGGAATTGTTGTAGGTGGAGGAGTCGCCGCAAGAGAGGGTATTAACCTCGCTAGACCTATAATCGATAACGAAGATAGGCTAGATCGCATTGGTATTGCAGCTACTCGACTCAACGCCACCATGATTAGAGAATCTCTAGCTGATGCTGGAGTAATGGTTTCCGGGACTATTCCACATTCAATCAACGAGGCTACGATGCTATTCGATGAAAGACCTGTAGTGGTGATGGGAGGTACGAAACCGGGACATACTACTGACGCGGTTGCAATCCGTCTGGCAATTGCTAGTGGGGCTGAGCGCTGTATTATCTGTACCAATGTTGACAAAGTCTACGACTCTGACCCTAGTGAAAATCCCAACGCAAATGCTCACGATTCACTAACACACAAAGAATTGCAAGAAATTGTTGGACCTCCAGAACATACCAAAGCCGGACCCTCTGGAGTTGTTGATCCGGTGGGAGTCGATGACGCTACAAATGCCAATTTGACTCTCTGTATACTAGACGGAACAGACCATTCTAGAATAAAATCCGCAATAGAAGGAGAATCATTCCATGGGACGATTGTTGAAACCGAAGAGGAAGAGTGATACCTTTGGGCAGAAAAGAAAGAATCGCTAAGGCTGCTACACGGACCGCTTCACAAGCGAGAGAAACCGCTGCCCGTGAGCGAGGTAGAAGTAAGCGATCTACTAGTTCTTCTGGAGTTGCTTCTCATCGGCACTGCTCGGTCTGTTGGGCGCCAATTCCGCTTAGTGCAGAACCTCCAATATGTAGTAGCGAAGAATGTGAATCTACATACGAGAAAAGAGAAGCTTCTCGTAAACGTCTGACTATCATGTTGTACCTATTCCCTGCAATTGCCATTCTACTAGCACTTTTGACCTCAATTTAATCCTTGGCATCGTTAGGTTCAACACTAATCAACAAAGAGGAATCATCATGCGTGTGGTGCGAGTTCTCGGTGTTCTACCAGGATTCGTAGGATTTCTATGTTTGATTTTACTAACTATGAGTTTAGTAGGGATGGAAATAGATTCTACTCGTGTTCAGGCCACTACCGTTCCATGTTTGGATGATGATGCAGGTGGTTGTCCTGTTGGCATGACAGGCTCTAATTTCCATGTTCCTTGGGGATTCAATTTAATCGATGTAGAAGTAAATATTGCATGGGATGAACCTGAAAAGGCTTGGATAGGAGTAGTCGATGCAAAATATGCTGAAAATTGTCCTCCTGATTCCAATGGATTGACAACATGCGAGGCGGAGGAATTCGAATTTGTCGCAGGTGGCCCAGAGGATTTAGATGAGTTCACATTCTCGCTAAATCCAGGAGACTATCGCTTTACAAGTGGAGGTCGGGAAGGTGCTAGTCTTGACAACCAATTAGTAACAATTACATCAACATTCCATATTTCCACAGCTGGAGAAATACTACTCGGAGTAATCGGGATTCTGCTAATGATTGGAGCGGTTGAAATGATTTATCCAATCGAACTATTTTGGAAGAAATATATCAAATCATAACTCATTTGACTACCCGCCTAGTCGGCTAATTGAAGAACCAGTATTCTCTCGACCGCTCATGGCAGTAACCAAGTGTCGTTCCTGTGGCGCAGAGATTCGGGCAGAAGGACTGCCTCCATCATTCGGAGGATACAATGTATACTGTGTGACTTGTGGGGCTCAATTTCGAGTAGATTGAAGCAATTCAATTAGTAGACTTCTTTCTTCCACGTCTTGGTTTAGGCGCATTTCTCATCGCTGCTTCCCTTCTAGCCTCAATTTCTTCTGGTGAGCCCACAGGCTCAATCTCTTCGACTTCTCTATGCCAAGTATCCGGTAAGGCAAGTGGGTCGGTTACTTCATCAGCCGCAATGAATTTGATAAGTCTACTACGCAATTCCTCAATTCCATCGCCTGTTTTTGAACTAATTCGTAAAACTTCATTTTCATTTTCTTCATGTAAATCTGACTTTGAATAGACCCTAAGGAGAGGTCTATCCGCAAGTAGTTCTGTAACTTCGCCAAGTAAATGACGTTGGTCTTGCAAACTCATTTCACTAGATTTAGATGGATCGATTAAGAACAATACAAGGTCTCCTACATTTTCCAAAGCAGCAATCGCTTGCATCTCAATTTGATTACGCTCTGTCATTGGTCGGTCTAGAAGCCCTGGTGTATCGACCATCTGGTAAATTCTTCTTCGATGCTCAAAGTGACCTACATGTAGACGCTTCGTAGTAAATGGGTAAGCGGCAACTTCTGGCTCTCCACTGGATAATTCTGTTATTAGGGCTGATTTTCCGACATTTGGCGCACCAGCGACCACAATACAAGGTTCGGCGGCATCAATTGAAGGTAATTCACGTAGAATGTTCCTAGCCTCACCTAACCAAAGAATATTATCTCCGATTTGGTCGATAATCGATGACATTCTACCGTAAGCGTGACGTCTTTCTACGTGAAATGCCTCGATATTACGGAATTTTAGCATCTTTGATTGAGATTCACCAGCTATTTTTCTGACCCTCTCTGCAGCCCACTGAATTGCGCCCAGGTTTTGCCTAAATTCATCAGCCCCAACGGCTGCATCAACCAAGGCTTGATCGAATTCAGACTGGGCGTTGAGGCTGGGCCACTGGTCAACCCATTTTAGCAGGGTTTCAGCGATTGTATCACTTGCTGCTTGTACCATTCTAGCCATCTGTTTTCGTACACGATGATACTTGTCTGGGTCCTCTACTAAGTCGGATTGCTTTCCAGCACGACGAAACGCCTTGTCTAGTACTTCCTGAGGATATAGAACCGTGGGAATCTTACGCCATTCAACGGAAGCCATGACCTCTCCTCCGTTCTAGCGGCCGCACCCATACTTCTTCAAACAACGTGCTTTTCTATGGCAAACCGCACGCGACACTATGACCAGTGAACGGCGCAGTAAGAGAATAGACGATTTACCCACGTGGGCGAAGCAATTTACCGAAGAATATGGTGCAAAGGAATTGGATGGTCGCGGAGATGTCTTCTTTGGCCCTCTAATCGACAGAAGAAGCGGCCTAAGGAAAGACGATTTAATCGAATTACTAATTGATGCACGGGCGCTAAGAGTAGATGATGACCCTTGGGTTCGAGGCATGTTACTAGCAACTTCTCGAAATGCTGTAGAAATGCTAGACGAATTTGGTCAATACCGTTCGATTGCCAGAGATGTGATAGTCGAAGTAAGACTTGTAACCCACTTGAGGAAACCGTACATTGAGGACGATGAATTACTTACCTTCGAAAAAGAAGATTTGCGAAGACGATCAAATGTTCATGAACAAGCCGAGCGACAAGCCGATGGCGGCTCAGATGATAGTCACTTGTGGGGTTGATGAATGTCAGACCTAGCGAAGAAAGAATGTATACCCTGTAAGGGTGGCGTACCTCCTATGGAAATTGAAGAAGCACAACGAATGATTCGGCAAATTAATTCCGATTGGGAATTAATAGAAATACACCACATTGAACGAATTTGGACATTCCCGGATTTTGATTCTGCTCTTCAATTTGTCAACGCCGCCGGCGCTATTTGCGAGGAACAAGATCATCATGCAGATTTTGAATTAGGCTGGGGTAGGGTGAAGGCTATGATTTGGACTCATAAAATAAACGGACTTACTGAATCGGATTTCGTCCTCGCAGCAAAATTTGATGAGATTTAAGGTGAGAACATGACGGAGAATTTCCGCCTTCATGCCTTTGTATGTACCAACCAACGGGATGCGAAAAAATCACGAGAATGCTGTGCATCTAAGAACGCCCTCGATGTTATGACTCGTCTTAAGCGAGTAGCTAAAGCCGCTGGAATAAATGATATTCGAGTCAATAAGGCAGGTTGTTTAGACAGATGTGAGCAAGGAATTTCTTGTGTCGTTTACCCCAATGGGATTTGGTATACGATTCCAGATGATGACAAAGCAATAGCCCGAATCGTAGAACATCTAGCTGGAGGGAAAGCCGCAGATGAATTTCTTATGCTAGAATGACTCTAGAGAAAATACACACGATTAGACTCAAAGACGAACCGGTCGGGTAGCACCGCATGCCTGGCACTTAAGCAGGGTGGTACGACCTTCCTTGATGAAACTAGTATCAGGTGACATACATTGGTCGCAGAGAATATATGTTTTGACGTAACCAACAATCTTTTCTTTGATTCTCTTTGGTGGGATTCGACCTTTGAGCATTACACGAATTTGTTCTCTGGTCCCAGATGTTCCTAATTCGTTGATTAGATATTGATAGACATGATTTGCATCCCTATCCATTGAATCAACAATTGCCGAGAAATTTCGTATAATCGTTTGATTTCCTTCTACCAAAATTTCTGGATTCGGCATAGTCCAACGATTCCTCTCACTAATGTCTGTTGGGATTCTATCTCGTGCTCGATTAAGCAGAGTATCATATTCGTAGTCACCCATAAACTACCCGAGAGTAGACTCCCTTTTCACCCCACCGGATAGTCTTGATGTCACGTACCAACGGTCAAAGACCCGTTTACAAACCGGCAAATATGGACGAGGCCATTGAAGTTAAGGTAGCGAGAGTCCATGAAGACGCACAACTTCCTACTCGTGGAAGTATTCATGCTGCAGGTTGGGACTTGTATGCTTTGGAAGATACAGAAGTTCTCTATCGAACGGCTACGCTAGTTAGAACTGGATTGCATGTTGCGATACCAGTTGGCTATGAAGGTCAGGTTAGGGCTCGATCATCTCTTGGCAAGAGGGGATTGATTCCACCACATGGAATTGGCACCATAGATGCAGATTATCGTGGGGAGTTATTCGTCATGATGACTTGGATTGGAGAAGGAGATTCCTACACCATATCGAAGGGCGAAAGGATTGCGCAACTACTGATTACCCCAATCCCCCAATCCATATTCAAAGAAGTGGGATTTGAAGAACTTGGTGAGACCGACCGTGGAGAAGGTGGATTCGGTTCCACGGGCAGATTCTGACTATTTTTGCACGGTTCAAAGAACCGTGTTTGTACATATTCACCATACGAATGCTTGATACGGGCCGGATGAAGCGGTCCATTTGATGCCACTGAGCATAGACGAGCTTCGCAGAAAGGTCGAGGAATATCACAACAAGGGTCTGAACGGTCAGCAAATCGCCGATGAGTTATCCCTATCACAGACCACAATCCAATGGCTTTCCTCGTCAAATGTACCAATGGACGAAGAAAACCCCTCCGATATCATGGTTGGATGGCGCTCTGTAGCTGTCAAAGCCGCTAGAGTTGAAGCCGTATCCTACGTATTCTGTGACATAATAGACGAAGAAATAGGTGAAGATATTGATACAATGGTTGGAATTTCGATAAATGGTATCCCTTTTGCACAGGCTATCGCCGGGCAGATGGATCTTGAGTTAGCAGTAAGTCGAAGCATTAGTGAATCTGAAGCCGGGCATCTTTCTGAGGTATTCGCTAATGTTAGTGGAAAGAGGGTTGTTGTTATCGACGATGTAGTATCTTCTGGAACTACGATGAGAAAGACCGTGCAGCATCTTCGTGAGTCGGGTGCTGAAGTCAAACTCTGTTTGGTTTTAGCCAATAAGACCGAAATGAATGAGATTGACGGAGTTCCGTTGCGAGGCCTAGTTCGAGTGGTCACTGTCTGAGGTAGAATCGATGCACTGGGCGGACTTTACCGCTGAAAAACTCAGCAAGAAACGTGGCAATAAACAAGTTGCCTGCTCGGGAATTACACCATCTGGAGAATTCCACATCGGCCACATTAGAGAAATTCTCTCCGCCGAAATGATACATAGAGCCTGTCTTGATGCTGGATTGGATTCCCGATACATTTTCATCGTCGACTCAATGGACCCACTTCGTCGAGTATACCCCTTCCTTTCAGAAGAGTATGAACATTACATCGGTTGCCCTCTAGCCTTCATTCCTGCTCCAAATTCTGATGGAAATCCGGACCCAAATGGAGTGTCGTACGCTGAACACTTCCTGGGACCATTCCTAGATGCACTTGCTGAAATTGGAGTATTTCCAGAGGTGATTATGAATCATGAGACATATGCGAGAGGACAATTCGCTGAAAAAATAGATTCTGCTATAGAACAAGCTGATGAGATTCGGGAAATTATCGAATCAATATCCGGGCGAGAATTAGATGAGGATTGGTTTCCGTACAAACCCCTCGGCTCAGATGGTAGCATGGATGATGTGACTGTTACCGGCTACGAAAAGCCATTCGTACATTGGACGGATGGACATGGAAATTCGGGTTCTGCAGATATAAGAAAGGCAGAAGGAAAGTTGCCTTGGAGAATAGATTGGGCGGCTCGCTGGGGAATCCATGGAATAACCTGTGAACCAGCAGGAAAAGATCACGGAGCTGCTGGTGGGTCTTTTGACACAGGATTGCCAATTTGCAAATTATTGGGTTCTGAACCACCCTCAAAGATGGTTTACGAGTGGATTCAAGTTAAGGGGGCGGGGCCGATGTCCTCGTCATCTGGTAATACCGTTGGCCCAATTGAAGCCCTAAGCTTAGTGCCACCTGAAATTCTGCGATATCTAATCGCAGGCTCCAAGATGAATCGCCATATCGATTTCAACACTGGTTCAGCCCTATTCCAGATGGCAGATGAATACGAGAGATTAGTTGCAGAACCACCAAATCTAGACGTTGAAGATCTGACTAAAAGACAGCGGGTTGCTGCAATAACCCAAAGCGGAGCAATGCGACTAAGCCAAATTAATAGGGGAAGCGATCCTGTTGATTCTCTTGCAGGAGTTACATTCCGTCACTTAGCAATGCTAGCACAAATCAAAACTTCTGATAATGATGTTTGGAATTCACTAAGAAATAGTGGCCACCTAAGTGGTGAGCCAAATTCAGCCTTACAAAACAGATTGGAACGTATGCGAAACTGGATTGACAGCATACACTTCCCAGAAGATGCAAGAATCAATATTCAAGAGAGAATTGATGAAAATGTACGTGCACAATTAAGCCCAAAGCAAATTAAATTCCTACAAAGATTGGCTGTTGAACTTAGAGATTCTGAATGGTCAGATGAAGCCATAGGCAATACAATTAGATCAATATCTCCCGATTGCGGAGTCAGTGGAAGAGAAGCTTACGTTGCCCTGTATTGGGCTATGTTAGGACGGGAACATGGACCAAAGGCTTCATCACTAATTTTGGAAATTGGGAAATCTGCTGCTATTGAATTGTTCAATTCATAGGTCAAGAATCCTCATTCAATGTTTCAAGAAGTAATGTGGTACCAATAAAGCCTCCAGCGAAACCGGCACCGAAGGAACCTAGTTCTAAAATTGAAGAAAATACCGATTCTAGTGAATCCGCTATCCAGCTTAAGATATCATTAGCAATTTCCAAAATACGTCCGAGGTTGATTGTAATTATACCAGAAGCCGCCAGGAACCCAAAAAATGAGAATTGTGCTAAAGCGATTATTTTCATTGCTTTCAGTGATATTCTAATTAAGAATGCTACTGTGGCTCCAAAAAGGAATCCAATTATCCCCTTTAGTCCGTAATTCGAAATAGCCTCCATTTCTCCACATCCTTAATTTAGAATCGCGATGTCAAGTAGCCTCGGTTCGGGCATTCCCTCTTTGGCCTCAGCGATTGCCTGTACTTCCATGCTTGCTCCAGCCATCGTTGTTACAAATGGAATATTTAGCTCGACTGCTAGCCTACGCATCATATTTCCATCCAATACCGCACCTCCTGTGCTCCTAGGTGTATTGATAATTAATTGAATGTTACCTTGTCTCATCAGGTCCAAAGCATCTGGTGTAAGGCCCTCAGTAATTCTATAGCAGGTCTGGACATTTATTCCACCTGAATCCCTGAGAACATGTGCTGTCCCTCTTGTTGCGTAAATAGTGAATCCCATCTCCTCCAATTCTTGTGCCAAGGGGATAACGTCATGTTTGTCGGCGTTCTTCACGGTGATGTAGACTCCACCTTCGGTTGGGACCGGAATTTCTGTTGCCAAGCGCGCTTTCAGGTAAGCTGCAGCTGCGCGCTTATGACTTCCCATTACTTCCCCAGTACTCTTCATCTCTGGCCCCGGGGCGGGGTCAAGACCTCGTAATTTGATGAAGGGGAATACCGGTGCTTTGACACAAACAGCCTCACTCTGAGGTTCTGGGAAATCAAGGTCGGCTAATTTCTCTCCCATTGTTAAACGGGCTGCAATACGAGCCAGTGGAACACCGGTTGCTTTGGCTACGAACGGGAATGTTCGTGATCCACGTGGATTTACCTCCAGAACGTACAATATTTCTCCACGAATGGCGTATTGAATATTGAAACAACCCTTCACTCCAAGTTGAATACCAATTTTTCTTGTCCAATCTTCAACTTGAGCTAATACTTTCTTTGAGACATTTTGTGGAGGAATAAAACAAGTTGAATCCCCTGAGTGTATTCCAGCCTCCTCAAGGTGCTCCATTATCGCTCCAATTAGTACCTCACTACCATCACAAACCGCATCAACGTCTAATTCTATAGCATTACCAAGATATTCGTCAACCAATAGAGGACGGTCTGGCGAAAGAAATGCTTCCTCCATATATGCATCTAATTGCCGGTTATTAGATAATATCTCCATACCTCGGCCACCAAGTACGTAGGAAGGGCGAATTAAAACGGGATAACCAATCTCTTGAACCGCTTCCCTAACTCCTTCAGGAGTACTCGCAGTAGTTCCATTAGGCATCCTCAGACCGACCCTTTTCGCAAACGCTTCGAAGCGTTCTCTGTCACTTGCTTCATCAACTGCATCTGGGGTTGTCCCTTGCATAGCTAAGTTGAGGCCCATTTCTTCTAGATGAGGGAGCCTATCTGCCAATGGTAGAGCGAGATTGATTGCTGTTTGGCCACCAAATTGAAGTAAGATTCCATGGGCCTTCTCGCGTAGCAAAATCTCCGCCGAATGTTCCAATGTCAGTGGATCAAAGTATAATCGGTCACTGGTATCAAAATCTGTGGACACTGTCTCGGGATTATTGTTGATGATAATTGCTTCATGTCCTAATTCTCTTATGGCCCCTACCGCATGGACACAACCGTAATCGAATTCTATTCCTTGTCCAATCCGAATAGGTCCGCTACCAACTACGACAATGCGCTGCTTGGTGAAATCATCGATTCCTGGAACGTGATCGATTCCAGTTGGAGCCGAGCCTCCTTCATAGGTAGCGTAGTAATATGGAGTTACAGCGGCAAATTCTGCCGCACAAGAATCTACCATTCGAAATCTGGGGTGTATCTCTAATTGGTGCCTCCTCCCCATAACTGCATCCTCATCAAAACCTTCAGGTAATGATTTGAAGCCACTTGCTGGGAAGCCAGCGAGCGCATCAGCGATGTGTAAATCTGTAAATCCTACACCCTTCCATCTGCGCATTTCTAATGTGGGGATTTCTGATGCGCTCATCCCTAATTCTCCGGCTGCACGTATCTCGGTTTCGAGTGCAGCCATTTTCTCAAATCTATGTAGGAACCATCTAGTTACTCCTCCCGAAACATCTCGCACATCTTCTACTGAATATCCTCGTCTGAATGCCTCAAATAGAGCCCCCATTCTTCTATCAGTGGGAATTCTCAACCAATCAATTAGCATAGCTTCGGGTAATGGTTCGCTTGCCCTTTCATCCATGGTTTCCCCTCCTGAAGCATCTGCCATAGTGAGTGGCCTTGGATGAGGTTGGCCATACTCAAGGCTGGCCCAAGCCTTCAGGAAAGCCTCCTCAAAACAACGACCTATTGCCATTACCTCGCCAGTAGATTTCATCGAAGTCCCAATAGTTCGGTCGGCTGTTCTGAATTTATCGAAAGGCCATCGAGGAATTTTAACTACACAATAATCCAGTGTTGGTTCGAATGCAGCAGTAGTACCTTTACCGGTTATTGGGTTAGGTAATTCGTCTAGCGTGTAACCTACAGCAATTAGCGCTGCCATTCTAGCGATTGGGTATCCTGTTGCCTTACTTGCTAGTGCTGAAGATCTTGAAACTCTTGGATTGACCTCGATTACCCGATATTCTCCGGTCGATTGTTCGACAGCGAATTGAACATTACAACCTCCTTTGATATTCAATCTTCTAATCAGACGAAGAGCGGCATCGCGTAGCATCTGATGGTCTCTATCTGATAGTGTCTGTTGCGGCGCGACGACCACTGACTCTCCAGTATGTACTCCCATTGGGTCAATATTTTCCATTGTACAGACAATGATTGCGTTATCGGCTCCATCTCTCATTACCTCATATTCATGTTCTTGCCAACCGAGGATACTTTCTTCGATTAGTACCTGTCCTATTGCAGAATGCAGTATCCCTTGACTGGCTATCTCTACCAACTCTCCCATGTTGTTAGCAGTACCTCCTCCAAGGCCACCGAGTGTGAAAGCCGGTCTAATTAGGAGGGGGAAGCCGCCGAGAGTATCGGCGGCCTGCATAACCGCTTCTATCGAATCACAAGCAATAGCTTTGCAAACGGGAAGATCAATCTCCTCACAAACCTGTTTGAAAAGATCTCTATCTTCTGCCTCGTCAATGGATATCAAGTCACAACCGATTAATTCTACTTCTAATTCATCTAAACTACCATCATGAGCAAGGGCGGATGCAATATTGAGGGCTGTTTGCCCTCCCATTCCGGCAAGTAAAGCATCTGGTTTTTCGATTTCTAAAATTCTCTTGACGACCTCTGGTAACAAAGGTTCGATGTAAATCCTATCTGCCATTTCTGGGTCATTTTGAATTGTTGCCGGATTGGAATTAATCAGAATAACTTCGTAACCATCTGCTCGCAAAGCTCGACACGCTTGACTTCCGGAAAAATCGAATTCAGCAGCTTGACCAATGCGTATTGGACCACTACCTAAAATTACAATTCGTTTCAAATCGTCTCTACGGGGCATCAATTATCCCCCCTAGAGTTAGGGATTGGAATTCCTGCCAAATGGTCATCCACCATTCTGGCGAATCTATCGAATAGTGGAGATGCATCATGTGGACCAGGGCATGCTTCTGGATGATATTGGATTGTGAAGGCTCTCTTGCCAATCAAATCTAGCCCCTCCACGGTTCTATCGTTAGCATTGACATATCTTACCTTGAAGGGGGCCTCAAGTTCGTTGCTCCCACGCGCTGAACAAGCACCGGATGGATGAGGTGCAAGCATCCCTTTATCGGGATCTTCCACAGCAAATCCATGATTTTGGCTAGTGATATAAACTCGGCCTGTTTCGAGGTCAACAACCGGTTGGTTAGCCCCTCTGTGACCATATCGCAGTTTGTATGTGCGTAGACCGGCTGCAAGCCCCATTAACTGATGACCCAAGCAGATGCCCATCACAGGTAAACCAGCTCTAACAGCGGCGGCTAAACTATCTCTAGCGGTTGTAGCTGCTCCTGAATGAGCCGGGTCACCCGGGCCATTAGAAGCAAAGAAGGAGTCAGGTTCCCATTTCAGAATCTCATCGAAGGTTGTGGTGGCTGGACACCAAACAACTTCAAAGCGTTGGGCTAATTCTCGCAAAATATTGTGCTTGACTCCACAATCTATAGCCGCTAACCTAGGAAGCGGTTTGCCTTCATTATCTACTGCACCCGGATTAATTATTACCGCTTCATCACATGTGACCTCAGCCACTAAATCTGCTGCATCTGGAGGAGTCATCTCGTCAAGCCGGACTAGCATTTCTCTCTCAGCCTCAGCCGGACCAAAAATACACAGAACGGTTCCGTGCTCTCTAACTCGACGAGTCAGTTCTCTAGTGTCTATCTCCTGGATACCAGGCACTCCATGAGCAAAAAGAAGATCATGTACACTACCTACTGAATCTCTGTGGTCAGGTACTTCCATCAATTGTCTGCAAACTACCCCTCTAGGCCAGACGCCAGCTGATTCTGAGGTTCCTGAGTGTACTCCATAATTTCCAAGCAGAGGCCATGTAAATGTTAGAACCTGTCCTGCGAAAGATGGATCGGTTAAACTCTCTTGATAACCGGTCATCCCTGTAGTAAAGACGAGTTCTCCTTCGGCGATTACTGGGGCTCCGAATAGTCGTCCTCGATATCGTGTTCCATCAGCGAGTAGCAGTAATCCATCCGCTCCAGAAGGCGGATCAGGGGTACTAGAATCTAGTAAAGCATCGGCTGCATCGGGAAAACTTGGAGGGTTGTTGACTCCGGAAACATCAGCACCGGGAACGAATCCTCTGCCGGGAGGGTTCTCCGACATCAGCGATGCTGCCTGAAAGAGCCTATTAATCATTGAGAGAGATTTCACTCTTCTTCTAGACTCATTACCTTCTTTCTGTCAAGACTAGGTATTACCTGTATTTCCCCGCCTTGGAAGTGTTTAGATTCATCTATTTGACCAATTAATGACTCAAGAAATACACCCAATGCAGCAACTTCTGAGTGAGGTTGATTGCCTATGGAAATGTTATATTTTGCTAATTTGAAAACTTCACCTGGAACTTTGGTACCGCCGACTACAATAACCATTGGACGATTTCTTTCAATTACGCCTAGCGATTCCCTCCAAGATTCCCCATACATAGTGAGATGGACTATTTCACCCGGTTTACCGTCTCCAGCATCCTTGGCGAATCGACGGAGGAATGACAACGGATTAGTTTCGTATCGATATTCAAATTCCCCTCCAAACCTCTCACTTACTGACCTCCAAGTTTCTAAAGCAGATTCGTCTTCTTCCCCGGCTAGAATAACCTCATCTGCGCCAAAGGCTCTAGCAGTCAAACCAAGATGGCTAGTAATGCGCTTGTCACGCTCTCTGCGATGCCCTAATCTTAGTACTGAGACCCTTCGGTTTGAGGCAGCCATGTTATTACGCGGAAGGACCGACTTCATCAGCCTGACTCATATCGGATGACTCATTGAAATCAGGGATTAAGTCGACTGGCATATTGATCATTTGTAGTCTAACCCATTGAAGTAACCATGCATCAATGAATAACTTTGAGGAGTAATGAATCATTACTGCCAAGGCAAGAAGGCGTAGACTGCCAAACATAGCAGTCTGAATATCCACTTGATCTGTAAGTAAAGCAAATCCAAATGGCTCCAAAATATAGTATACGGCTAATACGACTAGTAATCCGCCCATATTCGACATTGATGCGTGCCCTCTTTCTCTTCCAACACTCCAAACCACTGTAGCAAAGAAGACTATGACAGGTACAATTTTTGCTAACATGGAAAAGTCAAACTCACCCAATTGTGAATTTGGGATGTCTGTGTTATTTAGGGCGTCTGAGCCATTTTGTACTGCAATCCACCAGAATAATCCTGACATCATCAATAATACTCCAGATAGCCATCCACGATTAGTAATCATATCTCGGATTTCATGTCTGTCTTTTGGTTGTAAACGCTGTAAGATTGATTCCATTAATTCTAGTGTATCATTAGTAGGAAGTTCTTCCTTGGCAGCGGCAGTAATACCTTGTTGTGAGGTATTTCCTACCCTATCCGAAGACTCCTCCCCCAAAACCATCGACGGATTGCCGCTCCGTCACATCATAAAGGGTACGTCTGATGGAAGGTCTGAAATGGCCGACTGGAGACCTATTCTAAATCGCCGAAGCGACGGTTTTCCAAGAATTATGGGGATTCTAAACATTACTCCCGACTCATTTCATGTCGATTCTCGAGTTAATTCTATTGAAGACGCTTTAGTTCGTGCCAAGCAAATGATAGAGGACGGTGCAGATTGGTTAGATATTGGCGGGGAGTCTACAAGACCTGGGGCAGAAGAAGTAGATATTGATGAAGAAATGAACCGTGTTTTACCCATAATCGAGGCCGTTAGAAATGCTCACCCTGATGTCGGAATATCGATAGATACTCGACGCGCTTCGGTAGCAAAGGCCGCTCTTGATTTGGGAGCAGATATGGTGAATGATGTAAGTTCCTTATCAGACCCAGATATGGCTGATATAATTATAGAAAATAAATGCCCTGTTTGTATAATGCACATGCAAGGATTACCCGAAAATATGCAGAATAATCCAACTTACTCTGATGTAGTAATAGAAGTTAGGCAAAGACTCGACATGACTGCAAGAAAGCTACTTGATTTAGGATTAGATCCTGAGATGATTATCACAGATCCAGGAATAGGTTTTGGAAAATTACTTGGGCACAACTTATCATTATTAGCTGCTGGAAGAGAAATAGCCCCAAATAAGGAAATGCCTCTGATGTGGGGAGTAAGTCGAAAACGTATGTTTGCAGATTTACTCGGTCGAATGGATTCCAAAGATAGATTGTCTGGAAGTCTAGGAATCGCCTCTATGGCCCCATCAAAGGGAGTCGATATCATCAGGGTTCACGATGTGCGTGAGCATGCAGATTTGTATAAGACAATGCGAGCGATTAACTGAGGTGTTGTGATGGGGCAGAATATAGTTGACATCGATGAGAAGTTACGAATAATCGGAACCGCTCATGTTAGCACTGCATCAGTGGCTCTAGTTCGAGAAGAAATAGAGGAATGGAAACCTGATTTGGTTGCTGTTGAACTATGTGAGTCTAGATTGAGATCTTTGCAACAGCCAGATGATTTGGATAATGATGACCTTTTGAAAATAATTAATGAAGGAAAGTCTGCAATGATCTTACTACAATCCGCACTAGCGGCTCAACAGAGGCGTATGGGAATGGAAACCGGAGAAAAACCCGGTGCAGAATTACTCGCGGCTATCGAGGTAGCTGATGAAAAAGGAGTAGAGCACGCACTTATCGACAGAGATGTCGTGATCACCTTACGAAGGGCTTGGAGAAAAATGGGCCTTAGAGAGAAATGGCGCGTATTGAATGCCTTGCTGTGGGAAGATGATGATGAAGAAATTGACCTCGATGAATTGCTTGAAGATTCTGATTTATTGACTACTCTAATGGAAGATGCCAGGGAGGCAGCGCCTCGTGCAGGAGAGGTTCTTATCGACGAGAGAGATGCCTACTTGGCCGGCCGAATACAACAGATAAGAGGTAAAGGAAAGGTCCTCGCTGTCGTAGGGGCCGGGCACATAAACGGAATAATCGAGCACCTTGAGAAACCGGCTCTTGAAACCACATCAAGGATAAGTGAATTGTCTTCTGAACCACCCAAACCGATTTGGCCAAAGGTGGTGACGTGGGCAATTCCAATATTCCTAATATCGGTTGTTGGTTACCTGTTTTGGAATGGAGATACTGAAGCATTGAAAGATACAATTTGGTATTGGACCGCTGCAAATGCAATACTTGCCGGGTTAGGAGTTGCATTAGCCAGAGGCCATCCTCTGTCGATATTAGTTGGAGCATTGGCAAGCCCAATTACGAGTTTGAATCCTACTTTGGCTGCGGGCTGGTTTGCAGGATACACACAATTGAAAATAGCCGCTCCAACTGGTGGAGATGCGACCGATTTTCTAGCACTACAAGATTACAGCGTTTTCTATCGAAATCGTGTGGGAAAGGTGTTACTTGTTACCGCACTTGGAAACTTAGGCTCGGCCCTCGGTGCGTGGCTTGCCGGTGGTGCAATCGTGGGCATTATTATTGGGTGAACGGTAAACCAACGAAGTATTGGGCGTAGCCCAAAGAAGTGATTACGTGGTTAATTTCGGCTTCGTTATTGACAATCGTAAGTGCATTGGATGCCATGCTTGCACCGTCGCTTGTAAGTCTGAACACGATGTGCCAATAGGAGTTAACCGTACTCATGTGAAGTATATTGAGAAAGGGGTCTATCCGGATGTAACCCGAGAATTTAGCGTTCATCGGTGTAATCATTGTGAGGACTCACCGTGCACAACAATTTGCCCTACTACTGCCCTATTCACTCGTGAAGATGGGATTGTGGATTTTGATGATGATCGCTGTATAGGTTGTAAATCCTGTATGCAGGCTTGCCCCTATGATGCGTTATACATCGATCCAAACAAGGGCACAGCTGCTAAGTGCAATTATTGCGCGCATAAAATAGAAAATTCCTATGAACCATCCTGTGTGGTGGTTTGTCCAGTTGAAGCAATAATCTCGGGAGATTTAGATGATCCTAATTCATCAATTTCCAATTATGTTAGCGAACACGAGGTAACTGTTCGGAAACCAGAATCTGGAGCTAAACCCAACGTATTCTATGTCGAAACCAGTGAGGATATTCTTGACCCTCATGCCACTGAACGCTCCGGCGAATATCTTTGGACAGATCAAGCAGCAGGAGTTGGTCATTTCGCAAAGTATGCCGACTCTAGATTGGGTGCCTCAGATACCAATTCAATGATTGTTCAACTGGCACTTGAGAAGAAGGCTCGAGCCGCAAATCCACGAGACCGAGCGATTATTCGAGATGTGATGGAACGCCTTGATGAACAGGCTCAGCAACCGAAAAGAAGCTACGACCAACCTTCTAAAGGTGTACTTTGGGGATGGGAGGTTTCTGCCTATATCGTTACTAAGGCAATTGCTTCAGGGGCATATTTGGTTGCTATGTTAGCAATGTTTGCCGGTGTTATCGAAATGACTGACGAACTGTGGTGGCAATTGACAATTGGGTGTACGATTTTCTTAGGAATAACCGGTTTCCTATTGGTTAAGGACCTTGATAGACCAGAGAGATTCCTATACGTATTACTTAGGCCGAATTGGGATTCTTGGCTAGTAAAAGGGGCCTATATCTTGAGCGCTTTTGGAGTAGTATTGGCTTGTAGCGGAGCGGTCCTTTTCTTTGATCTAGACAGAACTTATCTCAATTATCTAGCAATTGCTGGTACGCCTCTAGCGACATTAACAGGAATCTATACAGCTTGGCTATTTGGTCAAGCAAGCGGTAGGAATTGGTCCAAAGACCGGTACCTTACACTGAAGATGCTTGTAGAGATGATCTTACTTGGCATCGCATCGATGGTATTTTTGACCTCTTCAGAGCTAATTTACTGGGCTACTGCCGGTGTGATGATTTTACTAGTTTGTAGGCACGCTCATAATACTGTAATTCAACCCCAACTGGAGACCTTACACTGAGGTGAATGAAATGGCAGAGTCATTTATCGAGAAGTTCGCTCAGAAATTACGAATGATTCCAAATCTAGATAGAGATTACGCTGATGGAAATACCCAAGAATTACGAAAATTTCCCTCGCCGGATGAATGGCTTGATTTCAAGGAACTGGATGCAAATGCATGGCCGGTCAGAATAGAGAAGAATTATTCTCTAGTTCCAACAACCTGTTTCAACTGTGAATCAGCCTGTGGAATGTTGGCTTATGTCGACAAGGATACAGGTCAAGTAACTAAGTTTGAAGGTAATCCACACCATCCTGGAAGTCGAGGTAGGAATTGTGCCAAAGGGCCTGCAACAATTAATCAAATTCAAGATACTGAGCGGATACTTCACCCTCTTCGTAGAGTTGGCGCTAGAGGTGAAGGGGGGTGGGAACAAATCACCTGGGAAGAGGCCCTAGAAGAAATTGCAGAAAAAATCCGCACCTCTCTAAAAGCAGGGGGCGTTGACAAGGTCGTCTATCACGTGGGAAGACCGGGGCACGAAGGTTATGCTAATCGAGTTCTGAAAGCTTGGGGTGTTGATGGGCATAATTCACACACTAACATTTGTTCAGCAGGAGCGCGAACGGGCTATGCTCTCTGGCATCAACACGACAGGCCGAGTCCTGATCATACAAACGCCAAAGTGATTTTACTGACTTCTTCTCATCTTGAAACTGGACATTACTTCAACCCTCACGCACAAAGAATTCTCGAGGGGATGATGGATGGAGCGAAACTGATTGTAATCGACCCTCGACTATCGAATACAGCGGCTATGGCTGACCATTGGTTACCGACATGGCCGGGTAGCGAACCAGCTCTTTTCCTTGCCTGGGCTAAAATGATACTCGAGCGAGAATTGTATGACCGGGAGTTTATGGAAACCCAGGTCAATTGGGAAATGTGGATGTCTGCGGTACACCCTAATGAGCCAAATGAGTTTGATCGATTTGTTGAATTATTGCTGAAAGAGTATCAAGAATATACCCCCGAATTTGCAGCAGCTGAATGTAAGATCCCAGTTGAGCAAGTAATCGAAGCAGGAGATGTTGTAGCCAATGCTGGAAGTCAACTATGCACACATGTCTGGCGAAGTGCAGCGATTGGAAACCTTGGCGGCTGGCAGGTCAGCCGAACCTTGCATTTCCTCAATGTACTCACTGGTTCAGTTGGAACTGTAGGTGGAACAAGCCCAAACTCTTGGTCGAAATTCAAGCCATCGCTATTCGATATCCCTCCAGACCCCGATGGTTGGAACGAACTACATTTCCCGTCAGAATACACCCTAGCTCACTACGAAATGAGTCACATACTGCCTCATCTCGTAAAGGATGGTCGAGGAACGATGGATGTTTATTTCACGCGTGTATTCAATCCAGTTTGGACATATCCTGATGGCTTTTCATGGATTGAAATGCTAGAAGATAAAAATGCCATTGGTTGCCACATTGCCTTAACTCCAACTTGGAATGAAACCGCCTTCTTTGCCGACTATGTTCTACCAATGGGGCATGCCTCGGAACGACATGATGTCAACTCATACGCAACCTCTGCAGGAAAATGGGTAGCATTTAGGCAACCGGTACTCAGGGAATACGCTAGACGCGAAGGGAAAGAGGTAGAATTTACCCACGAAATTAACCCCGGAGAAGTTTGGGAAGAAGATGAGTTTTGGATTGAATTATCTTGGCGCATTGATGATGGAACAATGGGCATTCGTGAGCATTTTATGAGCCCATATCGAGAGGGTGAAAAAATCACTGTTGACGAATACTATCAGTACCTATTCGAACGCGTGCCAGGGCTTCCAGAAGCAGCTGAGTCTGAAGGTACCGACTCACTCGGTTACATGCGCAAGCATGGTGCTTTCTTAATCGAAGAGGCCACCTATGAAAAACACAAGTCGGAGGGCTGGCCAACTCCAAGTGGAAAACAGGAATTTTACTCAGAGACGATGATTGAATTTGGTTATCCTGAACATTCTATACCTCATTATCGTCAGAAGTCTCACGTTCATCCTGATAATTTATCTGCTGAAGATGAATATTGTCTTCTTCCGAATTTCAGATTACCACAGCATATACACTCACGCTCAGCCAACGCAAAGTGGTTAGTTGAAATCGCTCATAGAAACCCAATCTGGATTCACCCCAAGGATGCGAGGAAACTCGGCGTAGCTGAAGGTGACTTACTAAAGATAGAAACCGAAATTGGTTGGTTTGTAGATAAGGTCTGGGTTACAGAGGGTATCAAACCTGGAGTTGTAGGGTGCTCCCATCACATTGGTAGGTGGAGAAGAGAACAAGACCGAGGTAATCGATTCCTAACAAATACCGTTGCAATCGAAGAGCGAGGTGATGGGAAAATGCGTATGAAGACAATTAGCGGAGTCGAGCCATGGAAGTCTGATGACCCCGATACCAATCGTATTTGGTGGCGAGACGGAGGGGTTCACCAAAATATCACACATGCAGTTCAACCAGATCCAATTTCCGGAGCGCATTGCTGGCTTCAGAAGGTACGTCTATCCATTCCCAGTGAGGGTGAGGAATATGGAGATATAGAAGTCGACCGGAACAAGTCGTTTGAGTACTATAAACGCTGGAATGAATGGGCGAAAGAGCGTGAAACTCATCCGAGAGGAGAGCGCCGGCCACTATGGATGAAGCGGCCTCTTTCTCCAAAGAAACAGCATTGGTATATGCCGGAGAGTGATTAATTGGAGGAAATTATCGCTCTAGTAATAATTCTAGTTACCGCGTTTATGTTCGCCCCACTTGGTCTAGGAGGGGGATTTCTATTTGTTCCAACTCTTTACTTCATTTTAGGTTGGGACCTACAACTATCTATCGTTTGTTCATTGATTCTGGTTTGGTTTGTCAGTATAGGCTCCCGAAGAGCCCACGATGAAGGGGGTTACACGGTTGCAGGAGTTGGACGGAAAGGTAGGATTGTAGCGATATTTGGCGCAATTTTCGGTGCTTTAGCCGCTGATCAAATAATTGCCGAAGCGGGTGAAAGTATTATCAAAATTCTAGCAATTATTCTACTGATTTTAGTGATATATCGTGGTATAAAGAAATTAATCGAAGAGCAACATAATGACATTCATGATGAGGATATCTCTATTCAAGGTGCATTGCTCTACAAATACAAGTTAGGGTGCCTAGCAGGAGGTTTATCCGCAGGATTAATCGGTATTGGGGGAGGAGTTATTTTTACCATGTTAAACAGAATAGTTCTAGGATTGGGACCTCATAAAGCCGCAGGAACTTCTTACTTGATTGTAATGAGAGTAGTCCCTGTCGCTATAGTATCTCATTTACTTTTTAACCCGTCATTAATTGATGAAATCACCAAATTTGATACACTTACTCTTGCTTTACCTCTGATTGTTCTTGTAACCGCATGGGCGGGCGCCAAAACCGCTATTCGCATGCTACCTCAAGATGTTTTGACATATCCTTACTTAATTGCCGTGGGTATATCTCTACTGAGATATTTGATGGATCTAATATAGTGAGGAGAATTTAATCCGTATCTGAGGTCTCTTCAGCAATATCTTCCAAACCCCAGTCTGACCAACTCCATGCTCTTTCATGGAAATAATACAGTATCATCTTTGTGAATAATTCAGTTCCACCAATAGCGGCTCCTGCCTTGATATCTCCTGTCACAATGTAAGCTATCAGAATTGTATCAAGAGTACCTATTGTTCTCCAAGTGACAGTCTTAACCAAACTACGAGCTTTATTCGCGTGTCCTGTACCCGGGATATGTTCTGCCATAACATTACCAACAGCAGCACTTAGTTAACCTGTCCCCGTACATGATCAAGAAAAATATCACACAGATTCGAGAATTATTGCTATTCCCTGTCCGCCACCAATACATGCTGTCGCGATTCCAAACTTCTTGCCCTCTCGCTTGAGTGTATGTGCTAGAGTTAGTGTGAGACGACTTCCTGTTGCTGCAAGAGGGTGCCCTAAACCGACTGCACCACCGTTAATATTGACTATCTCATGTGAAATTCCCAATTCCTTCATACAAGCCACTGCTTGACCGGCGAAGGCTTCGTTGATTTCCCATAGGTCAATCTCATCCACACTCATACCTGCCCTTTCAAGGGCTAGTTTGCTGGCTGGTACCGGGCCATATGCCATAATTGCAGGTTCAAGGCCAACAACCCCCCAGTTGACTATTCTTGCTATGGGTTTGTCTCCGTCAGAGGCGGCCTGAGATGCGGATTTCAGCACTACAGCTGCTGCACCATCAACTACACCAGAGGCATTTCCAGCGGTTACCAAGGAAGTAGGGCCGAAATGCGTCCTAAGTGCACCAAGGGACTCATCACTAGTACCTCTAACAAAGTGGTCTTCTTCGGTTGCAGTGACTAAACCATCGGCCGTCTCAACATCAACAATTTCTTCAGCCCAAATCCCATTATCAACACTATTTTCAGTTCTTGAATGACTAATTACTGCAAAAGAATCTGCTTCTTTTCTCGTGACGCCCACTCTACGACAGATTTCATCACTAGTTTGGGCCATGAAGGAATCACAAGTGGTATCTAGCAAATTGGTGAAGAGATAATCTTCCATATCCTTGGGAAGTTCATCACCTTCTCTTGGTGGTCTTCCTAGTTTGTAGGTGGAGCGCATTCCTCTAAGTACGTGTGGTGCCTGGCTGAGATTTTCCATTCCCCCTGCAACCACAGTATTGGCTTCACCAAGCATAATCATTTGAGATGCTGAAATTATTGATTGAATTCCTGAACCACATAATCGGTTTAGTGTAAGCATTGGAACCTCTTGGGGGATACCTGCATTAAGTCCTGCATGACGAGCGCCAAAAATCGCCTGATCGCTTGTCTGTAATGCGTGACCGATTACTAGGTGGTCAACTGACTCTGGGCTTGTACCAGTCTTCTCAAGAGCCCCTCGAATAGCGATAGAGCCTAATTGCTCGGCACTTACTTCGGCTAATCTTCCACCGACTTCACCGTCTCCACGCTTTCCACCAAGCCATTCACAGAACGGGGTTCTAGCTCCTCCGATTAGTACAACGTCTTCGCTCATTGACATTACCGAGATAATTACCATTCATGAGGCTGACTATCCCAAAGGGAAAGACTGTATGTCAAAAATTCAATCATCATCAGTCATTGAGCCTAGGTAATCAGGTAGGTCCACTCCAGCATTTGACGCTATGTCGTGTAGAGGGGGGAGTGACTTTACAAGATTGGAGATAAAGTTCGAAGTCGAACTTCCATCACCATCTCCGCCAGAATCCCATACAGTAATGCTGTCAATCTTCAAGTTACGAATTGCTTCGACCTGGGCTGATACCATCTGGTCGATCTTCTCAACCATAAGTAGTGTAGCTGCGGCCTTTGCATCTCCATTAGCACTGCTAACTAGGCCTTGGTAACCTGCGGCCTTTGCTTCTAGGACCTGTTGAACACCAGACGCCTCTGCTTCATAGCGAGCAAGTATCGCGTCTGCTTCACCACGTGCGATACGTCGTTGTCTTTCTGCTTCAGCTTCTGCAGCGATTTCGATTTGCTGTTTCTGAATTTGCTCACGTACAATTTCGCTAGCCTTCAGACGTTCTTCCTCTTCAGTGAATTTAGCCCTCTGAATTTCCGCTTCGGCCTTAGCAGTTGCAACTTCAGCACGTTGATTTGCTGAAGCTTCTGCCTCAGCAAGATCAGCGTCGGAGTTAGCAATCTCACCTTTTGCATCGTTCTCTCCGGCAACTGCTAATGCTTCTTGTTGTCCAACGTAAACACGCTGATCTGCTTCGGCAGTCTTTCGACCCTTCTCTGCCTCTGCTAGGTTCTTTGCAACCTCAATCTCCTTGGTTCGGTTTGCTTCTGCCGCACCAACGGCACCGTCTCGCTCTGCATTAGCTACATCAACACGTGCGTTCTCAACGGCAGTTGAAGCGGCCTTCTTACCGATGCTTTCGATATAGTCCGATTCGTCAGTAATATCCACCAAGTTTACGTTGATTAGGTAAAGACCAACTTTCTGTAATTCTGTATCTACGTTCTTTCTAGTCAATTCTAAGAATGCATCGCGGTCTTGGTTAATCTGCTCGATTGTCAAGGAGGCTACAGTTAGACGAAGTTGACCGAAAATAATCTCTTTAGCCATTTCTTCAATATCATTTTGTTTTAATCCAAGCAGACGCTCGGCTGCATTAGCCATAATTTGCTTCTCAGTTGAGACACCAATTGTGAATGTTGATGGAACGTTTATTCGGATATTCTGGAGCGATAGAGCGTTCCTTAGATCGATATTGATTGTGATTGGTGTTAATGTTAGGAAGGCGTAGTCCTGAATGAGCGGCCAAACAAGCGCTGCACCACCATGTATAGTCCTACTCGCCTTACCCTTATCGGTACGACCATAAACTACCATTACCTTATCCGGAGGACATCTTTTGTACCTCTGTGCAAAGAATATTACAATTGCAACCAAGAACAGTATGGTTGCGAACATCATTATTGTTAGTAGTGCACCAGCTTCAGCCATAGCAATCGCTCCGTACTGCGACAAACGCTATTGACTCATTAAGGCTATGCCGGCACAATCAAGAATCTGCATTGAAAATGGATTCTAAACTCTCTTTACCACAAGGGTAGAACTAATGACGTCAACGACTTCAATAAAGTCTCCAGTAGCTATACCCTGACCATCTTCTGATTTTGCATTGTAGGTCTTCTGGGCACCACCAACTTCGATTGTAACTTGGCCAACGCTATCTTCAGGAATTCTGAGGTAAACGGTTCCTTTCTCACCAATGGCCTGTTCCATTTCGATATTTCCACTGGCTTCCAAAGAAAAGAAGAGTTGGAAGATTTTTCCAGTCCCATACATCGAGGCTAATCCAGCAACCCCGCCTACCCCTATAGCCAGAGTATCTCCCCCATCAGACTTTAGCGTGTATAATCCAGATAGACCAAAGAACATCATGAATGCCATTACTCCTTGGAAGGTCATAGCATCGAATGCACCATCAGAACTCATGACATCGAATTCGATACCAAATAACCCCTCAAAAAGACCCTCGCCGACTCCTCCAATCAGCATCAAAAGGAACCAAAACAGGAATAGAACGCCTCCGATTAGCGCAGATGCGGCAAAAATCAATTCTAATGTTGAACCAGATTCGCCGAAAACAAGTTCTACCAAATTGAAGTCGTCTAGGGATACCATTGATTATGTCTGGAGGGCATTTTGCTTTGATTGCTTCGCCGGATTTAGGTGGATGTTCAGACTTTATTCCTACGTCTGAGCCATTCCGCGACCCCACGATCAAAATTCGTCACAGGACCTAAACTTAGTCCAGTGATTATCGCAGTGACGACTTTACGCGTAAGGGATGAGGAAATATACGGTTCAGTAATTGTCCACACCAATAAAGCAATTAGAATAATGATGATTGGTATCAACATCCTTCGAAGGAAAATATGGTACCCCCCAAGCATATCATATGCTGGGTTATTGATTACATCATCAATTCTGTCCGACATACCCTTACTCGACAGGAGGTCACCTCAGTATGCTAACCAGAATAGAGCGGCCAAGAAAGTTAGGGCGGTTGGGCCTCCATACATCAAGGCCTTACTTACGACGGGAGTATCATCTACTCTACTTAATTCACCAGTTTGCTGGTCACGAACTAATACGGTCTTTTCGGACTTGGAATATCTGTCTGAAAATTCTTTGTGATTTCTGGCGACAAAGATAAGGAAATACACCCCTAAAGCAAGCATACCACTACCTGTGCCTTGGAGAATAGCTGCCACTAGTGCAGTTTCTATTTCTGATGCAATGATTAATTGTGCAAATCCGGTAAGGAAGAAAATTAGAGAGTCAGCCCTTGCCATGATTAGGGCGAACTAGCCGACTATCATCAATCCTTTGCCGTGATATACTAATCAAACAAGACTACTTGGTTTCTTTTCCCAGACCGCCCATGTGCCTCTTGCATGAGCGATTTTCTTTCCATTTTGATCTGTAATTTCACCTTGCAAATGGGCTAAATTTCGACCCCTGCGAACTACTTCGCCAACCGCAGTAAGATGAGAACCGCGATAAGCAGGTTCGAGATATGACAAATCCAATTGTGCTGTTGCACACCATTCTTCTTTCGATAAAGTAGTCACTAATGTCCCTCCCATTGCTGTGTCCAACAATGTAGCATGTAGCCCTCCATGTGCAACACCTCCGGCGTTTAGATGGTCTTCTCTAATCATCAATTCGACAACACATCTACCTCGGGTAAATTCCGTAATTTCAAAGCCTATTGTTTCCGCCAATTTAGTTAATTTAGGCGAACTTAATTCATCAGTCATGTTTGAGCCTCAATCATTACTTGCAGCTAATCCAGTTTGTACCGACCATAGCCTAGAGTATAGTCCGTCAGACTCAACCAATTTCTCATGCGTACCTAATTCAGTAATCATACCGGAATCTAAGACTGCAATCTTATCTGCATTTCTAACGGTGGAAAGGCGATGAGCGATAATGATGGTAGTTCTATCTGTCGAAATTCTTTCAATTGAACGCTGTAATGCAGCCTCGGTCTCATTATCGACATTACTCGTTGCTTCGTCAAATACGAGTATTGGTGCATCTTTTAGCACCGCACGTGCAATTGCTAGACGTTGTCGCTGGCCGCCAGAAAGTCTGTGTCCGTCTTCACCGATATCGGTCTCCCAGCCCTCTGGTAGTTCATTGATGAAATTAGTAGCCTCTGCTATACGAGCAGCTTCCAAGACCTCTTTCTCACTAGCACTAGGTCTACCATAGAGGATATTTTCTCGTACTGTTCCAGGGAATAGAGTGGTATTTTGAGAAACTAAAGAAATTGAACCCCTTAGTGATGCTAACTTTAGTTCCTTAACATCATTGCCATCAAGACTAACCGAACCTTGTAGTGGATCGTGGAAGCGAAGAAGAAGTCCAACTAGGGTGGTCTTACCTGATCCTGTACTTCCAACAAGTCCGATGGTTTCTCCCGACTCTATACTAAGAGATACTCCAGAGAGAACCGATTCTCTTTCTGGATAGGAAAACTCAATGCTATCAAAGGTAATCTCTCCATTCGCTTCATCTAATTCAATATCACCTTCAACTAAACCGATTGGAGTATCTAATAAATTAAGAACTCTGTCAGTTGATGCCATGGCTCTCTGATACAAATCGAAAGTTTGGCCGAGGCGAGTAAGTGGCCAAAGAAGTCTTTGGGTGATGAATACGATTATCGAATAAGCCCCAATTGACAGTGAACCCTCGAGAGCTAACCAACCTCCGACCAACATATTCGCTGTAAAAGCAAATAAAATGGCCATTCGAATAAGAGGGACAAATGAGGCAGAAAGACGTATTGCATCTCTATTTGCATCTCTATATGAGCGAGAGGCAACACCTACCCGCTCTACCTCTCGCTCCTCTGCAGTGAATGATTTGATTGTGGTAATTCCACTCAAATTGTTATTCAGTAGAGCGTTGAGATCGCCGACTTCTTTGCGGACTTTGGCGTAACGAACGCCAATTCTACGCTGGAACATAAACGAGCCACCGACAATTATTGGGATTGGCAATATTGCGTAAATTGCCACAGAAGGCGCTAGAATGAACATCACTCCTCCGACAACGATAACCGTTGTCGCAACCTGAAGTAGGTCATTGGCTCCTTGGTCAAGAAATCGCTCAAGTTGATTAACATCATCATTCATTATTGCCATCAACCCGCCAGTTGTTTGGCCAGAGAACCATTGCATCTCGAGATTTTGAATATGCTCATATGCGTCCATTCTCAGTTCATGTTGAGCATTTTGAGCGAGATTCCTCCATAATACTCCAAACCAATATTCGAATAGTGATTCTAGAACCCAAATAACCACTGTAAGAGCTACAAGAATCAAAAATTGGTCATAAGGATCTGGATATCCAAAATCAGCTAGCATCGAGTCTTCTTTGTATGTTACAACGTCGATAGCCATACCGATTAGAATAGGTGGTGCTAGATCCCAAAACTTGTTCATGATTGAACAAAATGAGGCGAGCCACACTTGCCATCTATACTCCCTCAAGTGCCCTAACAAGCGCAACAGAGGGTGGCTCCGCTCTGTCATGTGTGGCTCTAACTATGGACAGTGCTTGAATCTGCCCTAAGGCATAGGGTTAGTTTACAGTAAGAAAATTACTATTTACTCAGATATGATAGGTTTAGAAACCGTTTCAAGATTAGGATTCTCATCATTTATGTCTTACTTCCTTATGTCTTCTATCGAAGGATTGGATATAATCAACTGGCTTCAACCCTCAGGTGGAAAATTACAGAATTAACCATTGGAAGGGGTTATCTCTCCCGCCCAAGTATCTGCCCAAGTATCATAGATTTTGACACTAACAGAGCTCGTTGAATTAGTACGAATCTCGTAGTAATCAGAGGCTGAAAAATATCCATCTCCTGAATAATCCCAATAAACAAAATTCCACCAATCACCACGGACGTCGCTTTGGTTAGATGTCAAATCAGCTAGATTAAACTCCACAATTGTAGATTCCGACTCTATAACTTGGAAAATCAACTCCGTAGTATCAACCTCGGAGGTGAATTCTAGAGGGACATATCCCGCCCATATTGTCGTTCCATCGGATAATTGGACGGGGTCATCGATATTGAATTCAATCGCAGCTCTAGGTAAATCAGGTTGTAGGCTCAATTCTACATCATCTCCTTTCTCAATACTCAAAACGAAAGCAGAGTCATCGTTACCGTACAATTCGACACCAATTAGTTCGGGAGGAACGCCTTTCAAGACTAGAATTATACTATGTGTATCATTTTGAGCGCTGGCCACCTGTTCAAGAGATTCAATATCGTGAGTTATTGTCCATTCGAGTCCTGAAATCGATGTCGTATCAAATCCGAAGGATGGCCAGAAACCATCTGGATCTTCCATAGCTTGTTCGACGATCTCATAGAATGGGTCCTTGTAATCAGGAACTGCATCCCTACCCTCATACCAAACATTACCTAATCTAATATTAGTGGTTTCTGTACCTTCGATGACTTCAGTATCAATAGAATTGGTTCCAAGACTGAATCTCATTGCGATTGAACGTAGATTTTGCTCGTCATCTTTAGCAACGTTCCAATGTATTTCTCCCAGTTGAGTTTCTGTTTGGTAGGTTGTTGAAGATTTAACTCGCAACCTAGAATTTTCAGAGGCCAGTAACAATACATCTAGAGATTCTGGATTGGAAAGTAATTCGTTCAGAATATCATTGTTGAAGGGGAAGCAACCGGTATCTTCGCAAGATTCGATCGGGACTTCCAAACAACCTGAAGAGCAGGGAATTATGAGCAATATCCCCAGCAACACTGCTCTCATTGAAATAAATCCCGTGACTTATCGCTGATGAGGCTATGGTTTATTAGTTAATCAAAATATACTATATCGAGACCATAAGAGAGTCTCAGACTCCTTGCGTCGCCCCTATATGGAGTGATTATTGCGCCTATATTGAGAAGGGGGTATATTGGTGATAGACAACATACTCGTAGTCTACAAGAAAAACTTCGAGGAGATTCATGACCAAGCGTTGGAATCAATCCGAAATGAATTGGATATTATTGTCGCCGAATGTGGAATTAGTGTAGATTATTCCGCTAGAGAAAACGTTAGACGCACCGATTTCATTGAATGCGATTTGGTAGTTGTTTTAGGCGGTGATGGAACCCTAACTTCAATTGCACATTCTGTAGATTCCGACACTCCTGTGATGGGGGTAAATTCCCATCCAAGGTCTGAGGATGAAGAGGGTTCCTATGGATTCTACATGGGCAGTGACCCGACAAATTTCGCAGCTGATATTCGCTCAGTAATAGAAGGGACTGCAATAGTAAATCGGCTACCGAGATTGCAAGCAGAGATTGAAACCACAAGCGGAAATAAAATCCGTTGTGACCCTGCATTGAATGATTTGTTGGTCGCTAATACGCACCAATATCAACCTTCGAAATACAGAATTCAACGTGGGCAGAATGTCGATTGCAAACAATATTCTTCAGGTTGTCTCTTCTCAACATTCCTTGGTCAAGGCGCTTGGTATCGTCATGTGGTCAATATAGAAGGGACTAATTTCCCCGTTTCAGAAATAAACAATCATTACCTATTCGTGGCTAGAGATTTACCTCGAGCAGAAAGAAGGGAAGATGGATCATACTGGGAGTGGACACAACAGCCAACAGTTATGACAAGCGATATGCATCGTGGATACGTTGTCAGCGATGGTTGGGATGAAACCCATTTTACCCGTGGCTCTACAATCACTATCGATATCCAAGGTCCTGATTTGCAACTACTGACTTTCAGAAGCACAATGCTAGACCGAGTCGCAAATTGGCTTGACAACTGATTCACAAGATTTGCTTGAGGAATAACTTGGTTCGATCGTGTGTAGGGTTGTCGAAGAAATCGTGAGGATTATTCTCCTCGATAAGATGACCTTCATCGAATAGTATGCATCGGTCAGCAACTTCCTTGGCGAATCCCATTTCGTGTGTAACTACAATCATCGTTATATCTCTTTGAGCTAAGTCCTTCATAACATCCAGCACTTCCTTAATCATTTCAGGGTCAAGAGCGCTTGTTGGCTCGTCGAATAGCATAATCTTGGGATCCATTGCCAAGGCTCTAGCGATTGCAACACGCTGTTGTTGACCACCAGATAGACCGCTTGGATACTTGTAGGCCTGTTCTGGAATTCCGACTCTTTCTAGTAATTCCATGGCTTTGTGTTCCGCCTCCCTCTTTGTCATACCCTTGACCTTCATAGGGGCTAGTGTTATATTTTCCATAATAGTAAGGTGAGGGAAGAGGTTGAATTGTTGGAATACAAATCCAACTTCCGACCTTACGTACTTCAAATCGGCAACACTAGTATTCTCATCAATCGTTATTCCATCAACTTCAATCGTACCCCCACTGTGTGGTTGGAGCCTGTTCAGCGTCCTGATGAAGGTTGACTTACCCGATCCAGAAGGGCCTAGTATGACAATTATTTCTCCTTTTCTAACTGATATGTCTATTCCCTTTAGGGCCCAGAAATCTCCGAAATTAACCTTTACACCATATGTCTTAATTATTTCTTTTTCATTGTTATCAGTCATGTTCTTTCCCCACCTGTTTCTGAGCCAAGGCCCAACTTTCTCTCGACTCCCATAGAGATTCGAGATAGATAGAATGCGATTATCCAGAAGACGAATGCGGCCATATAAAGTGGCTCTAGGATATCCAAGGCAAATTGAAGGTCCGAGGTATTCAGGTCCTTGGCGATCTTGAAGAAGTCAAATATACCAATTATGAAAATCAGAGTCGTGTCCTTCCATAGCCCAATTAGTAGGCTGACAAGTGAGGGGAGGGTAGTACGAACTGAGTTCGGTAGAATCACGGTTAGTTTGATCTGATTAGGATTCAATCCCAGCGCAGTGGCTGCCTCTATTTGGCCCCCGCTTATTGATTGGATTCCGCCCCTAAGTATCTCTGCAGTGTAAACCCCTCCGAAGAAGGCGAACATCAGTAGAGTTCTCATTATCGAGTCCGCGTCGGAGAAAGGCACTATCACGTCCTCCAAAAGATATTTTGCAAAATATAGCCATGCAATCATGGGTCCGGCGCGAACGGTCTCAATCAAAGCGGTGGATGGCCACTTGAAAATCGGTAGTTCACTTTGCCTACCGAATGCGAGTATGACACCAATTCCGAGACCGAGGACTCCCCCTGCTGTTGCAAGGATGAGATTGACGAAAAGACCACCCCATAGTGCGGGCTCAAGTCCACTCTCCATCCAACCTCTCTCGACGACGAAATCGGGAGGATTCATCACAAATATAGAGAAGAAGAATGTGAATACCCCAAGCAATGCTAGGTATCGTTTGAATCTATTAATCCGGTACTCCTCTCTGGAAGAGCAGTATCTTCTGGTCATTAAGAAGGATGCAAAGCCTAGTGCACTTACAAGAACAAATCTAGTGATTGGACCTTCTGGGTCGTAACTCCTGTATGAGGGGTATGCCGTAAACAATACAGCGATAATAGACAGTAAGAAAAATCCGCCGACGAAGTTGCGGGTCTTGATTTCTGATGTCCCGTAGGCTGAGCTGATCACGGCCGTTAGCAGGGCCAGGGTAGACCATAGCCTCCACATCTGGTTCTCTTTGCTGTCGCTGATCATTCTGTAGTTCATCTCATGCCCGGCGAACAGCTGGACCCTGGCGGACCAGACTATGCCCCAGTTGGCCTCTACGAGTACGAATCCTAGGAGCCAGTCGCACAGGAAGAAGATCGAGCTCGCTGCTATCAGCCCCAGAATGGCCGATGACCTCGATTTGATGATGGTCCCCTTGATTGTGGAGAGTAGGAATGTCCAGACTAGCAGGAACGAGGTAGTACCGAAAGCAAGTAGGAACAGCATATGCTTGAGCTCTAGTTCGTCGGTAATCGATTCGTGCTTGTTCATGACCATCCAGAAAGACGAGATAATCGATATTGCTAATGCTGCGCCTGAGGTGGCTAGGTTGTTCACCCCCCTGGCCCACTTCGCGGGCTTCCCTGAGACAGACTCTTCAAGGCTGTTCAATATCGACATTGCCCTCCCCCCATCGAACCGGCCATTGCTTCGCCCCTCTGGATTACCGACAGTCATATTCTCACCCTCGTTACCCTTGCGTTGTACGCGTTCATCACTACCGAAATGAGCAGGCTACCAGCCTGGTAGGTAATCAGCAGGAGCATGAATAGAGGGACTAGCTTTCCCACGTTGTTCATCATGATCAGGATGACCAGGAAGATGTCGCTAAACCCTACTATGATAGCCAGGCTTGAGTTCTTCCAGATGTTCATGTACTGGCTGTTAAGAAGTGGCACCATGCTCCTCAGTGCTTGGGGCAGGATAACCAACCTCAGCCTCTGGAAAGGGTTCAGTCCGAGAGATATTGCGGCCTCGACCTGACCCCGGGGCAATGACTGGATGCTCCCCCTTACTATCTCGGCGACTATCGATGCCGTGAATAGCGTGAGTGCGGTTACGATATAGATGAACGGGCTCGTTATCTTGAACCCAGTGCCCGGCACGATGTACCAGGAGGCAGTGGATTCCATGTCCGGTTGAACGAGCTCTGGAATGCTGAAGTCGCCGGAAAGGAAGACTGCCAGCGATATGATGGACGCGAGTGCCCATATTGCCATCCTCCTGATTAGTCCCTCATCCGAGTCATCTACCCCATCCCTGTCTAGGTAGCCTGTGAGGATTCGTGTCCCGATCAAGATGGATATCGCGATTACTAGGTTGGCAGTGGCTGGTTGAGGTATCCAGTGGCCTTGCTTGCTGAGGTAGAACATGTCGAAGAGGAAGACCTCAGCCCCAAAGTCGGGTGCCCATTCCCTGATCTGGATGGAGACAAAGAAGAGTAGAATCGCTAGTGGGATGTTCCGGAAGAACTCCACGTATGCGGTGGCGAGACCGGCTGCGAGCCTGTTATTGGAGAGCCTGGAGACGCCGATGAAGATGCCAAGGATAGTGCAGAGGACTATGCTGAGCAGAGTTGCTCTCGCTGAGTTTATCACGCCCGCTCTGAAGAAGGTCCACCGGGAGTCGTTGGATGCGTCAATCTGCCATGGCCAGTTTGTCACAGGGAACCCGCCGACATCATCCATGAATTCATAGGATAACCTCCAGTCCTCATTAGTCTTGATTAGGAACATAACTCTAAGAATTAAGAAAAGAATGAAAGGGATTGCGAAAAGAAAGACTGTCGATGAGAACTTTTGGTCCTGTATAGAAGGATTATGTCTCTCTAGAGAAATATCCCATGCGGAGTATATGAACACCGCTAGGAGAAGGAATGATAGGAATGTCACGACGTTCTCAAAAATGCTGGTAAAGTATATTGAAAAGGCAGGAAGGAGGACAGGGACAAGAAGGACGATAAAATAGAACGAAATTGCAAGGAGAGTTAGTGAAGACTCTATTGGTGCTTCAAACCAGATTTTCTTCGTATTCTTTGGATTCCTAAGGGTCCCTATCAAGGAGTCTAACATCCCATTGACTGCGTCAAAGAGGATTATTATCCCTGCAATCAGAAGCCCACCCATAATCATCCATACCTGGGATTTAGCCCTGAATTCGAAAGTGTTGGAAAGTCCGAAAATGAGTAAAAATCCGAGAACTATAATGAGGGTCTTCGAGTAGCCCCTAAAGTTCCTTGGATTTGAGAAAAGGGTCTTGTACTCGTTGCATACCAAAGTGAACAATAGTAGGAAAATTGGCCCGATGACCCTCAAAGAATTCGATAGCGGGTAATAGGATTCATTCAGCTGCAAATCGTTTACAACGACGCTGACTGCCATCTCATCGATAATTTCCTTGGAGAGCGAGAAGAACTTAGTTAGATACTGCCAAAGAAGAAGGGAAACAACTAGGTAGGCAGCGATAATAGGTGCGTCTTTCCTACTGAGTCTGAGTTTCGATACCAATCCTTGCGATTCTGAATTTTGGGTTACCACTGGAACTCCTCCTCATATGATGTAAATATGTGGCCCGGGGGGTGCATGCCCCCCCGGGCTTTACGTACGCGATTAGACTAAGAGTTCAATCAGCGCCAGGCTGGTGCGTACATGAGGCCGCCTTCTGAGACGAGGGCGTTCTCGGTGTTTGCTCTTGGCAGGACGCATCCAGTCATTGCATCGGATCCACTGACACCGTCATAGGTTCCGTCACAGAAGGAACGGTCGTATGCCTCACCGTAGTTACCCACGGCGGTCAGGACATCGGTCATGAAGTCGGCATCCAGAGGGTTCGCCTCTGTTCCTAGCCAGCTGCTACCGGTTAGGAAGCGAGTGGTTGCCGAGTCAGTAGGTGCACTATCGAGGTTAGTGGAGGTTAGCCCCATCTCCTCAGCAGTGACCATTCCAAACCAGACCCATTGTACGACTTCCTTCCACTCAGTGTCGTAGTCTCTTACAGCTGCGGTCAGAGGCTCCTTCGAGAGATACTCTGCACCGATCCATAGGTCTGCGCACTGAGTTGAGTCATCTGCGTGCGCGATTGCGCAAGCGGTTGGGTCACCAGATCCGTCTAGCTGCCACTTGTAGGCTGCCATGGCAGAGTTATCGCCGGTGTAAGCGTCACACTCTTCGCCAACGAAGGCGGCCCTTGCGGCTGTGGCGTCATCAGCGACGAACGTTGATGGGGCTGCTCCCCAGCTTGCGTCCCAGTCCGAGATGAAGTCCTGGATATTACCCTCTGTGGTTGTACCGGTAGCGACGCAGATTACAGTCCCTGCTAGGTCGTAAACGGATGGGGTTCCATCGTTGGCAAGCTTGTTACCGTTGACAAGTATTGCCTGTCCGTCGAAGAAGTTTATTCCTGCGAAATCGGCATTCAGGTCTGCATCCCTGCTGGTGGTCCACGTTGTGGTCCTAATCAGCACGTCTATCTCGCTGTCTCGTAGGAGGTTGAACCTCTCCGAGCCGCTTGAGTAAACGTATGTGATGTCAGTTTCGGGGTTCAGGCCGATAGCGGCTGCAATTGCCTTGCAGTACTCGACATCTAGACCGGTGTACTCCGAGTCTGTGTTCAAGTATCCCATTCCCCACTGCTCTGACTTCACTCCGCAGTTCATTGAACCGCGCTCGTGAATCACGTCTAGGGTGCTTACGGTTGTAGCTTCGGCGATTCCCTCTGCCTTTCCATCAGCTCTCGCTTGATCGACATCATCTTGGGTGATGTCAGATCCAGCACAGCCTGCTAGGGCTGCAGTCATCATTAACAGCATCATTGTTGTTGCGAGCATTGCGCGCATATCTCACGTTAGAGGATGAATTCGCTATATACCTTCGGTATATGAAGTCAAAAATATACGATTGCTGTATAGTATATAGAAAAAAAATACTTCATCAATTGTAACAAACTGATTAATATGTTTGTTAATTTTGTTAATATTTTGAAAAAATAGAAAAAAAAGTTGGAAGAACGGGGCGCCGAAGCGCCCCGTCCCCCCGGGTTTTCCGAGTTTCTTAGGAGGTGATCCATCTGCAGGTTCCCCTACAGATACCTTGTTACGACTTAACCCTCCTTGTCGAAGGCAGGCTCGAATACCCCACTAAAAGGTAGCCTCACCCACCCCCAACTAAGATGGTTTGACGGGCGGTGTGTGCAAGGAGCAGGGGCATATTCACCGCGCCTTTTTGAGACGCGATTACTACCTAATCCAGCTTCATGAGGGCGAGTTACAGCCCTCAATCCGAACTACGAACGGGTTTCGGGATAGCCACATGCCTCTCGGCGCAGCGGCCCATTGTCCCGTCCTTTGTATTGCGCGTGTAGCCCAGTGCATTCGGAGCATACTGACCTACCGTTGCCCTCGCCTTCCTCTGACTTCGCGCCAGCGGTCTCCCTATAGTCCTGTAATCAGCGGACTGACTTTAGCAAATAGGGATGAGGGTCTCGTTCGTTATCTGACTTAACAGAACGCCTTACGGTACGAACTGACGGCGGCCATGCACTACCTCTCGAACAATCCAGCAAGCTCATCACACTGGCTTTCATTTGTCCGTCGGCACTGGTGAGTTTTCCGGCGTTGAATCCAATTAAACCGCACAATCCTCAGGTTGCGGTGCTCCCCCGCCAATTCCTTTAAGTTTCAGCCTTGCGACCGTACTCCCCAGGCAGTGGACTTATCACCTTCGCTTCGGCACTGAGAAGGCTCGGAACCTTCCCAACACCAAGTCCACAGCGTTTACACCTAGGACTACCCGGGTATCTAATCCGGTTCGTGCCCCTAGGCTTCGTCCCTGACCGTCGGATCCGTTCTAGTGTGGAGCCTTCGCAACAGGTGGTCCGCTCAGGATGACAGGATTTTACCCCTACCCTGAGCGTACCCCACACCTCTCCCGGTCCCAAGTCTGGCCGTGCTCGCAGAATTCAACCAGTTGAGCTGGTTGATTTACCCACGAATGTACCAAACAGGCGACGGACGTTTTAGGCCCAATAAAATCGACTACCACTTGAGGCGCCGGTATTACCGCGGCGGCTGGCACCGTCCTTACCCACCCCTTATTCCAAGACCTTTGAAGAGTCAAGAAAAGACTGGGTCTTACCCCAGCCACTTGGAGTTCCCTGGTCACGATTTCTCGCATTGCCAAGTTTTCGCGCCTGCTGCACCCCGTAGGGTCTGGATTCGTGTCTCAGAATCCATCTCCGGGCTATGTCTCCCAACACCCGTACGCGTCGATGGCTAGAGGGTACGTTACACCCCCTACGACCTGATACGCCGCAGGCCCATCCTATGCCGCCGGAGCTTTCATCCACCAACCGTTCCAGGCATGGTGGACTATGGGGTATTATTCTCAGTTTCCCGAGGTTATTCCCCAGCATAGGGCAGGTTACCCACGTGTTACTGAGCGGTACGCCGAGTCCCTAAGACTCTCGACTCGCATGGCTTAATCGAACTCCAATAGCGGTAGCCTCCGGCAGGATCAACCGGATTTCGCGTGAGCGGAATCACAATCCTAACGGAAGTATCGAGCGGATCACAAGTTTTGCTGATTCTTATTGAAAATTGACGCAGGATCACCGATTCTATTTTTTGAATTTGAATCGAAATAATCTGCTTCTTGCACCCCCTATAACGGGGGTCAAGTTGAACGTGGTTCACCTCTCAACCACGAACTAAGTTCGCGGCAGCATTTCCTCGGCGTACGTCTGACTTGATGGAGAACATCACCGGACTCTAGAGTCCTCAGTCTCCAACGCCAGTCTGACGCAGCAGGTCGCCGACCGACCTTATGTATATGAATATGACGAGAAGCCTGAGATTGATTATCGATGTGCTGCGAGGCTGTTCCTTGGTATTGAGATATAAACGCCGCGCTTCAATTTTCTAGACATTTGAAGTGATTGATTCAGAGTGGAAAGAAATTATTCGGCGCCAAAGAATTCTCTTAACACAGGGTGCATTTCCATGGCTTGTTCCTTCTGAATTTGTTCATAAGTTCTGAGGATAATTCCGACCGCTAGGAGCAAACCAGTACCAGTAGCATTACCCACAGTTCCAAGTAAATCTGCACCCGCTGCTAGAAGACCTACGAAGGCACCGGAGAAGATAGTCACAGGTGGAATATATCTCTCTAGGATTCTCTCTAGAACAACTGGATTCTTTCGGAATCCTGGAATTTGCATGCCTGTACGCTCTATTTGTTTTGCAACGTCCTTTGCACCCATGTTTGTTGTCTCAATCCAGAACTTTGCGAATATCGTAGATCCTACTGTCATGAAAGTCACATAGACGATAACATGCACCATAATCTGCCAAAGTTCGTGGCCATAAGCATCCCCTGATTGATTCAATAACGGAATCAACCAATCACCTACACCGTTAACCATAGAGGAGTACCAAGCAAATCCACCCGATGGCGTTGTAGCCCCTGGTTCATATGAACCAAACCAATGAGCCATACTCCAGGAGCCTTCCTTACCCAATATTGGTACCGTTGAAAGGACTGGATGTGACCAGAATAGCAAAGTGAACATATTGACGTTTGCTAAGAGAGCAGCCATCAAAATCACAGGAATATTGCTCGCATAGACAAGTCGAATTGGATACTGTCCTCTGTGACCTCTAACTTTACCATGTGTCAATGGTAATTCCAGTTTACTTGATTCTGCATAGGCAACTACGAGGAACACGATAATTGAAGAAATCAATGCTGCAACAGGATTAGCATGGTTCAGTAATATGAGTTCAAAACCATTTTGTGAAACCAATTCGGCATTCGTTGCTGTCCTAAGAGTGTAGAAAATCATAGGAAGCGTCCCTGATGGAGGATTTTGTAATGAGTAAGGGCTACCCTGTACCGTTGCTATAGGAGATAATGTTCCAACGAAGGTTGACTGAGCAACTCCTGCAGCAATGAATAGAGAAATACCACTTCCTATACCCCACTTGCTGACTAATTCATCGAGCAAGAAAACAAGGTATGAGCCTATGAATAGTTGAGCCACAATTATTGCATTCGCCCAACCTAGGCCAAACTGAATGATGATATCCTCATGTGGGTCGAGGAACCCGTATACTTGAGGTATCGATTCAATAGGGATCATTAATAGAACCAATATCTTCTGTACACCTTGGTAGAGTTGCTTGTCTGCAGAATCCTGAAGATCCAATTGAATGATCTTTGCACCAGCGAAAAGCTGCATGATAATTGATGCGGTAACGATAGGACCTATTCCAAGGTGCATAATCGAACCCGATGCGCCAGCCATAATCGCACGGAATGATGAGAAAACATCAAGTGTGGACTCAGAAAGACCCCAAATCATTACGTTTGTCATCATGAAGTAGATGATTAGGACAAGTGTTGTAGTCCACAATTTTTGGTTGAATCTAACGTGGCCATCGGGTTTTGTTATAGATGGATATACATCGACTAGTCGTTGCAGTGCATACAGTCTACTAGATTCGGAACCAGAATACATTAGACAAGCCAATGCAAGACCGGCTCCAAGACCAAGTATACCTACACCGACTAGTAAGAATCCAACAGTTGATGAATCTTCTAACCCCCATGCAAAAAAGAATGTAATGAATGCTAGCCAAATTACTGGCTTGAGCATCCGTCCGAGATAGGGAATCTCAGCTATATTTTCTGGAAGATCATTCGAAGTGCCCCAGATTACGAAACCAATGTATGGGAAGGATGTAGCAAACATCGTCATTGCCTTCATTTGGGCATCTGAGTCAGTGCCAAACAATGCGTCTTGTTGCCACCATGCCAAGGCACCCCAGTAAACGACTGAAAGAGCCACAATCCCAAGTACTGAAGGACGGCGCTCAACCATTTTTTCACCTCTAATTCAATTGTGAGTAGTGTAAATCACTCTTCTTCCCATTCTTCCCATTCATCATCTTCGTCGGTTAGATTCACTGAACCACCAGCTGCTTCTACCTTCTTGATAGCGCGAGCACTTGCAGATGCTACTGAGATGTTTAGGGCGCGATCTATACGACCACTGCCTAGGAGTTTGTCATAGCCGATTTCTGTTAGGTCAATTGAATCTCCTTCGGCCATCTGAGACACTTGCATTAGATTGATGCTAACATTGACATTTCTCAACTTAGGATGGCGGTTAAAACCGTGCATTCCCCAATGTCCAGGCATATACTTCAGACGGGTCATTAAACGATGCTTATTGATTCCAGCATTACCACGTCCACCTCGTAGACCAGCACCTCGACCAGCCTTCTTACCGCGACCGTGGTAACGGGAGCGACCTCGGAATTTGTTTGTTCTTGATACCATTTAATTCACCTCAAATCATCCTCTCGGCTAGAGAAGATATCTCTTCGCCTCGGAATCCTAGAGCACCGCCAACAGAGTAAGCTCTCTTGATTCCACCCCAGCCCTTTGAGCCTCTTGGTGGGTGTAATCGAAGAACTGGTTTTAGTCCTTCAACAGACTTCATTGTAGCCTCTCCAGTTGCTAGTGCCTTTGCGAAATCCTTGACCGATTTGAAGTCTGATCCCGCTTTTATTGCAGCGTTGTCCACTGGCTTGTCGCCGACCATTCGGCCACGTTCTTTGAGAAGGTTCTCTATTGTGTCTGCATCTACTACACCCCATGTAACGAAATCCTTGGACTTCTGAAGCATTCCAGCGTAAGTAGAGCTTTCAGGTACAATTGTTGCGTGGTTAACTCGAGTTAGATTCATCATCGCCATTGTGTCACGTATGCTTCGCTCAACACCGCGATCGCTACGAACTCTTACGATTAGGAAAGTCATTGATTACCCCTCCCGCTTATGATATTAAGGCGTCTTTTATCACCCTCGCTGAATCTTGTTTTATTTAGCTCGACAAGGGCATTGAAGGTAGCCTTAGCGTAGTTGATTGTAGTTCGTGTTTGTCCCGCAGAACGACTCCAAACATCGGTCACTCCAGCCAATTGTAGAACTCTACGACCGTAGTCTCCGATAACCAGACCCTTACCTGATGGAGCAGGCATCAGAGTAACTCTAGTTGATCCTGAGCGCCCTGTAATTTTCAGTGGAACCGAAGTTCCAGGGCCTCCACCAGATTCCCAAGAGCCATTTCCTCTCATTACTGGGATTAGACTTAATTTGGCCTTATCGATAGCCTTCTTGATAGTTGAAGCTACTTCCTTACCTTTGCAAATTGCCAAACCGACATATCCATCATTGTTTCCAACGACACATAGTACGTTGAACCTTACACGTCGGCCTGAATCTGTCATTCGCTGGATCATATTGACTGCAAGAACGTCATCCTCAAGTCCAGGTAGTAGTGCGTCGACAATCTCAACCTCACGGATTGGTAGTCCAGTAGCTAGTGCTTGCTCATAGGTTAGAATCTCACCGTTTGCGACCATTCGTCCTAAACGAGTACGAGGTTGCCAAGTTCGAAGGGCGGCTAGTGGGTCTGGACCACGGCGGCGGACCGGGGCGTCCTCTTCCTCAGCCAAAGCTAGGGCTAGACCTGGGGCGATTGCTGGTGCAGTTTCAATAATTTCGGATTCTTCATCGCTCATGATTAGGCCTCCTCAATTGATTTCTTTGCTGCCTCAACTGCTTTAACAATCGAGTCATCGATATGTGAACCATTGATTCTATCGTCATCCGGTAATACATCTTCACCGTGTGGTATCTCCATACCACCATCTATCATTCCCTTGAGAGCTGCAAACACCCTGTTTCCAGAGGTAGAAGCCGCAAGGCCAATATCGAGAATTGCTTCATTGTGCCCTGCAGAAATAGCTGCCTTTGCCATCGCATATCCAGCAACATAACTTGCCGGAATTGATTTTCGGGAGGCATCGATTGGCCATCCATGCTTCTCAACTAGAGTGCTTCCATCGATTGATACTTGTGTGGTATCACCTGTTGTTTCGTAATTCACCAATTGGCAAATTGTCTGAGTATTTGTGACTCGAACGACAGCACGAGCAACGCCTCCACGGAGCATCTTCATTCTGCGTCGGTAGTCTGTCTCACCGTTTCGGCGACGCTTGAAGCGTAGCCTCTGATTCTTTCCGTATGCCATCATTGCTCACCTCCGAGCTTGATCCCGTCGATTTCCATATTCGACTTCATGTGGGAGACAGAACGGTATGATCCGCCCTTAGCCTTCCTGTAGTAGTAACGATATTCAGAAGAAGTAAGTGATTCATCTCCTCTCATTTCCTTCAAAGTTCTACGCTGAGCACGAATCGTCCTCATCCAGCGTTCCTTGCGTGGATTCCGTGAGTTTGATGAACCCTTTCTGGAACCTTGACCTGTCCTACGGCCCTTTGACTTCTGAGTTGAGGCTTTTCTAGCACGAGAGCGGCTAGTACCAACTAATGGACGAGCTTTGATGATACCCTCATCGATTAGTCTGCGGACATCGTCCTTCTGTACAGCATTTGCCACATCGTCTAGGTAGTCCTTGTCAATCCAAATTCTATGGACACCAACAACTCGCCCTTCGCGCTGACTAAAGATAGCAGCCGCGAGCCTCTTTTGATTTGTTATCATCATCGCAAATCACCCCTCCGTGAGATACGGCGTCGATTGAGAACTCTCAGGCCCAAATCGTCAGCTCTATCATGAATTGCAGATCGCTTTCGGTTACCTACTGTCTTGGCGATTCGAACCGCTTGCGTCTCAGGGTCTAAACCTTCGAGATCACTGCTCTTGTTGACTAGAACTTCTTCAAATCCAGAAGGGTGTAGTCCTCGTGCTGCAGCTATCTTCCCATGCCCGACTCGAACCAGGGCTGAACGGTACTTGCGGTTCTTTCTCTGGCTGGAATCGTCACCCCGAGGTTTCTTCCAACCAGTGCGGGAAAGACGCTTGTAGCGGAACCATTCCTGCCTTCGGAAGGATGGTGTCTTCTTCTTCTGAGCAGCACGGGTTGCTAATGCAGCCTTTGTATCTTCATCGAGTACTGGTTTTTGGCGGGCAGTGTGGAAGTCGTCCCATTCGTCTTCGAAGAAATCATCAGATTCGAATTCATCTTCTTCGGTATCGATCTCTTCTTCGACCATTTCCTCTAATTCTTCTTCTGCAGGCGTATCCGGAGCCTCTTCTAATCGGGCGATTAATTCCGCCTTCTTTCCAGAAACCGGTAAGCCCGCATCACGAAGTAAATCCTTGAGTTCAGCGACTGTCATGCTATTGTATTCCATTCTAATCCCTCCTCACTCATTCCCCTTTGAAACAATGTAAATTCCATCTTGGAAAACACGTCGATCTCTTTTCTTGATTCGGCACGCACGCTCAATATTGGCAGCGGTTTGTCCAACCTTCTCACGATCGGCTCCGATGACTGTAACATCTGTCTTATTTGTCACTTTTACTTCTACCTCAGCAGGTGACCATGGAAGCGCTGCGACTCTGGGTACCTTTTCACCGAATAGATTGGTGATAGTCATTTCATTTCCTTGAACCTTGATTGTCATAGGGAAGTGAGAGTAGACTGCCTTTAATTTGTATTCAAAGCCCGAATCAACACCTCTTACCATGTTGTTGAGATGTGCAGCCCAGGTACCTGCAAGTGCTTTTTCCTTGCGTCGTGGTAGGTTAACGAACACTTCCACTCCATCGGCTGATTCACGAACCTCAACGCGGGGGTGACGGAACTCACGGGTCAGTGACTTACCATCCTTTGCTACAGTAACGTTGTGACCGTCGATTGTAGCGGAAACTCCATCTGGGAGTTTGATACTATGTGAAATCATATCCAACTTTGGCATCTTTAATTCCTCCTCAGAAAATATACGCGAGCAAACGCCCGCCAACACGCCCCTTCTTTGCATCGTGGTGATTCATAACACCTTGATTGGTAGTTAGAATTAGAAGACCGAAATCCTGTGCAGGAAGGTATCGTGATTCCCACTTATCATAATCGGTCCTCTTTACAGAGTGTCGTGGCTTGATAACACCGCAGCGATTGATTGCTCCAATCAACTCTACACGAAATCCTCCTCCACGGCCGTCTTCGATCTTCTGATATTCGCCTACGTATCCTGACTGTTGCATGATTGAGAGCATACTTCCTAGAAGCTTGCTCGCTGGGTTAACAGTCACTTCATAATGTCCTGCTTGCTCCGCATTAAAGATACGGACAAATGCGTCACTCAATGGGTCAAACTGCATCCTTCATCACCTCATGTATATTTCTTGAACCCGATTTGTGGTGCCACATCTCGGAAGCACTGGCGACATAATCTCAGACCATATCGGCGAATCAAGCCTCGCTTGCGTCCGCAGCTGCGGCATCCAATGCTTCTGCCGATTCTTTCTCCATGATCTCTTGCCATACTTCACTCCTCCACAAGGGTAAGTCCGAAGTGTTCTTTGAACCACTCCATGGACTCGGTCTTGCCCACTCGGTGGGGTACCCCTACCTTTGCCGCACGGCGGCGGCGGCGAGATACCCTGTGACCTGGGCGTTCGAGTACGATGTTGATGTCCATGCCGAAGATACCTATGTCTGGGTCATACTTCTGCTCTGGGAAATCGGTATAATCAGCAATTCCGAATGATAGGTTCCCAGATTGGTCGAAATTCCATGCAGGGAGGGTGTTTTCTCTCACCCAAAAGGCATCCTTGAGAAATGACTCGGCATTAGTTTGATTACGAATTGTTACTTTACAACCAATTGGAGCGCCTTCTCGAGTTCCAAGCTCACGATTTGTGCTTTTGGCTAGAGTTCGAACCGGCTTCATACCAGTTAGTAGTTCCAGTACCTTCTCAGCGAGTTGCAAGCGCGCTCCGCCCTCGCCAACACCAATATTCACGGTGACTTTAGTAATTCTAGGAATCAACATTGGATTGGCAGTATCGCTCATGCTTCCACCTCCAGTGGTAGATCTTTCTCTGAACCAATTAAGAAGACGTAATCTGCAACCGTTCCGAATTCTTCGAATTTGACTTCATTGGCCTTTGATGATCTCTTTACGTCCTTTGAGACAACTTTTGCAGTGTTACCAATGTGGCTACCACCAGTTAAGTACGCTAACATTCCTTCTGAGAATTTGTGATGTCCTGAAATTTCTTGATTGGGCAGTGAAATCACTAGCGTATCTCCGGAATTGTATTTATTTGCATCATCAATAGTAATATTTCTTCCATCGTGTAGGTGGACCTGAGTCTTTCCGCCACGAATTGTTGTCTTGCCCATAACTCGGCAAAGTTTGCTTGAGGAATCCTTGGAAGAAATTGAACGGTATCGAAGTTTTCCATTTTCATCCAGAATACAGCGGTAGTTATCATCGCCTACTGTTAGAACGTCCATTAGTCCCACACCTCTGCCAACATCAGTTTCGATTCTTCCATCAACGAGGATCTTTCGAGTTGCAATCATGCGCTTGGCCTCTCTCTTAGAGTGAGCGAGTTCTAGCACATCACGCAATATGACTCCGAGAGGCATGCACATCTCATCGCTGTGTCCACCAGGGTTAGGCTTCTGGACCCAAATATCGGTTTTGCGAGTAAGTGGCCAACTTCTTGGCATTGTTAATCTCTTCATATGACTGCTACTCATTGTTCAGCACCCCCATTAGCTCTCTCCATGATTCGCTTTATGCGAAGTGGATCTCCATCATACAACTTTGTAACAATAAGATTAGATGGATGAATTGGTAGTGCCTGTTCCTTACCATCAGCGGTGTTGGCGGTAACTCCTTCGACTAATACATAGCCAGTCTTGGTATCAACACCAACAATACTCGACTTAACTCCTGCACGACCACGGGATTGCCCTAGCCTCTTTCCACGTGAATCTGCTTTTACACTGTTTGGGAATCCAAAATCTCCACGCAAAACTTCCACTTCATCCCCAACTCTTACAGTTACAGTACGAATCATTGCTAAATCTGGATCTTCAGTGACCAAGCGCGCGCGAATACGCTTCCTGCGGACGTGAATCGGGGCGTCAGTTTGTGCCTGACGCTGTTTTCCTGCTTTCTTACTTACCATACTTCACACCTCACACAATCTGCTTTGCCGTAGCGGCAATCCTCGGCCATCGCTCAGCCGCTTCTCGGCTGACTGGCCCCTTGATATCGGAGCCTTTGACATCGCCTCGCTCATTCGTGATGACGCAGGCGTTGTCTTCGAATTGTACCCAAGTTCCATCAACTCGACGGAACGGTCTCTTCTGACGTACGATAACCGCATTGAATATTTGACGGCGAGTCTCTGGTGTACCACGGCGGACGGTGACACGAATCATGTCTCCAACTCCTGCAGAAGGATATCGGCGAGCAACGCCACCCTTCTTCAAGACTGTAATCAGTTGAACTACCTTAGCTCCGGTGTTGTCAACGCAATCCATCTTAGCCATACTAGGCAATCCGGCCGTTGCCCTACCTGCTACTCCTCTCATTCAGAACCCCCCTTCTCAATTACACAAAATTTGACTGTCTTGGAAAGTGGTCTACACTCCATTATTCGGACCGTTTCGCCACTTTCAACTTCGCCAATACAAGAGGGTAAATGTGCAGCATATCTGCGAGTTCTCTTCTCATAGCGCTCGTATTTCTTCATGTATCGACTGACCTCGCGCTGAACGATAATCGAATTACTCATTCCAATAGATGACACGATTCCTTCAATGATTTGTCCACGTAGTCTGAGGCTTCCATAGAATGGGCAATTTTGGTCACCATCCCATTCGCCAACAGGGGCACGGACGTCTACTCCAATATCTTTCATTTTCAGTTCCTCCTATATCTTCGATTAATGCGATTCTCAGGCCTCTGTGTGACGGTAGCGCCATCGATTTCGATCTCCTCTGAATCGATTGTGAATGTGATTACATCCTTGGGCAGAGTAACTTCTCCGCTAAGTGTCCTAACTCTTAGAGTTCTACGGGTTTCTTCAACTATCATCCCACTTACTCCAATCAGACTCGGATCTCGGCTCCGAACAACTTCGATTTCTCGAGCCAACCAAGCTGCATGCATGATACTCATTCAGCGCACCTCCACTTGGTAGCCGTTTTGTTCGAGGACCTTTGCGACACGTTTCTTGTGCTCGCCTTGGAGTTCGATGGTACGGCCCTTTACGGTACCACCACTAGCACAAGCGCTCTTCAGCAACTTTGCAAGTTTTCCAATATCGATAGCAGAATCATCGATTCCTTCTACCATTGTTACCATCTTTCCATACCTCCTTCTTACTGTTGAAATGATTGCTTTCTGTTGTTCTTTTGCTATTTCTTGGCAGATGCATAGTTCATTCGGTAGACCACATAGATTGCAAATGCCTGCCATTTGAGTCTACTCCTTACTCTCCTCAGACATCTTCGTCAAAAGACGTGCAATGCTCCTTCGTGTTTGCTTGTAGGCGCCCGCATCAGATGATGAACCTCCAAGAGCTTGCTGAGCACGTAGTTGGAGAAGTTCTTCCCTTAGTTCGACGAGACGACGCTCGCGTTGTTCAGGGTTCATCTGGTCAATATCCCTAGACTTGATATGTGCCATTTTCACTCCTCCTCTCCTGCATCTATTGATTCTTCAGTGGTTTCGGTTTCCATCTCTGCCATCTTTTCGACTACACTGTCGACGACTTCTTCGGTGTCGGCAACTTCAGTCTCTTCTACCTGAGCAGATAATTCGGGATTCTCATCTGGTATCTCCAGCATGGATACCTCTTCTATTGGGCCTAAGCCCGATTCTTGTCTGTCTTGAATAGATATTTCATGTGGTAATTTTGCCCCAGGTCTCATGATTCTTACAGTACAACCAATTGTCCCTAGTTTCTTGACTGCTGTAGAAAATCCTTCATCCATTAACTGAATAGCAGTCTCACCACAGAATTTAATGTAACCTTTCTGAAATTTCTCAACCCTGTGTCGTGCTCCAGAAATCTTTCCTGAGAGTATAATCAAACAACCACGAGCACCAGCGTCCATAATATTCTGGGAAGTACTATGACCTGCTCGGCGGAAGAACCAACCTCTCTCAAGAGATGATGCTAGTCTGCTCGCCATTACCTGTGCATTTAGACGGGGTTCTTCGATTTCGTTAACTTCAAGACGAGGTTTCTCTAGATTGAAATCATTTTGCAATCTGCGCTGTAATTCGTGAATAACCTTGCCTCTTCGACCGATTACCCGACCGACTTGTTCGGCTTGTAAGGTGACTTTAGTCCCATCAGGAGTTCGGTTGAATTCAAGGCCACCAAATCCAGCCCGCTCGGTCTCCTTTAGAAGATACTCTCGAACTAACTGGCGCTCTATGTTGCGATGAACGATGTTTCGAATTGTGTTTACTTTACTCATCATATTCACCTCAGAATTCGTCTTCCTCTCCCTCTTCATCACCAAAGTGCTCTAGGAAAACCTCGAGATTGACTTGGTAATGGTTCTTGGGTGTAGCACGCCCCTGCGCACGAGGTTTCCAACCAGTGTGGACTTGACCTCGGTGTGCCGCACAGTGAGTGATTACCATGTCTTCGGCATCGATTGTATCGTAACGCTGACGAGCGTTTTCCATAGCACTATTAATCAGTTTGACGAATTCTCTCGATGCCTTGTACGGATAGCGCCCTGGACCCATCTTTCCTTTTCGATGACCAGCCATGGTGTTTCCACCCTTTCCTTTCCTAGATCTGCGAGTGTAAGGAATCGCTTCCTTCTTGTCCATCACCTTCTCCAGGTACTCGATAGCATCCACGACATTCATTCCGCGAATGAACTTGGCAATTTGGTAGCAGTGCTTGTGGTGGATGTCTAGATTCACTGCACGTGCAGTAGCTAGATTAGAACCCTCAAGCAGTTGAGTATATCCGGATTGTGGCTTACCTGAAATTCGACTCATTCTTCTTCACCTCACTTCAATGCCACGTGCTTACTTGACCGAGTAGCACCTACACCAGGACCGGTATGCGTAACCGATCTACGGGTTGGAGCAAATTCGCCCAAGGCGTGCCCTATCATTTCTGGAATAACTTCGACCTTGACGAAG
>CACELO010000004.1 GCA_902560445.1 uncultured Candidatus Poseidoniales archaeon
GCCTCTGATCTCCCTTGATCAACTAAGCTTCTAGTCGGGTCACTCCATTCTTCTGTAAACACTGCGATTTCGATAGAACTATTGTCAGCCCATCTTTCTGCCATGTAGTCGACTCCACTCGCTCCTCCAACGATAATTAAATCGGGATATCCATTCTTTTCTACCCAATGATTAATTGCGTTTTCAAATACTTCAAAATCGTAAAACCGACTACTCCCTACTATTGCAAGATTAATTACGGAACCGTCTTGATTTAGGTCACGTCTACCGAGAGAATCGACCACATCTTGTCCCGACACTGTTGACATCGAATACCCGAGGCAAGTCTCAGTGGATAAACATGGCCATTTTCCAGCTTCTTATCTGAATTGTTTAGATAATATATCCCACCTATTGATATTTAGGTGTCTAATCGCCGAGTCAGGAGGTCAAGTCATGGGTCTGGATATCAAAGCTATTCGAGCAGACTTTCCAATCCTAGATCGTGTCTTGCCTAATGGCAAGAAACTAGTCTATTTCGATAACGCCGCCACCTCTCAAAAACCTAAAGTTGTTATCGATGCAATGAGTCGATATTACGAGGAATATAATTCCAATGCTCATCGCGCTAATCATACCTTAGCAGATGAAGCAACCACTGCACTAGAGGAAGCCAGAAGTAAAATTTCTCGCTACTTTGGTACAACCCCTGAAAACATGATTTACACAAGTGGAGCAACCGAGGCAATCAACCTAGTTGCCTATGGCTGGGCCCGATACAATCTGCAACGAGATGATGTCGTCGTAGTTACTGAAATGGAGCACCACGCAGATATCGTTCCTTGGCAGGAACTAAACAAAGAGAAGGGGATTGAGGTTCGATATGTTCCGATCAACTCTAGAACATTTACTCTTGATATGGAGGCATTTGAAGTAGCCCTTGAAGGTGCTAAACTAGTCTGTGTAGTTCATACTAGCAACGTACTTGGAATCCGTAATCCCGTTGAGGAGATCATTGAGAAGTCTCAGGCAATAGGCGCTCGTGTGCTCCTTGATTGTGCCCAGGGTGCACCCCATGAGCGAATATTCTTCGACAATATGGGTGCAGATTTTGTTGCTATTTCTGCTCACAAAATGGCTGGCCCGACCGGTATTGGTTGTATACTGGTAAAACCTGATGCGATGGCTGAAATGGGGCCTTTTATGACAGGTGGTTCAATGATTAGAAGAGTCTCAACAAATGGAACAACCTTCCAAGAAGGCCATGCAATGTTTGAGACAGGTACTCCTAGAATTGCAGAGGCTATTGGCTGGGGAGCTGCGGTAGAATGGCTAAGCCAATTCGACATGAGGGAGGTTCACGCCCACATACACGATATTTCTTCCTGGACCGCCGATCAGATGCTTGAAATTCCAGGAATTCGTGTCTTTGGTGACCCCAATCATCCAAAATCTAGCGGTGCAGTTTCTTTCCTACACGATTCAATACAATCCCAAGATTTAGCGATTCTATTGGATGAGGGCGGTTTCGCGGTTAGAACTGGGCACCATTGTGCTCAACCTCTGATGGATGCATTAGGAGTCCCATCGACAAATCGCGCCTCATTTTGGATTTACAACACTTTAGATGAGGCACAGGCCTTTGTTGAGCACTTGAGATATGTTTGTGAGCGATTTGCTTGAGGAAGGTAATCCACTCGTCATATTGAATAGAACCAATCGTGAGGACAAGTCATGGCGGAGAGGCGATGGCCCGACCATCTCGACTCAGTAGTCGAGGAGTTTGACGATTGCTTTGATTCAATGGAACGCTATGAATTGCTTTTTGAGTATGCTAAAAAGCACCCAAGCCCATTACCTCCTGATGAATGGAATGAAGATAACCAAGTCCATGGCTGTCAATCCAGAGCACATGTCGTATGTAGCCGGGATGAATTGGGTAATTTCCTCATGCGTGGTGGTGCAGACGCGCAGATAGTTCAGGGATTGATGTCAGTAACTGCAATGGCGGTAAATGGTATGCGCCCAAATGAGGTGTCCCAATTCTCTCCAGACTATGCAGACGCAATGGGAATTCGTAATTCTTTGACTCCTAGTAGAGCAAATGGATTTTTGAATATGTTTGAGAGAGTTCGTGCAGAAGCCGAGAGGATGGTGTAACTTTGGTCGACGAGACATCAGTGCGTGAATCTCTTTTCGATGTAGAAGATCCTGAAATGAAAATTTCAGTTATCGATTTAGGGTTGATTTACGAAATCAGAATTGATGGCGAGCACGCTGAAATTGATATGACTCTGACAAGCCCAGGTTGTCCGGTCGCACCTGAATTAATGGCCGCAGTACACCGAGCAGCTCTCACTACGGAGGGTATAGAAAGTGCCCATGTAAACCTCACCTTTACTCCGCTTTGGGATCCAAAAATCCATGCTTCTGAAGATGGAAAGTTTGAGCTTGGTGTCTTCTAATTCAATAGTATTTCAGCGGCCCTAACTGTATTGCTCATCAGCATAGAGATGGTCATTGGTCCAACCCCGCCTGGTACCGGTGTCATATGTCCTGCAACTTCTGATACAGCGGGGTCTACATCTCCAGCAAGACGGCTACCACTGTCTCTTGAATCATCAACTACCCGATTAATTCCAACATCGATTACTGTTGCTCCTGGCTTTATCCAATCAGTTTGAATCGTCTCGGCCCTTCCAATTGCGGCAACTACTAGGTCCGCAGTACGACAAATCCCCTCAATATCCTCGGTTTTAGAGTGGGCAATTGTCACAGTAGCATCAATTCCTTTCTGCGCCAGTAGTAGTGCAAGGGGCATGCCTACTATCCTGGAACGTCCGATAACTACTGCCTTCTTCCCGATTAAATCGATGTTAGCATCCTCAATTATCTGAATAATACCGGCAGGGGTACAGGGTAGCAAACCATCTGTCTGCCCCATTACCAATCTACCGAGATTAGTGGGATGGAACCCGTCTACATCTTTTGAGGGATCAATTGTTTCGGTTATGGCTAACTCATCGGTCCCATTGGGAGTAGGGCTCTGGACAAGTATACCATGGACGGATTCATCTGAGTTTAGATTTGCAACAACCCGCATTAATTGCTCTTGCGAGACATCGTTAGGAAGGTCAATTCTAGTGCTTTTTATTCCACATCTTTCACAAGCTCGTTGTTTGTTTCTAACATAGACTTGACTTGCGGGGTCATCTCCAGCCAATACAACAGCAAGATGAGGCTCAACCCCCGAATTCTTGAGTGTAGCCACCCTCTGCGCTAGATGCGCCTCAATACGCAATCCCAACGCCTTACCATCCAGTATAACCGCACTCACGAATGAATCCCACTCTATATCGGACTTGACCTTTTTCTGAACACAGTCCGACTCAGGCCTAATCGAGAGTAGAAAATGGAGCCCCAGGAGGGATTCGAACCCCCGGCCGTCTGATTACAAATCAGATGCTCTACCAGTCTGAGCTACTGAGGCAGCACCCCTCGCTGACCACATTCGATTCTTGAACCCTGCACATAGAAGTATAGCCAAAACAGGGCCAAGTTGAATGCCTAATCGCTCCTCGGGATATTATTGATTACTATGTCGAACTCAACTTCCCATAGGAAATTGAATTTGGTAATTGCTGCTTGGACTAGTATACTTCTTGGTGCAGGCATTGTTTTTGGTACCGCCGGAGATACATTTGCTATAGCGATAGGTGCACCATTGTCTATCGCTGGAGTCGGTTTGCTAATTTTCGGATTAGGAATACCAGATGAATCATCCGTAGACCCTGAGGAATTAGCCGCTTGGGCTCCGGACGCTGTGAAAATGCCTGATGCCGGACGAGCTATGTATCGTGTTGATACATCATTAGATCCACCGATAAAAACCTCGATTCTGTGCGGCCGTTGTGGCCATCTAGAATGGGTTAATGGAAAGAAACCAGCATTCTATAACTGTGTAGAATGCAAAACTACACTCTGGGTGGCAGAAGAGGAATGAATGGCTTATTTCAAAGCAAGCATCAAAGCGTGACGGTATCGGCGAAGAGTTCGAGGTGAGGTGTTGAGTCTGGGAAACAATGAGCGTAGAATGCTTCGAGCAATGCTGTCAGATGCCTCCCGTAATTGGACACTTTCGGAAATTCTGGAGGCAACAGAATGGAGCGATCAAGTTCACGTCGCAGGTGCAGGTAAGGCACTGCAGGAGGCTGGGCTTATCGAAATCAGTGAGTCTTCTTCTCGCTCTGTCGGGCTTGGCCGGGAAGGTCAAAACGCCGCTTCGAATGGCTTGCTAGAGGCTCGGATTTGGAATTGGCTACTACAAGCCGAAGAATCTGAGAGAAACATGCAAGGTTTATTCTCAGCAGGTTTTGAACGCCATGAAGCTGGGCCAGGTGTAGGCCTGTTGAAATCCTTAGGGGTAAAGGTCGAATCAGGTTCTTTTGTCTGGGAGAGTGAAAAAGAGGTCACTGAAACTATAGAATCACGAACCTCATTCATCCAAAGCCTGGAAGGTTCTCAGTATAATGCAAATTCTCTTGATTCTTCCCTCATTAATCATTTTCAGAGTAGAAAGGGCTTGATTGAAATTGAGGATTCAATTACTAGAAATTGGACTTTGACTAAAGCCGGTATCGAATACAATACAAAAGGCTTAGAAGAAGTTCAACAAATCGGTCAAATCACGCCTGAAATCCTTCAAGGAGAATCTTGGAGAGATGCAGAATTCAAGCCATTTGATGTTAATGCACCAGCACCTACTCCTACCGGGGGTAGACCTCACCCTATGCAAGCTCTCATAGAGAGAATTCGCTCAGTGTTCTTAGAAATGGGGTTCTCCGAAATCGAGGGAGATTATGTCCAATCAGCAGGTTGGAATATGGATGCTCTATTTATTCCTCAATCTCACCCAGCTAGAACCATGCAAGATACATTTTATCTAAACGATCCAGAAAAGGTAGAAGTTGCCCCTGAAATGCTTGATCTATGGGCTAAGGTGCATGAACATGGTCACGATACAGGAAGTAAAGGATGGGGTGTGGAATTCGATAAAGAGGAAGCTCAAAAGGGCTTACTGAGGACTCATACGACCGTCAATACAATACGCCATATCGCAGAAAATCCAAATGTCCCAAGCAGAGTTTTTGGTATCGGTCGTGTATTTAGACAAGAGACAATTGACCGTACTCATCTACCAGAATTCCATCAAATTGAGGGGATTATTCACGAACCTGAAGCCAATCTTCCAATGCTAATTTCTACTCTCAAAACCTTCTATGCAAAGATGGGATACCCCGATGTTCGTGTACGTCCAGCCTATTTCCCTTACACCGAGCCTTCCGTCGAGGTAGAAGTTTTCTGGCGCGGTGAGTGGCTAGAACTAGGAGGCTCCGGAATATTCAGACCAGAGGTTACAGAACCACTTGGTACAGAATGGCCAGTGTGTGCATGGGGAATGGGCCTGGAGCGTCTTGCAATGCTTGTCCTAGGTTTGAATGACATTCGAGAGTTGTATCAACCGGACCTTGAGCGACTATCTAAGATGCCAATTCTCTGATTTACTATTTCCCTAATTGGAAGAGGAATCACTTTCACTCTTTTCTATAATATAATGGATAGTGACCCTATCTGTTGTTGTTATATTTACGCCACATTTTGCTTCCATGGTGATTGTCAAATTTTCTGTTAGTTCTGTGAAATCCATAGTAAAATGACCATTTTCGTTTATCCCTACATTCAAACTTGAATCATCAATATCCGAATCGGACCAAACAAATTCACAAGTTTCAATCGAAGTATGAGAAAGGTTTCCGCTAAGAATAGCATCACTACCGTGATTAATAGTGGTTGCAAAATTATCAAGAACAATTTCTGTAACTCCTTCTTCGGGATAGGAAATTGTAAATTGAGTATCCCAGCTAGTCTCTTGATTCAGGTAATCTCGTGCCAAAATGCCTAGTGAGTGAGTACCTGGATTTAGTCCGGTAATGTCGACTACATATTGTCCATTTTCATCGAGATAGGTATCGGGTAACTTGGCATTATTCATAGACACTTCAAGGTATATTTCTTCAACAGATTCGTCGGTAACAGTAACAGTGATACTTGTTATCTCTCCGACTAGGAAATCTCCTGGTTCTTCGCCAGTTATCGTCGGAGGACGATTAGAGACATCGGTTTCCACTCCAAGAAAGAAAAGCCCTAGCATAACACTACCAATCATCAAAAAAGCCAATGTTAGGCTTCTGACCTGCTCTTTGTCCATGTAAATTCTCCCCATATTGAACCTAAAAAGTAAACTTACTATTTTCCTACACCCCAAATAGCTGCTCAGTTTTCCCTTAATTTCACTCATTCACTAGGTTTTGTAAATCTTCTACGAAGAGATCTAATTCCCAAGCTGTGCCGGTCCAAGCCAATCTCTTTCGCAATTGTTTATCTAGGACAAAAGTTACTGTTGAGTGACCTATTTCGTAATCACCTAATGACTCCTCATGTGGATTGTTTTCCTCACCATCTGCCGAGCCTTCTAAGACACAGGATAGGTAATCTCCATTCGGGCGCTCATAGCCTTCATCGCACATGCAATGAGCACTCGAACCTTCACCCATAACCCAGCCTTTACCATTACAATCTACTCCTACCGGAAGCAGAGAGGTGTTTGCACCTGAAGCTACCCAAGCTAGGTGGTCATCCTGTGTAGCGAATTGGTCAAGATAACCTTCGTCTGATTGTTGCCACGTCCAAGAGGTGTGATTCCAATTCATCAACGTCCACCCTTCAGCCGAGAAATTGACTTCAGCAGAATTTCTTGCTTTGTTGTCTAAATCAGTGACTGTATCAGAAACCTGTAAATTTGAGTTAAGATAATCTACAACAATTGTGTCATTGCTTGAATTTAGGAATACCACTCGATTGATTGCACCTTCAGGTGGTGCACTGGCTGCAATGTGTTCATCGTCAACAATTACATTCCATGAGGAATAAACATCCAACAGAACACTTGGTCTTTCAGCTGTCAGATGTGTCCAATTATACCCTCTAGATTCAGTCCATTGTGACAGATGTTGTACTGTGTCACGAGCGGGATCAATTGTAACTGAGACGAAGACAACATCATCACTCGCGTCACCTAGATTTGCTTTTGCCCAAGCCATATTTGCTGAAATAGCGAGACAAATATCGGGGCAACTAGTGTATACAAAAGCCACAACGACAACCTTCCCTTCTAGATCAGAAAGAGTGAATTCCTGACCATTTTGGTCGAGTAGAGTGAAATCAGGTGCATCGGGTGGTTCTCGATATTCTATTCCATTGAACTCGATATCATTGTCATTCTGCCCTAAACACCCAGATAGCATGATTGAAACAAGGAGAATCGCGAATATTTTTCGACGCATCTTCATTCCTCGAGTAGATAGAGTATGTCTTCTAGAACCATTTCTGCATTCCAATCGGTGTCTCCCCACCAAACTCTTTGATTGAAATTCTTGTCAACAATGATTGTTCCTGTGGTATGGTCTACCCAGTAACTTAGTGGATGGTGCTTGACGGTGACTGCGGCATCCTCTGACTGTTGAGTGTCGACCCCGCATCCCTCGTCATCGACTTCTTCGCCTTCAGGTGTATCTGCACAGAGATCAAATCCATCAGCCACCCCATCTCCATCTTGATCAGAATCATAAGTGGTTAATCCAACATCAAAATTAATCCACACCGGTTGTAATTCTTCCAAACTACCCGTAAGGTGTGGCCAATGGAATCCTCGATCATCTGAATATTGTTTCAACACAGTGGAGTTGTCAGTCCATGGGTCTACGGTGATTGATAAGATTGCTACATCTTCACCATATGAATCTCCTAATTGCTCAGCAACATAGTGTAAGTTGGCACTCACAATAGGACAAATATCCGGACATCGTGTGAATAGGAAAGCGATAACGATGACCTTTCCTTCTAGTTCGCTCAAGGCGTAAGGTTCACCATCCTCATCAAGCAAAATGAAGTCCTCTACGGGTATTTCTGGTTTTATTTCCTCACCGTAAAATGGGCTTTCTTCGTCCCCCATACATCCTGCTGTTAGCAGACCAATAGTGACAAGAATAGCCGAAATGACACGTGTGTTGATTCTCATTCTCCCTCGTCCTCCTTAGCTATGTTATTCGAATTTTCTCTGAGATTGTTCCTCATCACCCAAATACAGGCAGCAGCTGCAAATGACAGAATTGCACCCATAAGTAAGATGTTTTGATATTCAATTCCATCGATTGATTCGGACGGCTCTTGCCCACCTCCAGGCAGGGTAAAACCACCTGCTGGAGGTCCATTTTCTGTATGGTTATCCAATAGTACGGTTACATTGACAATATGCCATAGGGTTCCATTGTTAAAAATCTGAATTTCCAATGTGGCAGGGTTGTAGTACTCTGGGTCAAGCCATACTCGACATTCATCATCGGTGGTTGTCGAATTTGAGGGGCCGGTCTCACACTCCCAATCTATAGTGCCATTTTTGCCTTCGGTAGAAAATGTAAGGGTTCGATTCCTATCTACTACATTGTAAAAAATCAAGGTATCATTTTGTTGTACAGAGGCTTCGTCTGGCTGTACTGAATTATTTCTCATGATGAACGCGAATGTGTTAGCACCATGAGCGGATGCGGTTGGAGCCATCAATAATACAGCTACCATCACTAATGCGATCTTAATACGCATTAGTTTCCACCTCATTCATCAGATGCCTCTACTGACCATAGAGCGGGATAATCATATCTTGAATTATAATCTTCGTCAAACTGAACCACATATACACCACTGACCATCTCAGAGATGAAAACGAATCCTCTTGGATCATATTGTAGACCCCAGTCGAATGGAATCATACAAGACGCCCAACAATCAGCCATATCGTAGCTGAGGGTATTTGTCGGGTCTTCTATCCAATCTGGTCCTGCCGGTAAGTAATATCCGAGGGTATGAGATGGTGCCAGTTGAGCTATTGCTTGGAATCCTCTCTCGGGTTCTGGGTAGCCGTTTTCCCAAACTAGCTCATCCCATATATGACCGTGGTCAGTTATCCACACACCCGCATGATAGTGAGTCCAATACACGTGACCACTCAAACCAGTATCCCCATTGTGAGGACTGAATATGTATCCACCAGGGATAGTGTGGTGCGGATGCTCTTCTCCATCCTTGATGCTTGTACCCGGGAGCTTCCATTTCGAGACCAGGAAGGGCTTGGCGGGATCAGTTGTATCTATGGTCCAAATGAATCCTGTGTGGTTTTCGTTGGAACCATATTCCGGAGCGATGTAAGTGTAGTGCCTCCAATTCTCACTGTATGTAGAATCAGTAGGTCCTGTTCCACAATGTTCAGGCCAAGTCTCTACAGGGTCATACTCACTGATTCCCGAACAAATAAGATTGTCTTGTGGGACCGCATAGTGGATATTGTCATTTCCATCATTTGCATTCAACCAAACATCTGGATCCATGTTTGCATGGCCACCGCCATCAGGTCCATACCATCCTGCATCATCTGTGGGGCAACCGAGCCAGCGGCCGGTTTCAGGAGGCCAGGAAATGCCTAGAGGGTCTGCAATTTGAGGTGGTTCTGATACATCAACAAGCCTCAATCCTGCACCCCAGTATGAAACTGCCAACATCTTTTGTTTGGTTATCGGGTGAATGAAAAACACATTATCGTGATTAAAAATAGATCCACCACAAGTTGTCTGTGGTTCAGGAGTGTATCCACCCCAACGAATGATTTCTCTGCTTGCGTTTTGTTGTTCATTGTTGTTTGTGGGATTCAGTCCCTCGAAATCGATTAGTGCATAGAACACTTGAGTGCCTTTGTAGAATGTTCCACTGGATCCTTCAACCATTTCCGGATAAGGATCCGCTCCGAATAGGAAAAGGTGACAATCATCTTGCCACAGGGCAGTTGGATTTGCAGGCTCCCAGTCGCAATAGACATGCAAATCTTGGTTGTGGAATCCTGCTGGAGGGTTATCCCATTCGGCGACCTTGATTGGACTTGTCTTGTCTCCAACATAAATCAGGTCAAGTCTATTTGCTCCACTGTTGGCATCGTCATCATTTGGAATTGGATCTAGTTCTGAGTTGGTTAATTCGTGATTTACCAAAACCCAATTATTGTCTGAGGTCACCTTGATATCAATCATTCTGGCTATTTCTGCGTAGTAAGTTGACAGTAGTCGGATATCGTTAGGCCTGCTGATATCAAGTATTTCGAATTGGTTGTATGAAGACACGTATGCGAAGCATCCACCTGTTCCATCTCCGTAAATTTCACAATCATCTAGGAAATTCCCTTCGATTGCGATTTCTGAATTATCTCCAGGAGTAGGTCCTGTATTCTTGAATTCATCAAAACAAGGCCTTCCAGCTACGTTATCCAATTCTGCTGGAGGTTTGACATTTCCATCACAATTCAGGTTGTGATAATCAATAAGCTGAGCATTTGGAGTTGCAAGCCTGTGAGCAAGTAAATCATTGTGGGAGTGATTTCCATCTTCGATTTCAGTGACGGGATCAATCCATTCCCAACTCTCTGAATCATCGGCATCGGGTTCGAATACGCCAATACAACCACTTAGTGGCGCTGCAAGCATAAGGAAAGTCATCAGAATCATGGGGTTTAGATAACTACGAGTCACGTTCTCACCATTGGCTGTGGCTTTGGCGGTATTCGTCTAGCAATTGAATGCAACGGTCCTAAGCGCCCTCTAAGAGAGGGCGGGATTTAGTGACATTCTGGTTAGTTATGTTTTCAGAGGAATGCCATATGGTGCATCAATATCGAGTTGGACAATGTATAGTCCAGTTGTGATACAGGAAAGATAGGTGTATCCGTCGTGATATTCAGCTGCCCACAGGAATGGAGTCCATCCAAAGTCGTAGTACGAACTATCCAGAGGGACTCCGTCTTGACCATGAGGTAAGTGATAACCAATCGTAGCTTCCATATGAGCCACTGAACGATTCTTTCCATCTTCTAAACCTAAAACCATCAGAGTTTCAATGTCTACAACCCATAATCCTGCGTGGTAACTCGAGAGATATATTCGACCATCCCATGCCCCTCCATAGCTATGATCTGGCATATTTGGCAGACCGGTTTGGAAGATTTCATGGTCAGCATTGTGGGGGCTGAAGAGTAACCATTCTTCTCCGGATGGGATGAAATGGTCCTCGGCAAAAGGAATCTCATAACCATGGATTAACTTCGGCATGAAAGTGACTTTTCCGTTCAATACTTCGTAATCGGTGGTGTCCAACAAATATCCCATACCTGTTCCGATTTCAGTCGAAAGTACTTCAGTGGCTAGGAAAGTCATGTGCATTTTTCCAGCAGGATAGCCTAAGTGACTTGCATCTACCATTTTGTCAATTGGTTCGGCGTAGTGAATGTAAGAGGCACGTCCACCATTTTCATTGCTGGTGCAACCACAATCCATTTCTCCGTCTCCATCAAGATCGGCGAATTCCATCCAGGCCCCAACTTCAGGTGCTCTCCATGTACAGCCGGCTTGAGTGCCGCCGGACATACGACATAGCGAACCGTGCCAGAGATATTGTTCTGGACTATTTTGAGGATGAGGGACATCACTCACATCGAAGATTCTCAGACCGGCTTCCCAGTATGCTCCATAGACGTAGGTACGGCCGTAGCGAGGGTCACTCTGGTCCTCACCAGGCCAAGTCTGGACGGTCATATCATGAATGTAGATCCAACCTCCAAGAGTAGTTTCCCAACTTACTTCTGCTTCGCCCACCTTTACAATTCTAGGCAAGTCACCCCAAAGTCCGAAGTTCAGATGAGCGATGGTAATTCCACCACAGGCATCTCCCTGGCCAACATCACAGGCTTCGTAATCTGGATTCGCCACAAAAATGTACCATTCTCCATCAATCATGTGGGTGTAGAGGTTGTGAGGTCCACTTGGATGATCTGCATCATACCAAGCATCGACAAACGTAGGTTCGGTCTTGTCAGTGACATCAACCAAAGTCACGGTAACTTGAGCAGGGTCTCCCCACTGACCAACATTAGGATCTGCATTGCCGGCATCTACCAATTGATTCTGAACAATAATGTATTCACGACCATTGTATTCCAGATATTTCACATCCAAAACTTGTGTATTTGGATCGATGTATACTCCAGTTACAGTGGTATTTGCTGGATTTGTCACATCGACAATATGCATTTCTGACCATCCGGCGAGGTAGGCATAGGTTCGACCATCGGGGGAATCGGCCACTTGCACTTCGGCATTGCCTGGTGCAGTTAGTGGGTTGAATGAAACAGGTTGGATATTATCGGTGTAGAAGACGTGTTGACTCGCATTTCGATGGTCATGCCCCTCGTCGTATTGAACCAATGGGTCAATCATTGAAGACGGACCATCTGAGGTCAGCGATTCTCCATCTTCGAGCATCATTATCGCCACTCCTCCAATTAGAAGAGTAACCGCTAATCCCACTGCGATAAGGAGCCGCTCGGTATCCATCATCCGCTTACCGTCCGAGTCATGTTGAAGTCTTTGCCCCATTACGGAGAGTCATGAAGCGTGCTGGCTGGTTGCTTGTAGTAGTGACATTGAGCCTTCTAGTAAGCTCATCTGTGACTGCTCATGATCAAAAGGAGTACACAGTAATCCTTGGCTCTGAAGGTGCTATACCTTCGTCGATTGATGCTGGCATACTCGTCGAAACCGATTCTATTTTCTTCCGTAATCATGACTCGAGAGAAAATGCAAGCCACAGAATTCTAATCGATGCTGATTCCGATGGTTCATTCGATTCTGTTGATGATATCTACACTGATTGGATGTACACGTCCTGTGAATTAAACGAAACTGGTCACAAGGTCGACGAAAGTTGTAACACATCTACAACGGTCCTTTTAGCACCTGAAAATGGCTTACTTCCAGGTAATATATCAATGATTCATGAGATAAAATTCTACGAACAAGTCACTCAAGCTCCGTTTTATGCTTTATTCTCGATAGACGACCACAGCCAACAAAATACACTTATCCCACAAGAGCCCGAAACACCTACTGACTCAGAAGAATCAGATTCTCTTCTCAGAGGTATCGTGGTGATTACAGCAGGAGTTTCCATTTTTCTCGTCTCACTATTGATTTCTCCTCGAACCGATAACTGAGACTCTCTTTACGACGGTCGAACTCAAGAACCCCGGCTCGGTCGGCGGACTCACGGGGCGCTTAGCTCAGCTTGGAAGAGCACCTGGTTTGCAACCAGGGGGCCGGGGGTTCAAATCCCCCAGCGTCCACCATCAACTAACACTGGCGGAATCCGACAAGATTAGGAATTAGTAACCATAATACATCTTCCTGCCAGATTGTAACTCATGGCGAAGACAGGACTGACTAGATGGTTTAAAGAAACTAGAATTCAGGATACTCTGGAAGTGGGCGGAAAAGGTGCTTCGCTCGGCGAAATGTTTCAGAAACTGTCAGAATCCGGCGTCAAAGTACCCAATGGATTCACCCTCACCACAGAAGCATTCTCAAGATTCCTGAATTCTGAAATTCCCGAAAAGACATGGGACAATGTACGAAATCCTCAGGGAATGGAGGGCGTGAGGAACGAGGCCATCAAGGCGAAAACACTGGCCGACGCACTGGAGGTCTCTCTAAGAGATACGGATCCGAGCAAGGAGCTCGACCTGAATGGCAGGGCAGCACTCGCAAGGTCTCTCGTGAGGGAAACTCCCGTTCCTGAATCCGTCAGGAAGGCAATCGCGTCTGAATATGGTAAACTGTGTGATATCTATTACCCGGGAGTGGACGTCGCGGTCAGATCATCTGCGACAACTGAAGACTCCAAGGAGGCATCGTTTGCCGGACAGTACGAGTCATTCCTAAATGTAAGCGGAGAGGTTGAGATTGTCGAAAAGTGGAGGCGATGTATTGCTAGTATGTTCACTGAGCGCTCAGTTGGATACCATCTTGAGAACGGCCTTCACCCCCTAGATAGCGCCGTCGCGGTGGTTGTTATGAAAATGGCAAGATCGGACAAAGCTTGTTCGGGGGTCATGTTCACCATAGACCCGGATTCCGGACACGAGGGAGTTATCCACATCGCGTCCTCATACGGCTTAGGTGAGCTTGTGGTGCAAGGTGTTGTTATTCCTGACACATTTACGTTATGGAAGAAGGGCCTTAGTAAGGGCAAGTCAGCGATAGTACACAGGACACTTGGCTCGAAGGAGCAGATGCTCGTCTATGACGACGAACTGGCCAACGAGGTATCCTCTGTTAGAGTTCCCATAGACATGAGGAAGAGGTGGTCGTTGGATAGTAACGAATGCGTGAAACTGGGGGGGATGGCGGTCTTGATAGAGAAATACTTCGACCGGCCAATGGACATTGAGTGGGCCAAAGATGGTGTTGACGATGAGATATACATCGTCCAGGCAAGACCCGAAACAATACACTCTAAAACAGAAGGCAACAAGATTCTGATGTATAAGATAGATGAGAAAATCGCATCGAATCTGAAGCGCCAGGGTCGTGTAATCGCATCGGGACAGGCCGTTGGGAAAAGGATTGGAGTGGGAAAAGTCAGAATCTTCAGATCATATTCGGAAGTCCTGGACAAGAGGAGGGAGTTCGGGAAATTGCTAGATAGTGGACTCTCAACAGAAGAGATATCAGACGAAATGGCGGTCTTCCAAAACGGGGACGTACTCGTCACGGAGATGACTACTCCAGACTGGGAGCCGTTGATGAAAAAATCATCACTGATTATCACTAGAAAGGGCGGTAGGACATCCCATGCTGCTATTATAGCCAGGGAGTTCGGAATTCCCGCAATTGTGGGATGCTCAGATGCTATGGAAATACCCGAGTTGACGGAGGTTACAGGAAGCTGTGCGGAGGGAGACACGGGCTACGTTTATTCGGGAGCTGTCCCCTTCGAAATAGAGGAGTTTTCCATAGACGAGGACGAGATACTTGAGACCAAAATTAAACTCAACGTAGGGTTTCCTACCAAATCTTTGGCAGACTCGATGCTACCTGTAGATGGAGTTGGATTGGCGAGAATAGAGTTCATACTTTCCTCGGAATTAGGAATTCACCCTCTTGCGTTCGTCCATCATGATGAACTAAGGATTTATGCCGAATCGGGCGAAGTCTCTGACAGTCTCAGGCCCTACAGAGAAGTATTAGAGATAGCAGATGCCAACGAGGTAAAAACGGTTGTAGAATCATTGGAAAAGAGGGCTTGGGCGTATCCCGAAAAAAAGGGCCTTTTCATTGATAAACTCAGGGAGGGAGTAGGGCTAATTTGCGCCGCATTTTATCCAAGGCCAGTTCTCGTACGGTTATCCGACTTCAAATCGAACGAATATAGGGAATTGTTGGGCGGTTGGATCTTTGAGCCGATTGAGGAGAATCCAATGATCGCCTGGAGAGGCGCTTCTAGGTACATGGATGACAAGTTCAGACCCGCGTTTGAGATGGAGTTGGAGGCCATGAGGTCTGTGAAAGAAGAGTTCGGCTTGGACAATCTACAACTCATGGTACCATTCTGCAGAACCCCTGAAGAGGGAGAGATGGTCACCGAACTATTGAATCAGAAGGGAATCGGGCCCGACTCAGGAACCGACCTCTTCGTAATGGTGGAGTTGCCCTCAAATGTCATAGAGGCAGATCGCTTCATCGAGATGATGGGGCTCTCTGGTGGCTCGATAGGATCGAACGACCTAGTGCAGACGGTTTACGCCGTTTCGAGAGACGACTTGGAGGGCTATCAGAACCCGATTGACGCGCGCTCTCCTTCGGTGAAATCTATGATTAGGCAAATAGTCGAGAAGTTCAACTCCCGAGGTCTGGAGATAGGGATATGCGGGCAAGCACCCTCTGATTTCCCAGATGAATTCCCGCCTTTCCTCATCGATTGCGGCATTACTAGCATCTCGGTAACACCAGATACTGCCGTCGCTGTGAGAGCCACGGTAGCAGAAGCTGAAAGAAAATCCTAGTTTTAACAAAAAATAAACTGTGGTCGTTTCTTTACAACTCTGTCAGCCCAGGCACGGACGCTCCAGCGTCCACCATCAAGCTTCAATCCGAGGGGCAAGCTGATTGAGGATCTTCAGCAAGCCACGAAGAGTTACTTCGCTAATTCCTGACACCTTACAAACTTCACTTTGGGTTCGGGGTGAAGTGCTCTCTTGGGAGACACGATAAAGAATAACTCCAGCAATACCGGAAGGCTTCTTTCCTTGCCAAGATAGGTCTTCTCCAACCTTCTTCCACATGTCTCGAGCCGCACCTAGTACAGCAGGAGGTAGTTGTAGGTCTGAATGGAACTTTTCGAAGTACTCTTGTGGCCCTGTAATGTGATGTGTACCCAAATTTCTCGCAACCAACCTAATAGTTCTCTTGAGCTCCTTTTGTTCGACTTCAGTTCTCATATCGAATGCTTCTGCAATCTCCTCAATTTTCCTAGGAATTCTTGCTTCGCGCGCTGCGATGTAAACACAAGCAGCAGATACACCACGAATACTTCGACCAGTAACTAAGCCACGTTCTACAGAGTGCCGGTAAAGAGAAGCAGCCTGTTGTTCAATCTGTGGAGTTAAGTCTCCACGATCTCGGATGAATTGCATAGCAGTTGTCAAGTTGCGCGCACGCGAGTCCCTGGTCTTACTTCGCTGGTCTATGCGCTGACGCCTTCGCCAGTCGCGAGCAGACTTTCCAGTTATTCCGTGACGCTTTGCGGCCCCGGAAGTCAAGTCGGACCGACTAATTTCAGTAGACAGTCCTTTGTCCGAAATTGTCAACGTTGTTGGCGCACCAACTCTACTTCGATCCGCTGCGTCAGAATGGTTCACCCATTCTGCACCAGGGTCAATCATATTCTGCGCCGCTACAAATCCACAAACAGCACAACTGGTTTCACCACGCACTACATCCGTATCCCATTCGTCACTTCCACAAACTTCGCAGGCACCAGATACAATCTCGGTATTCCTAGCTTGTGAAGGGCGTACACCACTTACAAACGATTTCTTTCTCTTTGTGTCTGTCATAGTACTCTTCTCCTCAGTCTGTTGGCGCTCAGTGTGTCGTTCGCTCATGTTAACTCTTGGTTGTATAATTCAACTTATCATTTATATAACTTTGTCCTATATGTTAGTATGATTTTTTCTAAAATCGCGCCATTGCACTCTAATCTGCCAATAGAGAGATTCTTGCGCCTATCGCCTCCGCAATAGGTTGTGTCAGATACTCCACCTGTGCGTACTGCGTTGTATGCTTGCCATCTAGAGTCAGAAGCGAAGATGGTTGATTTCCACGGATTTGAGTTACCGATATGGTATTCTTCAATCCAAGAGGAACATCTTGCATGCAGATCCTCAGCCGGAATGTTTGACGTTTCACACATGGGGTTGTTCTCCTTTAATGGCGCCAAAGTCAGACAGTGGCTCGAGAGTATATCAACTCAGAGAGTTTCTTCATTTTCTTCCGGTCGCTGTGGTTACACACACTTTCTTGACCACGATGGACAAATAATCGATGACATGATTTTCGCGATAAAATCAGATGATTGCGTATTAGGAGTACCAAATGCCTCTATGGTTTCAACTATGTGGGATTGGTTCAGTGGATTGCTACCTGAAGATGGCTCGGTAACTATAGAGAACCTATCAGAGGAGACCAGTATAATCGCTCTTCAAGGGCCAAATGCGTCAGAAATTCTTGATACAGCATTGGGCGATGAAAATAGTATTGGAAGATTCAAGTGTCAGGAAATAGCTTCCAATGATGCAGGAATTACTGGTTGGATTCAAGGGACAGGTTACACCGGTGAGAGTGGCGCAGAGATTTTTGTTCCAAACGAACAGGCAGGCTTACTGTGGAATCTACTTCTCAAGTCTGGTCGCCCTCACGGTTTGGTTCCGGTCGGACTGGGTGCTAGAGATACTCTTAGGCTTGAGAAAGGCTACTTATTATCAGGTCAAGACTTCCTCTGGCCGGGTTTAGGAATACATCCTGATGAATCGTTACCTTCTGAATTCCTTACCCGTGATACAGCCGAAACAGCAGTCCCCTTTGGCCTAGATATGAATCACGAATTTGTTGGTCGCAGTCGTGTTCTATCATCACTAGAATCGGGAGTGAAGTGGCATGGTCTTCGGTGTCTTGATAGAGGCCCTGCGCCTCGATTAGGGCACGCCATTAAATTGTCTGATGACGACGAATCTGCAATACTGGGATATGTGACTAGTGGCTGCCCTTCTCCTTCTCTATCTAGAACAGGAATAGCCATGGCTTACCTTGAGAACGTCGAAATTGGTTCAGAGGTTTGGATCCAAGCCAGCCCAAGAAGGCGAATAAGGGCAGAAATAGTACGCCCACCCTTCGTTTGAATTTCGATAGAATTCAGGTCGAGAATCCACCTCGCGCCGGCGTAATCCTCTTGACCACTACTGACCAGCGAGTAATTAGGTGGACATATGAGTGCAAGATTTGAAGCGGTCGCACTTAAGAAACTACAAGAGATTATTCAGGAAAAAGGAATTAGTGCTGAGGCAATATTCTCTAAATTCGATATCAACAATGATGGAAGTTTGGACGTCCAAGAATTCAAGCAGGCAATATCATCATTAACAGGCCAAAATGCTCCTGATGCAATAATTAGAGCAGTCTTCTCGGCTCTCGATAGCGATGGTGATAACGCACTCGATCTCGCTGAACTTCTAGCTTTAGCTGGTGGTGGACAGGCTGGAACTGTCACTGGAGATATCAATGAAATTACTATTCAAGGACACACTGTTCCAGAATACAATGGCGGTTATCTTCGTGGGGAGGATATTAATGGTCAACCAAGTTTTTCCAAGCCCTCAGGCCATACTCTTTACTTCTACAATATGTCAGCTGGAGGCGCTAAGTCTTGGAGCTTGCATAAACGTCGAACAGATGGTAGTAAAGATCACTATGATGGTGGATGGACTAGACCCCCCTCCGCCGGAGGTCTTCCCTTAGGTGCAAGAAGGTGGGTAGGCGTTGGCATGCTCACGATTACTGCAATTGGCGATCGATTAACTCCTAATGCCGAGGAAGCGGAAAATGAAGACACAACAGATATTCGAATTGAATTGGAAAAAGGAAGGTACAAGTCAAATGAGTCTATACTGGTTAATTTCACGGGTCCTACATTAGGTTCTGATTCATGGTTGGGTGTTGTGCCTGCAAATATAAAGCATGGCGATTCTTCTGTAAATAGATTCAATCGTTTGTCGTATTTTGATATGGAGGGGCAATCGATTGGAACTCATATTTTCGAAAACCCAGGGGAGGGCGATTGGACAATCAGAATGAATGATGGTTCTGGCGATGAACTTGCTTATGTTGAGTTTAGCGTTGATTTGGCTGAAGTGGAAGAAATAAGCCCAATTCCAGTGGAGTCTTCGGAAGCCAATCTAGAATCCACCTCCAAAGATGGATTAAACGCCGTAGATAAGATAATGTCAGATTTTGGACCTGAATTCACTAACGATCTTGAGAGCTTACTTTCTAATCCAAACCAAAGCCTAGATGAGACTAGAGCAGCAGCGGACGAAATGGCTGAAGAGAAGATACGTGATTTACCATTCTTATTCCAATCTCCAGCGAGGCGAATGTGGTCAAATAATGCCGATTCAATCCTTGCAAAGATGGTGGAAAATTTACCTCCTCCGGAGGATTTGGCAAAGGCTGCTGCTGTTGCTAGTGCAGTAGGTGTAGGTGCCGCAACAGTAGCCACTCAGGCCGGATTGGATGCACAAACTCCGGAAGAGGCAATCGTAAATGCGGTAGTTAATACCGTTGTAGAAAATACTGCCGAAGTAGTGTTGGATACTGTATCTCCTTCATATGAATCGGCACCAGAGACAACATCCTCGATTGAGGTTGTAAAGGATACTGAAGCAAATACAACAATCGAATCAAGCGTTCTAGACTTGCTTGCTATTTCCACAGCATTGAATGAATCACGCTATCTTAACGACCAAGTCGAAATTATCGAATCGGTAAGCGGTAAAATCGCTAACGCGTCAGTACTAGTAGACAAACTTGAGAGAACCTTCTCTATTGGAATCGACGATGAATATCGAGGAGGTCAGACAATAATTGGTAGCATAGATGGAGTAGGGGAAGTTGAGGTTCACCTGAAGGCATCAACTGATATTTCTTCTATTACAGTAAACAATAATTCTGACTTCGCTCTCTCAGTCCATAAGTGGAATGGAATAAGAAAGAGATTGGAATTGTATGCTCAATGACCTGCGAATTCGAAAGCTTCCTCTAGCATTTCTTCTAAGCTGATTTGAGGTGAGAAGCCTAACCGCATCTCTAGATCTCTGGCGTCTACAATGCCGAACACTTCTTGCGAATCATCCTGACCATATTCTGATTCACACCCGGTCTTTTGATTGTAAATCGCAGCAAGGTCAGTCATACTGATTGCCTTACCTGAACCAACGGAGATGCTCTCGCGAGTAGGGGGTGGATTCTCCAAAACAGCACCGATTATTGACACTAGGTCTTGTACGTGAACGAAATCTTTCACATCTGAGCCATCTCCAGGGATGTTTACCCAGCCCATCATACATTCCATTGCCCATCGATGTAGTAATCCATTGCCTTCTGAACCATCGAGAAGAACACCTTGTACGTTTGAAGCCCGAATAATGCTAACCGGCCTCTCGGCTTGGGCTCTCTCTAGTGCCGTTTCTTCCATCCATAATTGTCCTTCAGCTGCAGTATCCCTAGGAGATAGAGTTGAATCATATCCATAGTACGGCTCATCGGGCTCCCACTGCGGGTGAACTCTGAGAGTTCCAACGATGATTAGGTGCAATTCACCATGACGATCTACAGCATCTAGAATCGGCCTTGATTGCTCACGCATCCTAAGTAACGTTTCTCGGTCATCTCTACCAAAAGCAGAGTCTGTTGGTTTTGAATTAATGTGAACGATTGCAGTGCAGGATGTAAGCAATGCATCCAGCGTCATTGAGTCTTCCATAGCCTCTGGTGGGATCTCAACAGCCGCATCTCCAAGCATCTCGAAAATATATGGAGCAACGAAGCGGTCGGGTGCGCTAACAGCGACCTTCATTGTATCACCAATACTCGACCTTCTTCCATAACCTAAGAGTGTGTCGGTAAATAGTGTTTGATTTGTTGAAGCAATCATTGAAGCACCACCCGCAATTCAGAAGACACGCCCAAGGGCTAGAGGTGAGCGTCAATGGACCAATTACCAAATTTAGGTAGAGAGCAAGAGATGCTTGATTCAATGGGTCTCAAGTCGATTGATGACCTATTTTCGGACATACCAGAAGATGTCCGTAGAATGGACCCTCTACCTCTTCGAGGGCCACAATCAGAAGAAGAAATTTGGGCTGATGCACAACATTTGCTAGGAGCCAACATAGACCTTGACTCCAGACCCTCCTTCCTTTCTGCAGGTTTGGCTCGAAACTTCGTTCCAACCATGGTGCCTATGCTTGCAACTCGGGGAGAGTTCCTGACCTCCTACACTCCTTACCAACCTGAGGTCAGCCAAGGGATGCTACAGGCGATGTGGGAATTCCAAACGATGGTATCAGAATTAGTAGGATTGCCAGTATCAAATGTCTCGATGTATGATGCTAGCACAGCAGCTGCAGAAGCCATAACTACTGCTGTTAGGGTAAAAGGACGCAAAGCGACTCAGAAAGGAGTTGTATACGTCTCACAATTTGTACCACCTCATCGATTGTCTGTAATAGAAAATTATACCCAAGGCGTTGGTATAGAATTGCGTACTCTTGAACATAATTCTGATGGTATGGTAAACCTAGAAGCCGCCTCAGTGGCAGCAGGTGCTTGTGCTGTTTACGTCGAACAACCGAATGCCTTTGGGGAACTTGATGAAGGAATCACCCAGATGAAGGAAATAATCGGTGAAAATACTGCCTTAATCATCGGTGTTGATGCTGTCTCTCTCGGTATAGTGGAGGCGCCTGGAAATTATGGTGCCGATATCGTAGTCGGAGAAGGTCAGCCATTCGGCATCGGTCCTACTGCAGGAGGTCCAATCTACGGGCTATTTGCCTGTAAGAAGGACTACCTTCGGCTAATGCCAGGAAGAATTGTTGGGAAAACTCTAGACGAAGATGGCAACGATGCTTTCACTCTGACTCTGTCTACCCGCGAGCAACATATTCGCCGCCATCGAGCAACGTCGAATATTTGTTCAAATGAAACCCTCATTGCTTTGATGGGAGCAATGCATATGGCATTGCTTGGACCAGAGGGTTTGGAAAAATTAGCTCTCCGTGTTGCAGCGACAACAGAAGTTACCAAGCAAGCCATAAGCGGAATTCCTGGAGTCGAATTAGTAGACCCAAATACACCTAATTTCCGTGAGTTTGCAGTAAAGTTACCGGGTAATGCTGCTGATGCAGTCGCTCACATGGATGCAGCAGGAGTTCTTGGTGGATTTCCTATGGGTGAATGGTGGGATTCAATGTCATCGTACTTGCTAATTGGTTGTGACGAGCGTACTACGCAATCGGATATTGACGCCCTAGTATCGGCTCTCACGGCTTGGGTTGAGGAGGTGTCTGCATGAGTGAAATCTTCGATTTTAACGGAGCTAAGGGATCCGGCTGGTCGCAACCGGAACCAATGAAGAAGGATGCGATAAACACTGTTCCGAGCTCTTTACGCCGTAGTACACTTCCCAGATGGCCTCGAGCCAGTGAGCCAGAATTAGTCCGTCATTACACATGGTTATCGCAACGTAATTTTGGAATAGACACTGGATTTTATCCACTAGGATCCTGTACAATGAAGCACAATCCAAGAATCAACGAGAGGATTGTTCAACTGCCCGGAATCGATAGGATACATCCCTTACAGCCGGAACATCAAATCCAAGGTTTACTCTCGATTTTCTATGAGATGCAAGAAATGTTGGAAATTTGTGCCGGTATGGACCAAGTCACCCTACAACCAGTTGCCGGCGCGCAAGGCGAGTTTACCGCGATTCGATGTATTCAAGAATACCATCGCCAAAATGGCGATATTCAAAGAGACAAAGTAATCGTACCTGATTCCGCTCATGGCACAAACCCCGCATCGGCTGCGATGTGTGGTTACGAAATTGTTGAGATTCCAAGTGGCGACGACGGTCGCTTAGACCTAGATGCGCTAAGAGCGGCGGTCGGAGAAGACACAGCCGCGATGATGATTACCAATCCAAGCACACTAGGAATCTTTGAGCCAGATATTGCCGAGGCGGCAGAGATAGTCCACACGGCTGGTGGACAAATGTACTATGATGGTGCCAATTTCAATGCAATTCTAGGTAAGACTGACCCCGGTAGAATGGGATTCGATGCGGTACACTACAATCTTCACAAGACCTTCAGCCAGCCCCATGGAGGAGGGGGTCCTGGAAGTGGTCCAATCGGAGTCAAGTCCCATCTGGCCGATTTCCTTCCATCCCCAATTGCAGATAGAGAAGAAACAGAAGATGGGGGAGCTACAGGAGATGGTTACCGCTACTTTTGGCGAACCCCACCCAATTCTATCGGTAAGGTACAGCAGTGGCATGGGAATTCCGGCGCAGTTGTTCGAGCATGGGCATACTATCGCCGCTATGGTAGAGAATTGGAATTGATGAGTGAGCATGCTGTTCTGAATGCTAATTATCTCCGACATCAAATTATGAATCCAAACCAAGAACATCAGAAGTCCATTCACTCAATGCCGGTTGATGGGGCGCCCACAGAGGTAGTAAAGCACGAGTTTACTCTGAGCATGATGCCGCTAAAGGAAACTACTGGAGTTACCGGAAAGGACATTGCAAAACGACTACTCGACTATGGTTACATGTCTCCAACCCTTTACTTCCCAATGATAGTACCAGAATGTTTGATGATAGAACCAACCGAAACCGAAAGTCGAGAAGTATTGGATAAATTTGCCGAGGATTTCCTGACAATTCTTTCAGAAGATCCTGAGGTGATTCAAACAGCCCCTCACACCACAGATGTTAGGCGTGTAGATGAGGTACTTGCAGCCAGAACCCTGGTTTTGCGTAAAGAATTCGAGGATTAATATCAGGGACAGATATCAATCTATGCGAACCAAATACGAGCAACCCGACCGGACAGTCGTGCAGGCGGCTCGCGACTCAGACTGGTTGAGGGGTGAATCTCGTTGGTATCCTGCTAGCGAGTCCACTCCTGCGCATCTGGAAGGAGAAGAAAACCCAGGGAAAAATTGGGAATCAGCCTCAATTTCAGAAGTTACTAGAGGTTGGATGAGACAGAGATTAAATCCTCTGGGTCCAAGAATATTGTATACAACAGCATGGGCTCCGTTTTTCCTAATCACTTCGGTCTTACCTCTAGCATTTCCAGATCGTACTCCGGATGACCAATTGGTAGCAGTATCATTGTTCTCAGTTAGCTGGTTTCTATTGTTAGTTGGTTTTCGTAGATTGCAAGATGGTTTACCAATTGCAGTTGAGGGGTTATCGAAAAAATTCTATCCTTTTGACATTTCACTAATTCTTCCAGCTGTAATAATTTTCCCATTACATATCTTCGTCGATAGCCGCTTGGGTTGGCTTTCCTTTCTGCTTTTTGCCATCGCCCAATACCGGACCATACAGAACATAATCTCAGTGGCCGGTCAGAACTCTGCTCAATGGCTTCTTCCAATCGATCCAGAAGACTACTCAGAAGAATTGCTAACTGGGGGTTGGATAGGTGTTTCAATTAATTTCAGAAACGGTACACTTGCACGATGGGGAGATGAACTTCCTGAATATAAAGCGAATTTAATTGGATTAACTCGAGGCGATTCAAGTTTTGTGGCATTCACTCTTATGCATCGTGTAGGTATAATACATGATGCTTTTTCTGACACATTTGTTTCCGACTCTCGCTTTGAATCTCTTCTATTATCACCGCCTTTGGTGATTGCTGGTGAGGCATGGCCAGAGAGGTTCCTTGCAACAACTGATGAGTAGATTTTGCAGTCGTTGCTTTCGGCAGGCATTTTAACCGACCGTTATGCGCTGTAGCATGGACATATGTGTTGTTCTCGGTTCTAAGTCAGACATGCCAATCGCTGAGAAATGCAGAGGGGTGCTGGAAAAGTTCAATGTCAGCTACCAAATTAGAGTTGCGTCGGCCCATCGGGCTCCCAAATATTTAGAAGGAATAATTGAGAAAGCAGAGGCCGATGGCTGTCAGGTTTTCATTGGAATGGCTGGTGTTGCGGCTGCCCTCCCTGGAGTTATCGCCTCAATGACCAATAAGCCAGTAATCGGCGTTCCTGTTGGTGGTAAGGTTCCTCTTGACTCGCTACTATCTATTGTTCAAATGCCGCCGGGAATGCCTGTGGCAACTGTAGGTGTTGACCGTGGAGATAATGCAGGAGCTTTGGCTGTACAAATTCTTGCTACCTCCAATGATTCCCTAACCGCAGTCTATGCCGATTATAGGTCGGCTATGACTGCAAAAGTCATTTCAGATGATGAGTCTATTCAGGGGTGAAGTCATTGATGAACACCCAGATGCTAGTCGATGAGGCTATCGAAGCTCTGGAATCGCAAATTAATGACACTGCAATCATTGCCTGTTCAGGCGGTATTGACAGCACGGTTGCTGCGGTCTTAGCCCACCGTGCTGTGGGGAGCCTTCTGCATTGTGTCTATGTCGATACTGGATTTATGCGTAAAGGAGAGACAGAAGAAGTTCGTGAGATGTTCAAGGAAATGGGAATTGATTTACAGGTCGTCGATGCTTCCAATCGCTTCTTTACCAACTTAGAAGGAGTTACAGATCCCGAAGAAAAGCGTAAGGTCATTGGTGAACAATTCATTCGCGTATTCGAGGAAGAACAGAGCAACTGCGGGGCAAAATTTCTGGTTCAGGGAACTATTGCTCCAGATTGGATCGAGTCAGGTGGTGGTGAGCGAGACGTCATCAAGAGTCACCACAATGTAGGAGGATTACCTGAAGATGTTGATTTGAAAATTGTTGAACCTCTACGAGAATTTTACAAAGATGAGATTCGTCAAATCGCTAGAGAACTTGGTATCAAGTCAAGTGAAAGGCAACCATTCCCTGGTCCTGGATTGGCGGTTAGAGTACTCGGAGACTTAACTCGGCCTCGTGTTGAGGCCTGTCGTGAAGCCTGCCATATTGTTGAGACTCGACTAAGTGAGGCAGCGGATGAAGGAAAATGTGACCTTCCTTGGCAATACTTTGCCGCTCTCCTACCTGTTCGTTCCGTAGGTGTTCATGGCGATGCTCGAGTACATGGTGAAACAGTAGTTGTACGCGCAGTGACAAGTCTCGACGGTATGTCCGCACGTTACTCTCCAATACCACATGATGTGCTTGCGGGAATTAGTACTGAGATTACTAATTCGTTGAAGGGACAGGTGAACAGAGTAGTTTATGACATTACTCACAAACCACCTGGAACCATAGAATGGGAGTGATTTTTTGGAAATGGAGGGTACAACCTTCCAACTTAAAGTTTGGAATGAATTACTCAAAATTCCATATGGAGAAGTTAGAACCTACAAACAAATTGCCATTACCATAGGCCGTCCAAGATCATCTAGAGCAGTTGCTAATGCCTGTGCTTCGAATCCATATGCCCCTATGGTCCCCTGCCATCGTGTAATTTGTAGTGATGGTTCTATTGGAGGTTATAGTGGAGATGGCGGAGTTGCAACCAAACGCAAATTACTAGATTCTGAGTCTTGACATTACAGCCGATTGATTGATGAATGAATGTTCCAGCCGCAGACTGGGCCGACATAGCTTAGTTGGTGGAGCGGCGGACTGTTAATCCGCAGGTCGCAGGTTCGAGTCCTGCTGTCGGCGCCACTCAATCTCTTCTTGCGAAAGCAGCAAGGCTAAGCATGGAAATAGCAGTCAAAAGTCCAAATCCTGGCAATAATCCGCCATCGTCGTCTTCATTGAGGTCACAAATACCATCTCCATCAGAATCATCTGGAACACTACTAGCATCGGTGGAAATTGTCAGGCATTGTTGTTCTGCATAGTCTGACCATCCATCGTTATCGTCGTCGAAGTCCGAATTATCTCCTTCACCATCTCCATCGGTATCTTTGTGCTCTAATGAATCGAATTGGAAATCATCGAATACATCGGCGACTCCATCGTTGTCGTCATCATCGTCTAATTCGTCACACTTACTATCTCCATCGAAATTTGATGGTATTGAATCGATATCTAATGGGTTGGAGGCGCAGGCTGCTTCCTCATCATCTGAGAATCCATCGTTATCATCGTCTGTATCTGAATTGTCGGTTACCCCATCGCCATCTGTGTCAATTGGTAAAGATGAAGCATCTAGAGGGTCATAACCAGTCGAAGTTTCATACTCATCACTCCAGCCATCACCGTCATCATCATCATCGGAATTATCTCCAGTTCCATCCCCATCAGTATCAGTTGTTTCAAGTCGATTATCAGGGAATGAATCTTGTTCATTGTCTACCCCATCACCATCTCTATCACTGTCGGAATTGTCTCCGATCCCATCTCCGTCCATATCGCTATATTCGAATGGATCTAGAGGAAATACGTCATTCACATCCTCCACTCCATCTCCGTCATCGTCAGAATCCAAGTAATTACATTCAGAATCAGAATCAGAATCAATCGGGGTAGACTTCTCATCAAGAGAATCTGTTGTGCAATTTACCTCATCTTGGTCTGTCCATCCATCTCCATCATCATCTTCATCTTCGTTATCTCCAAGACTATCAAAGTCAGTGTCCAACCATTCCGCAGCATTCATCGGGAATACATCATTATCATCTGTGAATCCGTCATTATCATCATCATCATCGACTACATCACAAATCATGTCACTATCAAAATCATCTGGCAAAACCAAACTGTCTCTAGGGTCTGTGCCACAAATCGCTTCATCTGAATCCGTCCATCCATCATTATCGTCATCTAGATCTGCATTATCTCCAACGCCATCCATGTCAAAATCAGAAAATTCTGTGGCATTGAATGGAAACAGGTCATCGACATCTAAGACACCGTCTCCGTCGTCATCATCGTCCTGTGAGTCACAATTTCCATCTCCATCTGTATCTGTGGGGTACTCAGAACTATTCAGGGGGTCAGTTAGACAATAATTCTCGACCTCGTCATCCCAACCATCTCCATCATCGTCTAAATCAGAATTATCTCCTAAACCATCATTATCCGTATCTATCCATTCTGTAGAGTCGAGTGGGAATTCATCGACAGTGTCGTTGTAACCGTCTCCATCATCATCTAAATCTTCAACATCACAAATTCCATCTGAATCTGTATCAGTCGGATAGCTCTCGAAATCGGTAGTATTTGTTCCACAAAGAATCTCATCAATATCCGACCATCCATCATTATCATCGTCTGAATCTAAAGAATTACAGGTGCCATCTGAATCACTGTCAACGGGATATGACGTAGAGTCGATGGAGTCAGTTCCACAAGCCACTTCATCAGAATCCTGCCAACTATCTCCATCGTCATCATCGTCCAAGTAATTGCATGTTCCGTCTCCATCGGTATCGATTGGTGTGGAACTAGAATTGGTTGGGTCGGTGTTGCAATTTAATTCGTCAATATCATTCCAACCATCGTCATCATCATCAGGGTCTAATGGGTCGCATGTTCCATCCGAATCGGTATCGGTAGGGGCGGAACTGGAATCGGTAGAGTTACTGCCACAATCATCTTCATCTGAGTCACTCCAACCGTCATCATCGTCATCGGTATCCATTGAATCACAGGTACCATCGCTATCAGTATCATCTGGAATTGAGCTCGCATCATTTGGATTAGAACCACATGCCTGTTCGGCACTATCACTCCAACCATCGTCGTCATCATCAGTGTCTACTGGATCACAGATACCATCACCATCTGTGTCAGTAGGTACGCTAGAGCTGTCATTAGCATCTGTACCACATGCCCCTTCGTCAGTATCACTCCAACCATCTCCGTCAGAATCCGATGCCTCTTCTGAGAGACTCCAAGAATCTGTACCATATCCATCGCCTCCTGTATTTCCATTACCATTTACAAAATTGACAGTCAAGTCGAATGTGACATTACCTGAGCCTGAAGAGGGAGCGGTCCAATCCACTGTCCATGTTCGCGCGTTTGCATTACTGTGGGTGACTTCACCATTCAAAATCTGGGCGTTGGAACCAGGATTGCTAAAGCTGCCTAAATCTGCATCTAGGTTGAACCCGCCGCCACTTCCTGATGGCCCACCAGTTCCTCCTATGGTCAATCCATAGGTGCTACTTGCAACATACCCATCGGCCGGAAACCCACTCAAACTAGGAGTTACTTGGTTTGCTCCACCACCATGGCAGGCACACCCTGAAGAGGCTGACCCAGTTCTTCCACCCGAGTGCCCAAATGCATCTTGTGGTACTGCTAAAACAAGTAGTAGAATCAATACCATTGACACCTTACGTCGAGAAGTCATTGAATTACGGCGTCACACCGACCTTTTGGCCTTCACTGTCGCCTGCGTCCGACAATCATCGCTGCACATAGCATTGCTAAGGTTGCCAAAACTAATCCAAATCCAGGTGTGTTGTTGTCATCCGGAACATAGTCTGGACCATCTGTATTGTCGGAATCCAGTTCATCGCAAATTCCGTCACCATCTACGTCCTTTGGTACTGATGTTGAGTCTACATGGTCGCTTCCACAGGAGTCTTCTTCAGTATCTAACCATCCATCACCGTCATCATCTGTATCTGCATTATCACCAGTTCCATCAGAATCAGAATCGCTCCATTCTGCAGAGTCAGATGGGAAAGCATCGACATCGTCTCCGAAACCATCTCCGTCATCATCAGGGTCTTGTTCATCACACATTCCATCATCATCAAGGTCGTCTGGATTTGATAGGTTGTCCATTGAATCCGAGCCACAATTATCCTCTACAGAGTCGGGCCAGCCATCTCCATCATCATCAGTGTCTGCGTTGTCCCCAACTCCATCCTCGTCCGAATCTTTCCATTCACTAGAATCGACTGGGAATTTATCCTCATAATCTCCAACCCCATCATCATCACTATCTGAATCTAGAGGGTTAGTTCCAGTTGCGACTTCATCTGAATCGCTTATTCCATCATTATCGTCATCAACATCAATACTATCACAATCGCCATCACCATCTGAATCACTTGGTAGTGAATTTCCATCTAAAGGATCTGAACCACACAATCCTTCGATGCTGTCAGAACTACCATCTGCATCATCATCATCATCTGTTGCGTCGCAATCTCCATCGCCGTCGGTATCGGTTGGTATTGAACTAGAGTCCATTGAATCTGAAAGACAAGTTTCTTCGATTGAATCTGAAAAACCGTCATTGTCATCATCTGTATCGGAATTGTCCCCAATCGCATCTCCATCAGAATCTGCCCATTCGCTTTCGTCCAAAGGTGCCCAATCCTCTGAATCAGGCACTCCATCTTCGTCGTCGTCGGTGTCTATTTCATCACAGGTACCGTCACCGTCAGTATCGGTTGGTATAGACATACCATCCATCGGATTACTACCACAGACATCCTCTAGGTTGTCATTGTACCCGTCGCCATCATCATCGACGTCTGCATTATCTCCAATTCCATCACTATCGGTGTCCATCCATTCACTTGGATCTAATGGAGCCCAATCCACAGAGTCGTCGTATCCATCTCCATCATCATCAGTATCTGCATTATTTCCTATACCATCACCATCGGTGTCTTCCCACTCATATGGATCTAGAGGGAATGCATCCTCGGAATTGATTATTCCATCCCCATCATCATCGACATCTAGAGCATCACATGTCCCATCTCCATCAGAATCTAGCGGAACACTTGATGAGTCTAATGAATCAGAGCCACAATCTAACTCGTTTTGATCTAGGTATCCATCTCCATCGTCGTCATCATCTGCGTTGTTTCCAGTGCCGTCGTTATCTGTATCTGTGTCCTCATTAGGGTCTAGAGGGAAATCATCGTATGCATCATCGACACCATCTCCGTCATCATCGTTATCTGCATTATCACCAGTACCATCTCCATCGGTATCTGTGTCTTCGTTTGGATCTAAGGGGAAGTCATCGTTGGTATCGTCAACACCATCTCCATCATCATCGGAATCTAATGTATCACAGGTCCCGTCGCTATCCGTGTCGGTAGGGATACTGCTTGAGGAAAGTGGGTCAGAACCACAATCATTCTCAACAGAATCACTGTAAGAATCTCCGTCGTCATCATCATCGGCGTTGTTACCAATTCCATCACCGTCGGTATCCGTATCTTCATTCGGATCTAATGGGAAATCATCCGCAGAATCATCGACTCCGTCATTATCGTCATCAGCATCAGCATTGTCCCCGATACCATCCCCATCATTGTCAGCCCATTCACTAGGATCGAGAGGGAATGCATCATTGACATCTAGGTAACCATCATTATCATCGTCATCGTCTTCAACGAGAGTTGTTGTAGTAGGATTTCCGGAGCTACTACTTGAGAATACAACATTATCGACATAGACTGATTCAGATTGTGAATTAGAAGTGAATTCAAATTCTAAATTACCCTGCCCAAGAGAGCTAATGTTAGAAGTAAAACTAGTCCATAATCCCATATATGAAGCAAAACCACCGTTATTTCCTCCTCCTGTAGCACCGGTTGCGTTTACTAATTCGACTGTTGAGGTACTCCCAACGAATCGAATAATTAGATGGTCGGAATTCTCGTAACTATTACTCGAACCACCTTGGACATATAAATCGAAAGTCATTGAATCCGCTGTTACGTCATCAAGAGTCAAAGTTACCATCCCATCAACATCACCCATTTGGTATCCTTGAGTTCCATCTGTGTAATTCCCAACAGTACCTGTATAGTTAGCGGTACCAAAGTAATCGCCATCTGTAAGACCAACACTTCCGGTAGAGGTGTAGTACAAGGTGAAGCCCATCTCTGCACCGGTGGTCTGGTTGTGAGCTATATCGGGCTCATTTGCATTGTTCCAAAGGTACCTACTTACCGACTCGCTTCCAGTGTCGAAATATTTTGCACCATTGGTAAATGGGTCTTCAAATGAAGTATACGCTACAGTTCCCGAACTACTGGGGCAACTGATTGTATCTGGCATTCCATCGCCGTCGGTATCGGTATCTGCGCATGGGTCATTAGGGAAGTCATCAGCAGAATCATTCACTCCGTCTCCATCGGAATCTGTTGCCATTACATTTGGAACCCATGAAACCATGAGTAGTGCAATCAATAGTACGAGTGGCTTAGGGGTACTGGTCATGTTTTCCGGAGTGTGGCTGGGATTGAAATAAATGACTACTGCGAATTCTTGTCGATAGAGAGCGACCTAGACCGTCATACTCTTTGACCTAGCCTTCAAGGGTTGGATATGAATCCTAGAGAGCAGGTAGATGCGGTAATGCAAGCGAGTACGTCTTCCGGTCGCCATTATCGTAATTCCATCCCTATGATTGCTAGCGAAAATATTCTTTCTCCTTTGGTTGCAGAAGCCATTCAAGGAGACCTTCATGGTCGCTATGCAGAGGGTCTACCAGGTAAGCGATATTATCAGGGATGCGACGATTTTGATACTATCGAAAGCATTGGAATAGACTCTGCAAAACGGGTTTTTAATTGCCAATTCGCAAACATTCAATCAACTTCTGGAACGGTTTCTAACATGGGGGCCCTCAAGGCCTTGACGAAACCTGGTGATACAATTACGGCAGTTTCGACTGCAGATGGGGGCCACATATCACATCACCCTATGGGTGCTGTGGGTATGCGAGGTCTCAATCTTGTCACCTATCCATGGGATGAGGAAAGGATGGAACCCGATGTAGACGCGGCTTCATCGATAATTCGTAGTGAGCAACCGGAACTATGTTTGTTCGGCCAATCGGTTATTCTGTTCCCTATTCAGTTACAAGAATTAGCTGATGTAGCTCACGAGGTAGGTGCTCGTGTGATGTATGACGGAGCCCATGTCTTGGGGCTAATCGCTGGTGGGGAATTTCAAGACCCACTTCGAGAAGGTGCCGATGTTATGACAGGTTCAAGCCACAAGACTTTCCCAGGCCCTCAAGGGGGCTTTCTACTAAGTGATTCAGAGGATGAATCATTGCAAAAGAAGCTCAACAATGCGATATTTCCAGGGGTCTGTTCATCATACCATCTTCACCATGTAGCAGGTAAAGTTGTTGCAATGGCAGAGTTTGAAGCCTATGGCGAACAGTACGCTCGAGATATAGTAGCCAACGCAAGAGCATTGGGTTCTGCTTTAGCCGAGGAGGGTTTTGATGTGATTGCCGAAGAACGCAACTTTACTGCGAGCCACCAAATATTAACCCGTCATGGAGGGCCTGATTCAGGCGCTGGAAAGAGAGCCGCCCAAAGGCTAGAAGATTGTGGAATTATTACCAATATGAACATGCTTCCTGGGGATACTAAGGCAATGTCTGGCCCTAGTGGTTTGAGGCTCGGTACACCCGAGTTAACTCGAATTGGAATGGGTGCAAATGAAATGATAGATGTTGCAAAATTCTTTGCTAGGTCACTGTTATCAGAAGAAAATCCAGAACGTGTCAAATCCGATATCGCACAATTCAAATCCGAATTTCAAACAGTGAAATATGCTATTCAGGAAGGTCCTGCTTATCCTGAAATGTAATGGTAACATCGATTGGTTAGCATTTATCACGACCACCATAGGTGGTCGAACATATGAGGACAAAGGCCGCCACGTCTGTCCTCCTCACAATGCTGATGCTATCATCAGGCTGTTTGGGTCTGTTCGGAGATTCATCTGTTGAACCCGAGACCATTGATTGTGAAGTACAACCAAATCATCCAGATTGTATTGAGGAACAGATAACTCAAGATGATTGTAGAACAGATCAAATCTTTACAGGATCCGAATGTCGTCAAATGCAAAAGCCAGAAAATCTGTCTTATGGTTTGAGTATGGTATCTTTAACAATTGGAGAAGCAATGCAATCATTAACACCTTCATTTATAGGCGATGGACCTCAATTTTGGATAGTAAATCCGAGCCTTCCCTTAGGAATCATTTTCGACAGATATAGTGGAGTGATTTCAGGTACCCCTGAAGAGGTAAGTGAATCAATTAGATACACAATTGTCGGGTCAAATGCAGTAGGTTCAACGAATGCATGGATTGACCTAGAGGTAATTGTGAATTCACCTACTGCAATCAACTACCTAGAACAAACACTTGCTTGTGAGTTAGGCAAATCTTGTGGAATTCCTTCTCCAATTCTCGAGGGGGGAGCGCCCGATGATTGGTCGGTATACCCACAATTACCTAATGGGATTTCACTATTTCCCGATGGCTCAATTTCTGGAACCTCTAATCAATTGGGAGATTCTAACTATACAATAAGCGCCGCAAATATGGCAGGTTCAATTGAAACCACAATTCGAATAATCGTTCTCCACGAAGCTCCTATGGGGTTAGGGTATGGAAGTAACAATTTGCAACTTAGTATCGGTGATGTGGTGCAGGTAATCCCTTCTACCACCGGCGGAGAAATCGTCTCATGGTCAGTAGAGCCGCCATTCCCTGAGGGACTCAATTTAATGCAAATTGATGGTTCAATTCGTGGCTCGCCAACAGAGGTTCAGAGCCTGACCATGCATAGAATTACGGCTTCGAACTCAGGTGGTTCGATTTCCGTTGATGTTCTAATCAGTGTTGCCGATATGCCTGTGTCAAACTTGTTATACAATCCTTGGGAACATGATTTAACAATTGGAGAACAGATTTCGATCACACCGTCATATTCAGGAGGGACACCCGACTCATGGCAGATATCCCCTAGTCTACCTTCGGGATTCCAATTCAATTCAGCTAATGGTACAATTTACGGAGTCGCCAGTGAAGTACAATCATCTTGGGAATCTTGGATAATCTGGGCAAACAATACCGGAGGGTCAACATCTACTTTTTTCAAAATCAAAGTTACCAGCATGGCTCCTGACCTGATATCATGGGAAAATAATGAGTATATTCTAGAATCTAATCAGAGTGTCTTTATTCAAGCAAATAACAATGGCCCGGAAATTGAATCTTGGGAAATCGAACCACAACTTCCAGACGGGCTAACTCTTCTCGATAATGGCAGTATTTTTGGTACGCCAACACACAATAGTAATTGGATAGAGTATACCATTTGGGCAAATAATTCTGGAGGTTCTGTGGGTCTTAATCTTTGGATTGTGGTTCATGATTTGAGGGCGGATCAAGAGGAATTGTTGCGCGGAATGGGGCAAACCAATTGGGGTGGCTGGCCATCTCCAATTCTACCAATTGGAGAGTGGTCTTTTCCCGTTGGATTTGCTGAAGGTGGCTATACAGATAGTATCCCAGTTATTTCTGCGAGTCATGTTGGTAGAGGCAAGATGCTAGGATACGGTCACGAAAGTTGGGTAGATGGGGCGGGAATCGAAGAGACAGAATTCTCACTACGAGCTGTTGAATGGGTTTGTGGCGAGAACGCGAACGTAGGTCTTGCCTATGGAGCAGGATTCGAAGACTTCGAAGACGAGTTACAAGCCGAAGGACACACAGTACATCTCTCAGTAACACCCGCGGACCTTACTGGAATAGATTGTCTATTGGACGAATTTTGGAACGGGCACGACGACCAAGATAATCTGAATTTAATCAATTTCATGCTTGCAGGAGGCGGGCTAATAATGGGTGGTCACGCTTGGTATTGGTCATACTCAAATTCAGATGTGGCTCACAATTATCCCGGTAATAAGATTGCAAAAACCACCGGTCTTTTCGTCTCTCAGGCTTGGGGTGACAACAGTGTCAATCTAACCGAAACTCCACATCCTTTGGCGAGACCGCAATCCGCGATCCAAGCGATTTACGATGACCGCATAAATAACCAAAAACTCTCTATTAATGACGCTTCAATAGCCGATTCTACACTCTCGGTTTGTACTGGGGTTGTGAGTTTAGATTTCCATGATTTCTGGTCTCCACTTCGAGATACAGTTAACGCAACAGGATGGACAGTAATTCAATATGGAACTCTTTGGCAAAATGTTGGACATAACATGGGAGATGACCCAGTTGCCGACACGCTACTCAGGGTCGAGGCTGCGCTAACACAAGGGCTTCCAGCGAACGAATTACTAGCACATCCTAGCCATGTGGAATTTCCCGGCGAAGTGCCTGCAAATGCCACTAGAGTGACTACCACTGTTTCAGTCGATGGTAACCAAAGTGGTCTTCCGAGTAACTTTGGTTATGCGGGTGCCAGAGCTCATGTTAGGATGAGTACAGGACTATATGCAGCACCTGGAGATGTTGTGACGGTAACCCTTCCTTCGAAAATAGTCGACTCAGGATCCTACGTCTTGGTAGGAGCGCATAGTGACAAGTTGTGGTCAAAGAGCCAATTACATCGCCATCCAGAGATTGTCAGATGGTGGTATGTTGATGATGTTAGCATGGAGGTTGGAAATGCCTTCGGGGGGCCGATTTATATTGCAATAGACCCGGGTTCTACATTGGGTGATTTCCAAGTTAATTTCACAAATGTGGTAGAGGCCCCGATGTTTGTTCTTGGAGAGACTTCCGATTTTGAATGGATATATTCAGAAAGCGATAATCCCGCTCCTTGGGCCGAATTGGTTTCGGATAATTTCATTATGACAGTTCCAAGTAATGAAATTCGGGATTTAACAAATCCAACAGATTTGATGGACTGGTGGGATATTGCTCTAGAAATGGAGCATGAATTGTATGGCTACTTACCGTGGCCAAGAGTTGAGCGAGCCGTCTTTGATGCTCAGATATCAGCAGGTTGGATGCATTCTGGATATCCATTCATGGCTCATGATTTGAGCGTGGCAGGAGTAGTCAATGTGTCCTATATGTCAGAGAATGGAGATTGGGGGATGTTCCACGAATTAGGACACAACCATCAATGGATGCCTTCCACGCTTCCGGGAACAACAGAAACTGGATGCAATTTTGCTAGTGTCTATCTGATGGAAGATTTAGTTGGAATAGATGGTCACAACGCAGTTGACCCAGCTCAAAGAGCAAATCGTATGAGGGGCTATTTTGATGATGGTTCAAATATAGCCAATTGGTCTGTTTGGACTGCCTTAGATACCTATTTGATAATCAAAGAAGAGTGGGGTTGGGACCCGATAACTCAAGCTTTAACTGTATATTACACACTACCTGCGGCAGAGGTTCCAACAACTGGTGATGAGGAATTCAATGCCTGGGTTTTGCATCTTTCAAACACAACAGGGTACAATTTAGCTCCTTATCATGCCGCGTGGGGGTTCCCACTTATACAGAATACACACGATTCGCTTACCCATTTCCCAATATGGGTAGATGATCCGTTACGAGGCGAATATTTCACCTATCAAGCGATACTTCGAAACTTGGGCGTAAATAGTACCACATCCAGTAGTTCAACATTTAATTGGGAAACTTACGATAATGGAACGAATACCTCGCTAACAATTTACTACGGGCCAATGGATATGGGTAACCAATCTTGGGTTTGGGCCAATAGTGCACCCTTAGGTGACTCAGAAGTTGGTTGGTCAGATTACGAAATTACAGGGCTATCTAGTAATTCGACTTACTACGCCAGAGTCAAGGCTTCGAATGAAATTGGAGACACATGGTTCGGTCCTGTTAATTGGACTACATCCAGTAATTGAAAATCAATTACTTACTCTTCTTAGTAACTCTTCGAGGCTTACTTTTGGACAGTAGCGCTGGTGTAAACTAGCAACGGGAATCCAGATGAGTGTATGTGCAAATGTGACAATAAAAGCCTCGGGGATAGATAGAAGCGGTTTATCTATCATGTATTCTGCAGCAATCCCAAGAATCGCAAAGTGAAGGACATAGATGGTCAAAGTCAGGCGCCCAGAAGCTTCTAACACACTCAAATCAATTAGTCCATTCTTGGAATTTCGTAGGAGTAATTCGTTTGCAATAAGAACGAACATTGCAGTTATGAAAATGAAGAATGTTGTTGCCGGGAAGAATGTCAAAATCGCATCACCTTCGGTTAGTGCCCACATCTTTCCTGAAGTAAATGATAATCCTATACTAATCAAAAATATAATTCCACCAATCGCCATGATGTTCTTTCTTGTTTCAAAATCATTTTCGGATTCTGCTATTATTGCGCCTAAAGTCGAAAACGCTAACCACGGGAAAACAGGGTATGTTCCATTGACTAAGAGCCGGTGACCCCATTCTCCAACCCCAGCAGAATCAACCCTTGAGGCCCAAGATAATTCAGAACCATTGGATTCTCCCAGGAGTAGTGGCGTTAGCGCTAGTAACGAGAAACTTGCAATTAATTGCTTACTAGTAAATCGAGAAATTAGTGGGGCAAAAACAGCAGCAATTGCAATTAAGGTTAGAACACCTGGAGTGTGCCATTCGAATCTCCCACCTCGGTCAATGGCAAGTAGGAAATTGACAAGGAATTGACAAGCAGTTAGAATTACTACTCGTGGTAAAACCCAATTTATCCAAGCGGAGGAATTCAAGCCATCGGCAAATCTTTTCTTAGCCCCTCGATGCATTCCCCAACCTGAAACAGTAATGAATAGTGGAGCCGCCATGCCTCCAAATGCAGCAGCAACGAATGCAGCAGGATGGCCAACAGTGATTCCTTCCGGAGGTAAAATTGCTGCTGTGTGAACTTGGACCATGAAGAGAATTGCAACCGCTTTCATTTGGTCGATATAACCTAATCTCATGCACTCACCCAATAATCTGAGAAATTCGAGATTCTACCATTACCTGCTCTAGCGAGACCGAGAAAGCAGAGGATATTTTCTCCGACAAGCCATCGGGCAATTCTTCGCGATGAAAAATTACAACCAATGGATCACCAATCTCCACTTCATCACCAACTTGGGCTTCTATAATCGCCCCGACAGCATGGTCTACGCTGTCACTTAGAGTTTTCCTACCCGAGCCTAATTCGAGACAGGCGAGTGCAATTGACATCGCATCAATGTCCTTAATCCATCCTTTTTTCTCAGTGTAAATCTCGGTTGAGAGTAAATCATCTCCAAGTAGACCGAGGGAACTTAGCATTGCGTGGTCGCTTGCAAAGTCATTACGATTTCCTCCTTGAGCTTCGACCATATCTAGGAATTTTGTGAAAGCGCTACCATCATTCAAAGAATTATGAATCATTAATGCACCTTCTTCCATGTTTTCCGCAATCCCCGATGCAGCCAATAAAATCCCTGCCTGAACACAAACCAGTTCTTCGATGTCATGCGGCCCACGACCACATAGAGTTTCAACAGATTCAACTATTTCGAGCGCATTTCCTACTGCGCAGCCTAATGGTTGGTCCATGGTTGAAAGAACCACAGAAGTAGCAATACCCATTCCATTCGCTGCATCTGCCATCGATTGGGATAGGGCTTCAGCTTGTTCTCTTTCGGTCATGAATGCCGCTCTGCCATATTTTACGTCTAGAACCAAAGCCGAAATTCCTTCAGCGGCTTTTTTCGATACGATTGATGAAGTGATTAGTGGAATAGACGCAACAGTACTTGTTACATCACGTAACGCGTACATACGCCTATCGGCGGGGGTAAGTGAATCCGTTTGTCCAACCATTGCAAATCCAATTTCCCCAACTTGTTTTTGCAATTCATTTATCGATAGATCGACGCGAAAACCAGCTATACTTTCCAGTTTATCCAAAGTGCCTCCAGTGTGCCCTAACCCTCGTCCTGAAATCATCGGCACTTTGAGCCCACAAGCGGCTAGAGCGGGTGCTAAAATGATGGAGACCTTATCTCCAACCCCGCCCGTTGAGTGCTTATCAACAACGAGATGGCTCCAATCTTTGGGCCAAGCCAAGACCTTTCCTGAGTCTCTCATTGCTTTGGTAAGAAAGATTGTTGAGTTTTCATCGAGTCCGTTTTCAAATATATCCCTCAACCAATCGATGACCAGCTCATCACTAAGTGAACCATCCACGACTCCGTTTACAATATCGGCGATTGAATCGCTCATGCCTCATCCTCGCCGTATTCATCGCGTAATTCTTCGATACTCATTCCCTTGTCCATTAGGAATTGAACCTGATTCCGGTCAAGATTTTCGAAGCCAAAACCATCTAGAACAATCCGCCCATGTACCCCGTCATCTCTACCTTCACTCCACTCCCTCGTGTCTTCGGATTTATCATCGAATCGAGTACCCTTGAGAATAGCTTGTTCAGCATTAGTGTCATCGAATCGATAACCAGAATCATCGATAAGTCGAGAATCGGTTTTTGTCCCGGGTCTCCTTACCATTGTTAGTCCGGCAACAACTAAAGAAATCGCCGCAATTACTGTCAGCGTCAATAGAAATTTTGCCCCCGGAGTAGAAAGTGGGTCATCTCGAACATTGTCCTCTATCCACCCTCCATTTTCTCCATCATTGTTTTGTTCATCATTGGTATTGGTATTGTTTCCTTCACCATTGTTATTATCGATGATTTCATCTTCATCGCACCCAAATTGTATACCATCAGGTATCCCGTTATCATCCACATCATTGGAATTCATGGCAACTACTGGAGACCTTCCTAGTGATTGAGCGAATTCAGCTTCCTCGCCATCTAAAATACAGTCGTCATCCGTGTCATTGTCATTTGGATTTCCACCCCAAAGGTACTCATTCAGATTATTCAAACCATCTTCGTCTAAATCTAGTGACTGCTCGCTTAGAGCCGTTCCAAGTATTGCTGCAGAATGCCGATTCAAACCGTATTGAATCTCCCATATATCCGGTAGAAGATCTCCATCTGAATCTGTGGTTGTATCAAGACGAGACCAATCCTCCTCGAATGATTGCAAATACTCAGAGGTAAGTTCTTGTCCGTGAATTAATACTCCCATTTCTCTATTTCTTAATGCGGCGTTTGAACCCCAATTCATGCTTCCAACAAGAACGCTCTCGCCATCAATTATTGCACCCTTGTTATGGAGTTTGGTAATAGTGTCTGACCAAGCCATGAGTCGTGCTGTGACATCAAGACCTTGGGTTGCATTCCAATTTGTATTGAATAGGTTCACTGCATCCCTAATTTCATCATCGCTATCGGCATAAAAGCCATTCAATAGTAAGCGGACTTGAACTCCCCTCTGAGCTGCTTCGTAGATTGCTTCGATAATTGGATTATCACCGAATCCCCAATACCAATCTAAGTCTAAATATTGCAATGAAAGTTCAATGGCCGAATCCGCCGATTCAATCATTTCGATTATTCCATCTACACAATCGTCTGGACATGTCATCAATTGCATTTCGAAAGGTCCAGAATATGACTGAGTAATAGGTTCTTGAAATGAGTCACCAGTGGGGTCTTCCATTTCCCAATCGAAAGTTGGTGCATGATTGGCTGAGTGTGGTGATATGTGCAGGTGATTTTCATTTTCGTCCCATGATAGACGAGATAGAACCAACTCAGCAAATGAATTTGAATTGACAATTACTGACCACTCTCGATTACCAACCCCATCTAAAGGTAGGCTTGTATCCTTCCAATTTCCTGAAGAAATCCATACACTTTCCGTATCCCTCACAGCAACTTTGCTGTGGATGTAAGAATATGGAGAACTAATCAAACTCGGGTCTTCCATCCAGAGAACGGTTGCTCCTGCATCATGGAGAGTTTGGGCGTGTCCTTTTTGTTTATTTTTGGTGCTACTTCCACCCAGTATACCTTCTTCTAGAAGAATTGTTACAGAAACACCTCGGTCAATTGATTCTATTAATGCGGTCGTCAGGTCTGGACTCATAAACTGGTAGACATGTAGATGAATCGATGTTTCTGCCCCCCCAATCCAATGCATCAAGTCATTGAACGAAGTATCTGGGCCGATTGAAGCTGATACAGTGGAGGATTCTTCTAAGGTGATTTTTCCTCCATCACAGAATGTAGAAGCTCCGATTCTAATCCATCTATATTCCCAATCTTCCCCTGTGTTTGTGTCTGGATTATCTCCACACCCAGATCCACGCATCAAAATCAACCCCGGGGTCCCATCCCCTGGTACTGAAATAGCGCCGCCATTCCAACCCTCGATTTCAGCATCACCGCCTCCATATACAACCGCATCAACCACAGTTCCATTTGGAGATTTTAGTTGGAGAGCGCTTCCTGAATCGACAAGCCAAGGCATATTGTTCATCACAACATTCCCATCAATGGCAGAAATGCCTCCATCTAAAAATAGGTTGTCTGGATTTTCGGTTAGAACAATCGACCCTCCTGCAGGTATCACTAGTTCGTTGAATGTTGATATCCAGGGTGTTGTGGACCTGATGCGTTCTATGGTCCAGCCAGTTAAATTTGCAACCTCATTACCCAAATTACTCAATTCAAACCAATCGTTATCCCTGTTAGGCACTTCACCCGGCATAAGACGAGTGAACTTGACATCATATTTTCCATTCCATTCTGAAGGTTGTAAATCAGTAGGCGTTTCTGGATTATTTTCGTCATCCGAACCTCCGATATTTTGGTTTCCTGGGGTTGATTGTTCTGAGTCAATCCACTCCGCGCTTCCGTTAGATGGTATTTTGGAAATTCCATTTGACGCCTGCCCTGTGGTTACTTCATCAACTACACCACCTTGTTCATCTGCCAGGAAAATAGTCTCTCCAGCGTTGTTTATTCTTAGAGTTCCAATTTCATTTTCAGCAATAACTGCGTATGCTCCTGCTTCGATGTGATAAGGCGTATTTAAATCACTAAATCCTACCCAACTAGTTTCATTGATTGGATGTGTCCATCCGCCAATATCGACAATTGTCCATCCCTCTAGATTTACAGAACTAGAGCCGGTATTGAGAAGTTCAACCCATTCACCTTGAGGAAAGATTCCTTGATCAGATCCATCTGCATTCGGCATTAGTTCGTTAATACAAACTACGCATGAGGAATTTTTTATCGCCTCTCGATTTTCTTTAGAATCATCGACTTGTAGAATTTGAGAGGGACCTAGTAGACTCAGTGTCAATACTGCAATGATGACTACTGCTAGCCTTCCTGGCCCCCTTTCCATTAGACTTACGTCCAGTGTTCAGCGGTTGAACCCTTCGCGCAAGTGCGCCCGCGGCTGGCTTTGCCAGCCGTAGTATAGGCTGGCCTCAATCTTCGTCTTTTGATACTGCCATAGGTCCTACACCGCTGAATCCTAGACCACCGATTAGAATCATCGCTAAACCAGCAAGGTAAACGACTGCGGTAACTGCATCAATTGTTGCAGTTCCTTCAAGTTCACAATCTCCACTACCTCCAAAATCGGTCCAATACATCGGTTCCATATTGTCCAGAACTCTACATTCAAAAGTTTCAGCGTCTTCATCTGAAATTTCGGAAAAGGTATGTATTTCAAAGACAGGATGTGTATCAACATCAATGGTAGGATTCATGTGTCCTGGACCTCTTAAATCCAAATTAAACACAGACACTGATTTTCCATACATAGCTGCTTGAGTAATGGGTTCAACCTTGATTTCAACGGACGATCCGAAGTAAACTGGTAGTGCGCCTGGTAGAATATCTACATAGGAAGCCGAGCCAATTAATTTAGCTTGGATTTGGGTTACAGCGGGATCAATAGTTATGCTGTGAGACTTCATTTCTATTCCCTTGTAAGTCTCTGTTTCGCCGGGTACAGAGGTTCCAATCGCGTACCCTCCAATGTTTGCTTTGAACGAATTGTCGAAGTCCGCTAATCCGCCTATGGCTCCAGCGACAACGGTATCTGAATTTCCAACATGATCTGTAAGTAATCCTAATGATGAAGTCTCTCTGTTGTCAGCTCTCCAGGGTAGATCTTCAGTTAATCCGTAGATTTCGCCATCCTCACAAGGATAGTTTCCAGCGGAATCAGGTTCTGCTAAACTTCCGTCAGTATTCAGTTTGATGTCACAATATCCATCGCCATCAGAATTGATGTATCCCTGTAGAAGCCTTTGACCCATCGTACCATCATTAGAGTGGGACCCTGTTCCTGTGCTTACAACATAAACGTCATAATCACCGGTAGATACATTATTTGATCCATAATAGGTAGCATTTGTCTCAAGTGTAGACCATCCAACATCCATATTGTTGATGTCATCGAAAACTACGTCTGCTACTATTGGGTCTCTCCATCCATACAGCCAATTATTAACTGGTTGTGTGAGGTATGCAGACCCTCCGTATTGGAATCCGAGCAAAGCACCAATCACCGAATTAAACATGAAGTCAGCAACCCAACTTCTCAGAGCAGCTGCTTCGTTCTCCGAAATATCATACAACTCAGCCACGTAGGCATCATCCCAAGTTGATTGGGAACCCCCTTCTCCAGTTTCTAAAGGAGTATCTCCGGTTTGAGGCAGAGCCATTCCGGACAATTCTCCGTACATGAAAACGCTGGAATAACTGGTAGTTAGGGCATAAGGAGAGTCATAGAGTATTTCCTGTACCTTTTCAATACTTAAATCCACAGTCCCCTCATACTCAGCACGGTTTAATCCAATAGGGATGTATCCGCCTGCCACTGGCTCTTCAGCTCCAAATGATAATTGCCACCAATCATCTGCGTTTATGGTGCCTTGTCCCCCAGCAAGAATCATTTCGAATTCGGTCGGTGTTCCCACCATGCCAATCCATTCTCCACCATAATCTGATAGTCCCAACAATTGGGTTAATCCAATTCCATATTCAGTCATAGTACCGAACAAATCCCCCTGAGCGCCTAACAAAAATAATGCAATTCCGTTTAGTGGGATACCGCTGTAGTCCGAAACCGAAAGAAGTCCGTTTGGAATTTCAGCGTCGGGTGTTCCAAATATTACGCCATTCAAAACATCTGGGTTGGTAATGTCAACTCCACTGACTTCATCTAACCTTTCACGCAGGTCATCGACTTGAGTTAAATCAGCCATACCTCCGGCGGATAAGAACTCCTGGCCGGCAAGAGCATACACGGCCCAATCCATATGAGTTAGTTCAACAGGATCTGTTGAATCGTAGCCAAGAAGGGCTGCACGCATTGGAGTAACCGTTTCGCTTGGTTCTCCCATACCTGTAATCAGCATTGGTCCGATGTCACAAGTTAATGCAATACAAGTTCCGGTAGATGGGTCAACCGCTGTGTTTAGTATTGAATTTGCAGAAAGTGAAAAGTCGGGATTCAATACACCCATTCCAGAAGATGAGTTCCAACTATCGTATGCTACGTCTAGAATAGCAGGAGGTGCAATTGCAGCAGCGGTAGACTGATTGTAACCAGCTTGTTGCAGTTGTGCTTCAAATCCTGAGACCATTCCCTCAATCGATTCCGCCGCCCATATTGAAGGCGCTCGATTCTGCAAATCATTAGTGATCATGTTGTTAGCGAATCCCGCCTTGGCAAAAATTTCACCAAAGGTGATTCCAGTCGAAAGTCCCGCAATCCTTTGGGTATTCCATAATATGTTGACTTGTGTCACTTCGGTTGTCCCGGGAACCGATTCATGCTCGACTCCATCATCATCGGTCCAAGTACAATCCTCACACCATTCAAAAGAATCAAATGAGGAATATGTTATTTCGCCCGCTTCGTAATCAAAGTCGAGAATTTCATTAGTGGTAGTAACGTTGTAAATGAAAGGCCCCATTTTGGTAAATTGGTGAGGTTCCCCCGCTCCTACTTCTACAGGGTTATCGAGAGAATATGCAAAATACACCTTCTCCGAGTACGAAACCAGCCATTCGTCATCATAATCAGCAGTATAGTCTTGATTTCCATCTTCATCCAGTCCGTCGTATCCCTCTCTTACTACGTCAGCAACTCCAGCCTCAACCTGCCCGGCCACAAAGGGGGCTAAAGCCATGAAGTTTAGTCCGATTAATATTAGTCCAGTTACAGCTACTACGCTTGCCTTCTGTTGCTTGTCCATGGTATCACTCTATCAGCTCACGTATGCATTGAGGAAATAAGCGATTCTATTCCGATGTTACCTAGTGTTACAGAGCACACCTTGTAGATTCCCCTGAAATCTTTAATTCAAGCAAAGCCAAATGCATCTAACTCTCTAGCGAAGGTGTACATCATGATAGGCACTAAAATAACCCCCATTCCATGTGACCTTCGTATCCCAATTCTTGGCGCCATAAGTCCGATCATTGTTCCAATGACTAATGTCCCGACGCCAATCCAATCTGTAGAAATCCAAACTAAAATTGTAATGAAGGCACTGACGGAAATAACTAGGTTTCTGAGAGGTACCAATTCATGCATTTTCAACATACCCTTTCCAACCTCGATCATTACCGGAACAGCAAATAGTCCCGCGGCTACTGTAATAGCCAGAAGTCTGACGAAATCAGCAGGCGGCTCTACAGCATTCCACATGTCAATTGGATACATCATATTGAGTGCTAAGGCTGCTCCTGAGCGAGGCCTTCCTACCATGTAAAGGAAGCCTAGAACCATCACTGTAACAGCGGTGTTGACTGAGGACAGAATTGCAATAATTTCCATGTCTCGTTGTTGATTATTATTTACTAAATCTAAGTCGGGTGCTGCGCCCGCTTCGGAAAGAGCCTCTTGGAATAATAAACGATCATCTTCTGCTAGTTCTTCCATGCCCTCAAAAGCCATCATTTGGGGCATCTGTTCAAATCCAGGCTGGGTTCCATGCTCAAAGTCTGCTGGTATGTAATTCGGGTCAGTCAATTTACCCCAAAAGTTTCGTGCACTCATAACTACGACAGTTGCCTGTGCAGCTGTCATTCCAGGGAGTATTGCCATTACTGAGGATACCACTGCTGAAAGGAATGTTGGAATTGCTAGAGGTTTAGGATCTGGTAATTCCCAATTTTGTTCTTGTGGAGGAATCTCACTTGTTGTTACATAGATATCGATTAGGTTTGCAATTCCGAATAATCCCGCCAAGCTCGGGAATAATAGTGAGGCGGATGGAATTCCAACGGGTGATCGGGCAGGTAATTCGAATACAGCCCATCCATAAAATCCAGTTAGTAAGAAATAGGCTGAGGCTACTAATATTCCAGCAACTCTCGAACTTCCTCCAAGTCGGAAGTCGATTGCATCATATCGTCTTCGAATACTGAGTCGTCCCATCGGTATTGTAAATTCTAATGGTTTCTTCAATGGCCATTTCAGTTTCTGTGTAATTTTTTGTGACCATACTGGCCATGGTAATCGAGTAGTCTCTGTCAAAATCAAAAATATAGAAATGAATAATAGAATCCATGGTAATTGTTCCCGGCTGGCTTCATACAAACCTAATCCGGGATTTTCTCCGAAAAGTAAGCGCGCGATAATCAGTAGAGGGATGGACATCAGCATACCCATCTGCGAGCCACGAGCCGAATATGCAACACCTTGAGCAGCTTGTCCCGAAATCAACATCCTGTGACCTGGAAGCAAAGCAAGCGCCATGTTGTCATCAGGCGCCCCTACTAAGGCGCTTGGAATGTAATTTAGGAATGTGTGCACAGTTCCACAGGCAACGATAATTCCTGCAACCGCGTCTAGAGGGATTCCTATCCCCACCGCAACAGGAGAGAGTGACAATGCAATCAAAGCAACATTATTTACGTGAAATCCGGGAATTAAACCCGTTAAACACCCAAGGAATATTCCGAATATAAATGACCCAATTAACCAACCAAAATCGATTAACCATGGGTCCATCCAAACACCTCACCGAATATCTATACAGAATTGCATTGTATTATCCACAGAATCTTCTGTGGTAGATAATCTGCCTGTCCAATCAAGAGGACCTTGCCCCTCAGTTTGGCTAGACTCAGTACCATCTCCTAGTAAACAGATACTTTCGTCTGAACCGGATCTCTGAATCCATTGGTTACCTTCCTCGTCCATAACGGCCTCTCCGTTAATCACGACAAGTTTTCCAATATCCCATTTCCATGAGTTGTAACCATCTCCCCAGTTTAGAGTGATTGGTGCTGGTGCTTGACCGAGAGACCAAGAACGAGCTTCAAGAATCACTCGACCCTCGCTTTCTGACCAAATTATTGTAGCATTGAAGCGTATTGATTGACCCCCTTCGATATATTCTGCGTGCTCACCGATTAGATGTATTCTGAGTTTGGTCTGCCTAGAGAAGTAATCCGAGCCATCTCCAACATATCCTTTGTCATAATCCGGAGATATAGGGTCCGTAATCCATCCTTCAAATGTATGATTCTGATTTAGATAATCAAATGGATTCTCGGCAACATCGAGTAGTGGAGTCACATCATCTCCAAAGTTGCCAGCGGTATTTTCGGCTGAGTATCCATCAAGCCGTAGACAGATGGTTGCTTCATCTGTTGACCAAATTAATCGTCCAAACCATTTTTGTTCAACACCCTCTAATCCCTCATCTAGAACATCCTCTGAAGGTAATAAACAAAGCCGGTCTGTAGGTGATTCGCCAATTAACCACCAACTACCCGATGATTGAGTTGCGGTTCCATCTATTGACACATTCTTTCCAACTTCATAGGTCAACGTGTAGGGTTCTAATTCCCAAGACAAATCAACAACCGCTCCTTGGTTAAGAACTTCTATGGCGGTTGCTTGGACAAGTAATCTCCAACGTAGAGAACGTTGGTCATATTGTAACCAACCAGATATTTCTACATGACTTCCAGCTTCAATCCAATCGATTACTCTCCCCTCGACTTGCATATACAATAGATGGTCTGCATTACCATAGGAGGGGTTATCCATAAGGCTCAATGAATGATATGTCACATCAGGCTCAAGAGGTTCAGACAAATAGCCATCTACTTTTACAGACAAGTTGGCAAATTCTTGGGGATTCATTGCAACCTCGACTAATTGCATAGCAGTATATTCTATGGAGTAACAATCCGAATCAGCACATTCTATGGCACCATATCCATTAGATGACAACCAAATTCTTCCGTTCCATTCAGTCACTTCTCCTTCCACTGTTATTATTGTTCCAATTGGAGGGATATCGTTATCTCTATCTACAAACCATCGAACTTCGACTACTGAGTGACCATCAACTTCTCGAACTTGCAGATCTATCCTGTCCGCCTGTTCACCGTAAGGGTCTACGACAAAACTGGTCAGTACTCCTTTGACCTTGACAGTCTCTCTTGGGTATTCGTGAATTTCGTCTATGTCAATCAAATCCGGCTCACGGATAACCGCGTAGAAATTCATTGTTGATACTAGCAAAAGAGACGTGAAGAACATCACCCAAAGCTTGGCCATGAGTCTCGGATGGGTTTCTAATGCTTGAATATTCACTGAAGGTAAGCAGAGATATTCAAGCTAAATTCAACTTCTTGAGGTGCCTTTTAGCGCCGTATTTCTCTTGTATCAAGAGAATAAGGTTCATCTCGCAGTTGTTGTCGAGTGATTAGTAGGACCCGTAGCTCAGTTGGTTAGAGCGCTCGGCTCATAACCGAGTGGCCATCGGTTCAAATCCGGTCGGGTCCACCAAAATCTCCTAGTTAAAATCAGCTATTCCGAGCAAAAATACCACAAAATCATTATTGATTCAAATTAGAAAAAGGGGTTAGAAATTGCATTACAGCGAAGCCGACGGTGCTAACCCATAAATACGGCCTAAGTCGGCCATTGGATGATGAGCACTGGAAGTAAGGTTCGTCGTGCCCTAATGATATTGCTAGTGTACTTTCTCAGCACATGGGCTGCCGCTGCACCTGTACAAGCTCAAGGAGCAGTTCCAGACATCACCTTGACATGCGACCAACCTCAACCAATCGACGTCTATCCAGGAGCTACAAGATCAAGCATAATCAACTGCCGAATTGAGAACCCAACCGTTCACCAGGAAAAGGTAAGAATCCAAATTCAAGCGGGTGTACTAGCCTTCTCTGGTCCGGCTACAATGTCAATTGGAGGAGGCTCTGAGGTGTCCTTCCAAGTTCTAGTCAGGGCCGAACTCCGAGCTCCAGAAGGTCAACACCAAGTAACTGTCAGTGCCGAAGTGACAATGGCGAATGGAGTTCCGGTTACCAGTGAACCGTCAGCCGCTAACGTCATGGCGATTATTCGTCAGTTTAGCCGTCTTCGAGTAGCGTCTGAAGTCGCTTTCTTACAATTACGACCTAAGGTAGATTACAACCTAGTATTCGACGTCTACAACGATGGAAATGCGTTAGATCGATTTAATATCCAAATCGAAAACTACGATCAACTAAATGATGACGGATTCCAACTAAGTATTCCACTTGTTAGCGTTGAAATCGAATCTATGGCGCCTCCGGAGAAGATTAGAGTACAGATGAGAACTCCAAAGAATCAAGGTTGGACGGATACGTATTTCTCTTTACAATTCAAAGCAACGTCAGAATATTCGGTCAGAACAGAAGGTATACCTAATTACCAAATCCAAACAATGACTGTTTACATTAGAGGTGTTTATCTTCCAGGCTTCGAATTGATTGGTACAATGATGATTACTGCATTAGCAGCAGCTGCATTTGCAGGCCGATCTACAAGACTAACCAATGAAGAGGAATCAGACGAGTTAGAACCTCTGGATGCTCGTTTGTTCTAACCAACGATAGTATATCTTCTGCCACCTATGGTGGCATTGGGTTGATAACCAACGCTGATGACGCCTTGGCCAATTGAGAGGTTACTGGTATGAGTGATGGCGGATTGCTTCAGAAGGCTATGGACGTACAACAACCGGCAGATGAGATAGTCGCTGTAGCGGCTCCAGAAGTGGAAAAAAAGACCTTAATCCCTAATTCTCTCTTTATCGGAATTGGTTTGGCAGTTGTGTCAATCGTCTCGATGTGGCTATACTCACTACCCTCAATACAGAGTGATTATGCTTTTGCAATCATAGTTCCAATTCTATTAGCTGGAGCAGGATGGTTCTTTATCTGGGATGGGGCAAATCGGAAATACACAGGAGTTATTTCTGTAACCATCTTGCTTCTCCTTGCATCACCATTCATATCCAGTAGTTTCTTTTCTAGCTCAATTACGATAACGGATAGCGATTTATCTCCAGACGCTGAAACAATAACTCTCACAATCAGAGAATCGGGTGGATTATTCGGCGGTTCTACTGGCGATGCTGATGTGTCGATAACCTACGGAGGAGAAAAAGTATGGGAATCAGTTATGCCTTTGTCAATAAACTTCAATGATGGTATCGGAAAATATGGCAGATTGGTTCTTCCAATAGATGAATTCTATTCTGGTAACGCGGCTGATGATTCTCGTTACTTAGTAACTGTTGATTCAGGTAGTTCCTCAGACTCTTTCATATTGAATCCGGGTCACTTGGAAAGAACTGTTGACACAACACAAAATCTCGCGGTTGGCGCCATGGGCCAAGGAAATGACTGCTCCGGAAATAAGGACAGTTGTGTTATTGGAGTAGGGCTGAAAGCTTGGGTTGGATTACAAACCAACGTAGGAAACCCTCCCGCACCTTTACCTCATGCTAACTTTGAACTTACAGCGACCCTGACAAAGGATGGTGTAACTGCTATTTCCTACCCAACTGTCACAGTAATTAATGGCGAAGCAACTTGGGATTCTATGAGCGGTGAATATGGGTCAGGTTCGTCAGTTGTAGGGGATTTTGGTTCAGAGATAATTCTCGATGGTTCCGTAGAAGATATTGCAATTAACATGCAATTCATACCTAGAGATGATTGGCAAGAGTCTGATTTTGGCTGCTATGAGTTTACGGTATCTGCAACTCAAGGGCCGCCGTGGGGTGATCGCACAGCCCATGTTTCTACGACATTTTACGAACTTGCAGAATTTGGTGGAGAAGACGAAAATGGACCTCAAACAGATGAGTCTTGGACTCAAGTCTCGAGCTGCTAGTATAGTTCTTCTTCATCCTCTTCAGATGATTTTGTCATCTTGAAGAAGAATGCGGCCATTGCTACAACTGCGATTACAAAAGCAACCACAACAGGGAGAATTGAACCATCTTCATCGTCTTCTGCGTCAATCCAAGTAATTTGCTCGCTTGAAGCGGTACCACCGCCAAATGCATACTCATCTACCAATTGAGTCGGCGTAAGTATCTCGCAGGTCAAGCCTGCATTATCCACATCACTATTCATCCAAGAGAATTGAATTGTCACTTCCTCCCCTGCTACCACTAAACCACCCGGGAAACTTGTCATTTGTGCCGCTATTCCAGTTTCGGTTACGTCACATGTGAAATATACAATGGCAGGAGCAGTCCCACGATTTGCGATTGTAGCCATCATACCAACGCCACTAGTTCCTCTTGAAACGCTCTCAGTTGGTTCTTGATAATCGACCGAAACAAATTCAATTTGTGGTGTATTTCCGTCAATAACAATTACTTCATCCCAGGTCAATGGGATAATTCCACCTCCATAATCATCCAGTGATTCGTCCATATTCCAGCCGGTCCGATATTCTATGATTTCTATACTCGCAGATTCAGTCCAAACACTTCCATCAGCCCAACCTATCTCTACAGTTCGAGAATCACCTGAGTCAATAAGGCCCACTCCGTTTTCATCACTGAAATATGTTGATGAAGTTATTTCGTATTGGCCAAAGTTCAGTACTCTAAACAAAACTTCAGCAGCATCAAAATGAACTTCTTGTGAATCCATGATTTTCTCCCAGCGATCTGTATGTCCGCCACTTCCGATCACGTTTTCGCCCCAATGCAACCTAGAGTTGGCATGTGCGCGTACATCATGGTCATCTTTACTCATGGAGAATGTTGTTTCACCACTGATAATTAAATCTGCATCGGTGTTAGAAATGATTGGTCCAGTTCTGTCTATTGCCGTCGAATGTAACGTCACCATACCGTCAACAACCACCATACATCCTAGAATTGAAGCCTCATCAAAATCAGCAGTCCCAGCAACATTTAGGGTGCAGGTTTCACTATCCTGATCTAATGCCATCATGTTTCGATGTTCTAATTCAATAGCGTCGTAGGTAATGGAGGATCCAACTTCAGGAGTCATGGTAACTGTAGCTAAATGAACTGATTGGTGACCATATCCTACTAAACCAACCCAAATATCGTCCGTATTTGCATCGAAAGAGAGGATAAATTCGCTACCGTTCAAGTCAATGGGATCTTGACCCTCAATTATCGCTTGACCTCCGTAAAATGTACTAGTTTCACCTGAATAAAACGTAGCCTCAAAGCTTCCATCATAATCAGAACCAGGTATCAAAACAGCTGAGCGATTTAGCTCATCCCAGTATCCGTAACCCGCCAATCCAGTTGGCGGATTTAAGTCTATAATTTCTGAGTTATGGACGTTTAATGTACCGCCAGATTCCACGTAAATATTTACTTCTTCATGTATACTTAGAGTAAGTTCACTAAGCGTCAAATCACCCCCGGAGACAATTCTTAAATCTGCCTCCAATGAACGATCTTCAATCCATTCTACCTGTGAATCAATGACAATTTCGGATGGTTGTGCCACTGCATTAAGTGAGGTTGTTGTGGCTAAAGCAGTTAGCAGAAATATTGCCAATAGCATAGTCTTCGATTTCCTCATCGCCTTGGCGTACCATAAGTAATCAATGAAGGAATCGGCGGCATGTGTAAGAAACCGAGAGTTCTTCTCGCATGAGTGTATGGCCGAACTAATGTCTAGTATGGGGGCCCTTGCTTTTCCAGACGCTACAGTCGGAGATTTTGCGGTTAACGTACTAACTGTTCTGATTCTCTACGGGCCTGCATATTTAGCAAATACTGGAGCAATGCTTTTTGGAAAATGGATTCCTGATAAAATCGGATTTGATAACCATAAAATCGATGGAGGCAGGATTCATTCTGATGGTAATAGGCTTCTAGGCGACGGTAAGTCTTGGGAGGGACTTTTTGGGGGAGGTGTATTTTCTGGAATTTTAGTAATGATTGCACACTACATATGGAATGAAAACACCCCTCCTTCTGATCGCCCATTCATCGACCCATTGTTAATCTCAGATTCATCTGATTGGTTTTGGGTTGGCAACGAATGGGTTGCAGCATTTGTACTTGGATTCACCCTAGGTTTCTCTTGTATGTTAGGTGATATGACTGGGTCTTATGTAAAACGCAGACAGGGCCTGAAGAGAGAAGGGGAAGTTAGCTCCAAAGCACCGATTTTAGACACTCTTCCGTTTGCAATTTTCATCTTCTTAGCAGCGGCTATATTTTTCAACGACCAAGTAATGATGCATTCCGATCTGAGATCGCCAATTATTGCAATCATTGTCCTGACTCCAATAATTCATCGTTCTTTCAATATCTTAGGGTATAGACTTGGATTAAAGTCTGTACCGTACTGATGAGATTTCAGTATTTCTTTCAGTTCCAAGAGATTAACCATTGGAATGCATTATGTTGCTAATCGATTGCGAATACAAACATGGCTGGAATGAAGGTCCTTATTGTAGGAGCTGGGGGAAGAGAACACGCCCTTGCAATCGGACTCTCAGAAAGCCCTTCGGTTGAATCTATTCACACATGCCCGGGCAACGCAGGAACCTCGATGTTAGGCATTAATCACAACGTTTCTGCTACAGATGTTGATGCGATTGTTAAACTTGCAACTAAATTATCAGTTGACCTTGTTGTAGTTGGCCCCGAAGCCCCCTTGGTTTCGGGACTTTCGGATTCCTTGAGAGACAGGGGAATACCTAGTTTCGGCCCGCATTCAGAGGGTGCCGAACTAGAAGGTTCGAAACTACACGCTAAGCAGGTGATGGAAGAATTAGGGATACCAACTGGAGGTGTCCAGATTTTGAAGTCTGATTCCGACATCGATGCTGCCCTATCTCGCTATTCATCACCCTGGGTAATCAAGCGAGATGTACTGGCTGCTGGAAAGGGTGTAGTTGTAACTGAGGATGTAGATGAGGCTAGTAGTTTCATTCAAGATTCAATCTCCACGGATGGTTTTGTTCTATTGGAAGAATTTCTCTCAGGGGAGGAAGCATCTATGCTGGTAATTATGGATGAATCTGGCTTTATTTGTCTACCACCAAGCCAAGATCATAAGAGAGTTGGAGAGGGAGATACTGGACCTAATACTGGTGGTATGGGAGCTTATGCCCCTGCTCCGGTAATAACTGAATCAGTAAGGCAAAGGGCCATAAAGGAAATTGTTAATCCAATGCATCACCATTTGCGTAATCAAGCGATTCCATATCGTGGTGTTCTTTACGTCGGGCTGATGATTGACGATGAAGGTGCACCTAGCGTAGTTGAATACAATGTTAGATTTGGAGATCCTGAAACACAAGTAACAATTCCACTGATAGAAAGTGACCTTGGAGAAATGCTTCTAGCAGCTGCTGAAGGTAGGATTGAAAGTTATCAGCCAATCTTTTCAGATAAGTCCGCAGTTACAGTTGTTTTGGCTTCGGAAGGATATCCTGGACCGTCAAAAACCGGTAGGGAAATTACTGGTGAAAATACTAGAATCGAAGAAGGAGAAATTTCCGCTTTTGTACATCAAGCAGGCACACATCGGGATGAGGAGGGAAAACTTCTCTCAAGTGGGGGGAGGGTTCTCTCTGCAACAGCCTTAGCACCTGATCTCCCTAGTGCTGTCGGCGCCGCTTATGCCATTATTCATGAAATCACTCTAGATGGCTCACATTATCGGAGAGATATCGCCTATCGTGCCCTTTGAGTAGTTTTTATTGAAAACTAGCCACGCTACTACGTAGCGGAAACACCGCGAATGGTTATAACAGAAGTTTTGGTCGCCGCGACGCTGAGCCTTCAGGCTGCAAATAGACGGTGATGAAATAATGTCTTATGAAAACGGGAAAACGGGGGACGTCGGTCAGTACAATGGACTGGTTTCGACGCCAGCGGTGTTAGCAGGAATACTAATCTTATTTTTCGCTGCTACATCCCTCGCTGATGATGTGATGATTGACACAGGAAAGTTGGTTATCCTTCCCGTCGCAGCTGCATTAGCGGCTGTTATGGGAAGGTTTTGGGTATCTGCCCTTCCTGAAGATTCTCCGATAAATCGAAACTCGGTTTTCGTAATGTTGTTTGCAATCGTTCCGATAGCATTGGAATTCCTAGGATTCATTGACGCCATACTCGCAACCACTTTTGCATTCATGGCGATTTCAACATTAATTCTTGTCAAATCAAATAGAAATGAGGAAGCGACCATTCTATTCACTATGGTCGCAGGATTCCATGTTTCTGTAGCCTACGCTGCGTCTATGCCGGAATTGACACTTTCAGAGGGAGATAACCTACAGAATCTGCTTATCGACGTCCAAAGGGCCGGTATAGCGGCTAATTTCTTTTCCTTTTACGCTGCATCTTTGACGCTCGGTACCATTTTCGCTATTTCTTTCAGAGGATACCTGTATGATGGAGGAAATGGGTCTTTGTTTGAAAGGCTACCACAAAAAATTGATTTTTCAGAACACCGTGATTTACTGATCACTGCAGTTACCTTATTGATTGTGAACTTAATTCCACTTTGTTCACTGGCAAGTATTTCCAGTGCTGGTACCTTTGAGGAGCACCACTATCTTGGCGGTATTTGGGCTCTAGTTACTTCGATAGTAGTGATGTTTGTAGCCTTCTGTCGTGCTGAGAGATGGCATGTTCTCGGATCGATAGTTGCGGTAAATTGGCTAATCTACACTTTAGCTCACTTGGTAGAGATAGGTGTCAGTCTCCCAGAACAATTGGAATTCCTTGCTGGGAACGATTTCGGTGGAGCATTCTCTTGGTTCTTCATCACATTCTGGTTGAATGTGCTAGGAATTATGCTTGCTTCTAGTGGAAGGTTTGGAGATATTGCTCCTCGCCGAGAACCTAGCCAGTTCCGTTTGTGGTGGAGTGATAATTCCTATTCAATTCTAGTTGGTTCCGCAGTTATTGTTGGCCTTTTAATCAGGACTGGTTGGAATGTGCTTCCTGCAATGAATGCGAATATAACCGGACTTTGGGATATGACTGGAGGTTCTGACCCTTGGTACATGAAGAGAGTAGTTGACTACATCGTAGCAGAGCATGCCCACTTCATTTTCGATGCAGATCGAGCGTATCCGAGTGGTGGAATTAATCCTCGCCCACCTCTATTTTCGTGGTGTTTAGCACTTGGTGGCCTCGCACTCGAGTGGTTAACAGGTATTACCGCCGACGAAGTCGTTTGGTGGTCAGTTGCAGGTCTGCCAGCAATCTTCGGAGCATTGATTGTTCTACCAGTTGCAGGTATTGCAAACCGTCTTCACAGTGCACAAGCGGGGATATTTGCTGCTTGGCTTATGGCACTAATGCCTGGTCACATTAGTCACTCAACATTTGGTCTAGCCGACCACGATTCGTTTGCACTACTTTTCCTTACCTTAGCCTTCTACTTCTGGGTTAGAACATTAGGGGAAATTGGTAGTGAAAGAGTATTCCGTAACCCAAGTTCCAATCCATTGTACTTGGTTGCAGGGATTAGAGAGATGTGGAATCGTAATCCAGTAATGATGTCCTATGCAACACTAGCGGGTATCAGTTTCTCTACAGTTGCGCTTGGTTGGAAAGGATTCGTTTACGGACCTGGAATTCTATTCCTTGCTTTTGCTTTCCAAATCATCCTCAATATGTTCCGCCGACGTGACAGTCTACCTCTTACTTCGGCAGCTTTACAGATGATGTTTACAACCTTCCTAATTCCTCTCCCATTCTACATTTGGCCTGGTCTTAACTTACTTTGGGCACCTAGCGGATTCCAACCTATGTTCTACATTGTTGGATTTACAATTGCCTTAGGTTGGGTGGCATCTAGCTTCCGAGACAAACCTTGGCTGTTGGTGTTGGGTAGCGGTGGCATCTTATTTGGCGGCATTCTATCGGCATTGTGGATTCTACAAACCGCTGAATATTACGACGGTTGGGATATTCTATTCACAGGAGGATTTTATTTCTCAAAGAACAAGATTTTCGGAACAATCGGAGAAGCTCAGGCACCGAGTAGAGGTGTACTATTCGCTTCCTTTGGCCCGATTGTTACATTGATTGCATTAGGTTATGCGTTCATCCTTCTATGGCGTGGGGCTCGAGAAGAAAAGCAAGGCTTGTCTCTTGTTGGTTTGTGGGTTCTAATCGCCTCCTACATGGCTTGGACCGCTGGAAGATTCATTCTCAATGCAACTCCAGCAATGGCCGTTGTTGGTGCAATAGGTATAGCTGCACTTTGGAAGAGGGCCGATTTCTCAGGCTTCACCAAAGAATGGCGCCGTGCAGGAATTGGAACTCCAAGAGCCCGATTCCGTTCGGTTAGAACTACCAGTGTAAAGAAGCCGATGATTCCAGCCCTAGTGCTCGTTTTCATGCTAGTTGCAACTCAACATGCAACATATGGTGTAGACTCGGGTATTCCGAGGGGTGAGACTGCATCCGGGGATGTCGATCAGGTGATTTACGATATTACTCCTGATGTAATGAGATTCGATGTAGGAGGGCTATCGCTTCTGGATAGCAGTTCCTACAACCCAACTGCGAACTGTGGAAATGGTTGCTGGTACATGGGAACATTCGGTCCTGGATTCAACGGAGGGGGTTGGAATATGGCCTATGAGTGGCTTTCAGAACAAGATTCAGATGAGAAATTTGGTGAAAGACCTGCATTCGTCTCATGGTGGGATTATGGATTCCAAGCTTTGGATTCCGGAGAACATCCTACCGTTGCTGACAACTTCCAGTCTGGAATCCCACATAGTGGAGGAATGTTACTATCTTCAGGTCAGGAAGACACTCTAGCGATGTTTATCACAACCCTCGCTCAGGGAGATAGGAAATATTCCGGTGATGGACAATTTGGTGACGATTTCACTGAAGTTATCCAGAACCACCTATCTGCACAACAAATTCAGGAGTTCCAAGATATTCTATCGCTTGGCCCTGGACAAAAGCAATCCGTAATCGATCGTTCTTTGGTTCTAATCTATCAAAACGTTCAGGAGATACAGGATTCTTCCTTTACAGCTGGAAATCTCAAAATTACCACAGATTTGATGCATGGTACTGTCCTTGATGAAAATGGACTTCCAACAGAACCAATGTGGTTTGTATTCAAAGATGGTGAGCAAGTAGGTAATGCTACGACAAATGAAACAGAGGCCAAGTCGATTTTCAATGAAGCACGCGGATCTAGCCAACCCTATGAAGAGGAAACAACCCATTACGATATTGGCGGCTACAGATATACAGCTGACTTAATCGAGAGCTATGATGACGTTTCAACAAACTTACATCGTTCAAATGCTAAGTTGGGTCTAGCAAGGGCTTTCCTAACTACTGCCCTTACTCTTGATGAATTAGTAGAAATGTACCATGACATCTCTACCCAAGTTGTGTATGAGGTTCAGGATTACGGAGGTAGTTTGGGAGAAACTATCGAACGAAATAACGAGATTCGCTACTTCGCAATAGACGATAGATTGTACCCACTCGGTGGAGCTTATTATGCCGACCAAAGTTACCATAGAGGTCAAACTACAGGGATTTTCTACGCTCCAACCACCTTATCGGGCCTTGATCCCAATCATTACATTGAATCGATTTACGAGACCCAGCGCGGTGATAGGCCGACAGTCTTCATGAGCGCTGAGCGCTATGAGCAGGAGTATATGTCTGATGTTGTCAAGCAACAATCTGGAGCAATGGAAGATTCCACAGATATGATTCAACTTGTTGATATACAATATCAGCAAACAGAATCTTTCTTTGAAACAATGGTTGCTAGAATCTATGTTGGATACGGGACCTCAAGTTTGGGATTAACGGTTGATCCATCTCAACCTGGACCAACTTGGGCAATAAGCGGAACACCAGGTTCTCCACTAGAGAATGCCTTCCCTCTTCCAGGCGCTATGATGAATCATTTCGTAATAGCCAATTGGTACGATGACGGCTCAGATTCTCCTGATGAAGACAATAACAGTGTACCGGATATTTTCGATGGTGGCTATGCCGCAATCGGCAGAGCTAATTCCAATGTTAAGGTTGTGAAATATTACAGTGGAGCTAACCTAGAAGGTACAGTTGAATTGGATGGAATTGGTCCAGTTCCGAATGCTAGAATATTGATTGAAAGAGATGCCTTCAGTGGTGAAGAAGTCGCCGATGAGAATGGAACTGTGACCGACCAAGATTCTCGGACCTATTGGGTTCCTATTGGCACTGTAGACGCAGATGAGAACGGAGATTATTCATTCACTGTTCCAGCAGGCAAGATTAGAGTTTCAGCCTTCTTTGGCGAACCTGATATCAGGGCTGCTCGGGATGAACTAACAAGCGGTTCTGGTGGTATGTTGCAAGACGTAGCCACAGAGTCAACAATTGGGGTTAGAAATGTCAACTTAATCACTGGAATACTGGGTAATGTTTCTGGATCTCAATGGCTATCAGAGACCATAATAAACGTCTCAGGGGAAGCGGGTCATTCCAATGGCCAAGCTCTGATTAATGCTGATATCACCGTAGAACCTTCATTCTCTACAGGCCGATTAGTTTGGAATGGGCAGGGCTCCTTTGATGGCGAAGCAATTACCGATGCTGTTGTCGAGTTATCTCCTGCATGGGACCAAATTCAGATGCAACCGATTTTGCTCGAGACCTCTACAGGAAGTGTAAACGGACCTGACCTAGCTTTCCAAGGAATAGGCCAAGCGACATTTACCGGTGAAGGTGAAGTCATCAGTAATGGTTTGATGACAGTCACTGATTTCGTAGGTACACACAGGCAGACCATTCTGAACGGACACAGTCTAGCCGGCTCCGGAGAGTTTACCGGGCGAGGGACGCTTTCCGGAGTAATTGACGGAGTGGATATTGTTGACGGAAATTGTAACGAAAATGGAACAATGCCAGAGAACTACTCAGTTTGTAGTCTACCTGATGGAGACTTCTTGATTGAGGGCGCAATTAACGCAACTGGACGATTTACATCCAATGGAACATCTTCATTCTCGCAAGAACACAACGGTTCATCTCTCACTGGCTCAGGTGTATTTACTATTGATGCTAGTAATGAGGAACTAGACACCTATGGGACCCTAAATGGTACAGGAACTTTCAGTGGAAAGGGTGAATTCAGCGGCCCTATGGTACAAGCTGGGACATTCCACTTAATCGATGCTATACCTGGAAATTACAACGTGGCAGTAGTATTCGATGACGATACTAGAATCGAAATTATTGATGGATTTAACGTTCCATATCAGGGTGTACCATCTCTTAATCAAATCGATGTAGCGGGCGGAGTTATCTCCGGTACATTAACTGATGAGAATGGAAATTCTTTGTCGGGTTCTGTTACAATGGTCAAACTCGAATCTGAAAATGACACCACTATCGGGGAATGTAGCGAAGTCATGTTCGCACCATGTCGATTAACTGCAGATGAGAATGGTACCTTTGAGTTTGGACCAATCGTTCCAGGGGAGTACCTCTTTGGGTTGGATATGGATGAAGATGGATTCAATGAGGTTGAATTGACCCATGAATTCGATGCTGATATGGACTCACAAGTTAACTTCCCAACTCCCATACCTACAGTATTTGATTTGAGATTCTCGTTAACTCAAATTGTTGATGGAATGCAAACATCTGTGGAGAATCTCGATAATTTGACTTTGGTCAAGAGTGATAATTCAGCAGCACCAGTTGTTGCCGTATTCGATAACATCAGTGGTGAATACTTGGCTGAACTATCACAGGGTCAGTGGATTCTCAGCCATGACTTGAGTAATTCTGAGCAATTATGGGAACAAATTGACCTTCAATCAGACATTTCTACTTCCTACGCCTTTAGAGAATCGATGAATGTAGTGGGAATTGTGTATTATGATACTAATACAGCAGTCTCCAATTCCACAATTCAAGCAGAGGTTGTTGATTATACGCAGGTAATTTTCCATTGGGAGAATTTCACTACAAGCGAAACTACAGATGCCAATGGTGTATTCAATGTCGTTTTGCCGATTGGTTCAGTTGTTGACGCCGCTGTATTTGGTAATGTTCTGAATGTAGTCAATGGTACACGATTTACAGTCGAAGAGGGTATGGCCAATATCACGATGGTTGCACGCCCCGGACATGATGTTAGCGGTAGCCTAAATCTAAATCGATTAGGAAATTACTACACATCAAATCTAGACGGTTGGGAGCCTGTTACTGTATATGCAACGAATGAGCATGTCGATGCAGTGTGGCATATAGAAGTCACTCAGTTTGGGACTTTTGACACTATTTTACCTGAAGGTAACTGGACATTTACAATAGATCTAGATTGGCTGAATGCAAGTGAAGCAACTCTCATGGTTGATGGTGAAAATGATACATTAGAGATGTATCTCTACCCTGCACCTTCATTCCTTGAGATAGATTTCTTCTTGGATAATAGTGGTGACAATAACGTAGCTAATGGAACTCCTGTAGAGTACAAATTCTCAGTTGTACCTCTTGAAAATGAAGCGGGATTAACGATAGATGTAGAAGAAGATGGTTCAGAGTGGATTTCAGATGGATTCGCAAGAGTTCCTCTAGAAGCGGGTTCATATCGAATAAATGTAGAAATTTCTAGCGCTCGCGCAGGAGATCTTTTTGGAACCCGAATTATGACCGGTGATGCCTACTTTGAGGTCGGTCTCGACGGTGAAGTAGTTAGCAGAAGTATTGGCTTTGATCCAGAATGGAAGGTAGATTTGACATTTACGAATGAAAGCGGTGGGCAACTAGTAGATCAATTAGTTAGATTCATCGATCCGCAGAATAGTGGAGAAATTATCACTAGAAAGACCGATATGAATGGCACACTAATTGACCATCTTCCAGATGGTGAATGGATTCTTGTGATCGATTCTATGGAAACAGATGCGGCGGTTACAGAAGGAGTTCGAACAACGATTATCGTATCAGAACAAACTGCTAACGATTCTCAAACGATATCAACTAGCGAACTTGCATCATTCACTGTTAGAATTTCTGATGCTGATGGAGGTAATCTGCAAGATATGGAATTACAACTAATTTCCAATGATGGGTTAGGAACGGTATATCTTGACAACACTGATGAATCGGGACAAACCTCAGGAATCATATCTCCAGGTTCATGGAATATTGAATTAAATCAGACCGTGGATAGGACTCGTTATGTCGTAGAGTCGCTTGAACTTCAGGATGGTGGTTTAGTCGCTGGTGAGAATGAATTAATCGATATCGTTACATCAACACACTATCAGTTGTCTGGGACGATATTCTGGGACCATGATGACGACGATGATGCAGACGTTGGAGAGGGTGTATCAGATGTTGAAATTCTGATGACAAGCGAAGGTCATGATAATATTACTCAAATTACCGATGCCGCCGGTGATTGGAGTGTGTATATTCCTGCAGGTACAACTTGGCAAGTCTCTACATACAGAGAAGGGTTTGATCAAGAAACTGAATCTATAGCGATGAACGCTCCTAACTCTGTAGAAATTGAACTTACAGCTGGATATGTGGACATATTTGGAAACGTAACGCACTCAGATTTGTCGAATATTGGTGAGCAAGTAGAATTAATTTTGATTCCCACATCTGGTATGGTACGTGACCGAATAGTGCCTGATAAGGTATTCGAAGATGGAGTGTGGAACGGTCAATGGACTGCTTCAGTTGAACCTGGTCTTTGGATTATTCGAGCAACACTGGAAGCGTCTAATCTAGTAGGAATGGCAAGCATCGATGCAGACATTAGTGATGGTGGAAATGTAGACATCAATCTTGTGTATGGCGGGTGGCTGCATCTTTCTACTCAATGGCTAGACTTTAATGGAACTCAACATCATGCAACGGAAACCGGGATAGAGGGTGCAGAGATTGTTGATGATGTGGAATTCATAATGTCCTCAGGAGCAGGAGTCCGATGGGATGCTTTGTTGACTGAAAACGGTGAAATTTCAATTCTAATGCCAAGTGGAATGATTGAGGTCGAAGGTGGCTTCTCTGTTGACCAAATGGACCGTGTAATGGAATATACTGCAACCAAGTCAATTAGTGTACCAGGTTCAGGAACAGATATCACCGCCTCGGTTACCCAGGACTTATTGTTCGGCCGAATCGGTAACCACACAATAAGCGCTACAATAGTCTCAGTAACTGGTGGAGAATTGACCCAAGAAGGGGAATTTAATGATGTCAAAGCCACACTAGGAGATGATGGCCAATACGGCTCAATAGAGTTTACAATGTCTCTTGACTATCTTGGACATGAGTCGTTATCAAGTTACATCGTGTCAGGAAATGTTGTAGGTACCGATGGTCAATATTGGAACGTTGAAGTATGGGATGAGTCTATTGAAAATTGGACCACGCCTTTCGCCTTTGAATTCGGTTTAGATAGTAACAATAGCACAACCTATGACAATCTACTGCTTCGAATTACTCCTGCCAATCAATCGACTGCTCAGTCACTTACCAATGGTCACAACGTAGATATCAAGTTCACTTCAACTGATGGCTATCAATTTGAACAGGAAGTAATTGTTAGGATTCCTCAATTCCATAATTTCGAATTAAGGGAGCCAGTGTTGGATATTTACGGAATCCGTCCAGGTGAAGAGCTGTCTATCCCTCTATTATTCACAAATAGTGGAAATGGTGATGAGAGATTTGAATTTGAATTCGATGACATTCAACTTCCACCAGATTGGCAAAGAACAGGTGCCACATCACATACCATAGGAGCTTTTACAGACACAACTCATACTATCAAGATAATTTCACCTGAGAATGCAACAGGAAATGAGGATTTCATTATTACAATTTCCGTTACTGACAAGAATAATGGAACTTATCCTCCAATAGTGATTAGACTTAAGACATCTCTCCCTGTGCTTGAAATTAGCGTAATTGATGCCGTTAACGACCCATTATTCGGAACGATCCATACATTTACAGTAGAGGTGGAAAATTCTGGATTGGTGGATGCTGAGAAGGTTAAGTTGATTGGAACAGTTCGTGGAACGAATGTAAGCTCTAGCGTAACACAAGATGTGTTATCTGGAGATACGGTGAGATATCTCATAGACATAAACCTGACAGATTTCGATGGTCCATCCCAAGAATGGTTTGACTTTGAGATTGAAACTGAAGGACAAGAATTTGGCGAAGAACCGGAAACAGTAAGCAAGAGATACTCACTTAAGGCTCCAGGAGTGGATGATTCAACAGCAACCACGGTTATTGGTTTAGTTCTAGCATTAATCCTGCTGTTTGTTTTGTGGTACTTCACAAGATCTGGATCGAGAAGACCCGGTGCCCCATTCTGATACCTAACTAAGTCCCCTTTGCAACCTTGGTCAAGACAAGACCTCATAGGTGAAAACCAAATAGAGTAGGTTAGTGATTGGCCAATGACTCTTGAAGATCTTGAGTTAATGCCCGAACCAGAAGATAGTAGGTTGTTGACTGCTGTTGACCCCCAGGCTCCGGGATATCCTGGTTCTGAGTATGGATTATCCGATCAAGAAGCGAGAGAGCTACGTTGGCCATTAGGTCCGATGAAGGAGTTTCTATGGCCTTGGGGTGCTGCCAGCTTTGCAATAGGGGCAGTTCTATTGGTAATGACTTGGTCATCTATTCAACCATTGTTGGTATCTTATCTACCAGACTCTGAGTGGGCATATCAGTCTTCAGGGATTAGGAAATTACAAGATCAGGGTTACTATGGAGACGGAGTTCATGTATGCATCGTAGATACTGGAATTGATATTGCTCACCCCGATTTCAAAAATACAAATTTGGTCGGTTTTCGAGATTTCTACTCAGGAGACGACGGTAATATCCGAGATATTGGAGATGATTATCACGGTACGTTGATGGCTGGATTATTAATTGCAAATGGTACTTACGTAGGAGCGGCGCCAAGCGTTTCCCTCTCAGTGGCTTTGGCTCTTGGACCTGAAGGAGAAGCGGGTCAGTCGGATAGAGTTTCTTTGGCGATTCGATGGTGTAGGATTTCTCAAGATGTTGATATCATTAGTCTGAGTTTAGGTGGTGATCCAGGGGGCGGAATGAGCAATCTCCAATCTGAAACTGTCGAGGCGGTAAACGAGGCATTAGATGCTGGAATTTTTGTTGTAGCGGCGGCTGGCAATAATGGCCAAAAGGCTAACATCAAAGATGTATCAATTCCAGCAAATATCCCAGGAGTTATTGCAGTGGGCGCCTCAAATATAGATGGTAGAATCTGGTCAAATAGTTCAATGGGTTCCAACATGGATCCTTATTTCAATGAGGAAAGGCAATTTCCTAATCAGAAGCCAGAAGTTACCGCACCTGGAGTCAGATTGTTCTCTACTGCATCAACAGAAATCACACCGGCTTATGCCTATTCAACTGGAACCTCTGACTCAACTGTTATTGTTGTTGGAGCTCTCGCTTTGATTCTTCAAATTCAAGGGAACGAAATGCGAGGAGAAAATGGACAATTCGACTCACAAGAAATGAATTTGGTGAAGAGTGCTCTTGCAAACTCATCCTTAAAATCGCAAGATATGGGTGCAATTCATTCAATCAAATCAGGCTACGGTGAATTGAATGCAGAGGCATGGTTAGAAGAGATAAGTATTGAGTTTAATCTTAGTGTATAATTATCCTTTTTCCTATATTTCCCCAACCGAGCCTACGGCTCGATGAAACCCTATGATTAAATCACTTTGAGATTCCCCAATATCATGATGAGTGCCCGAGCAAGAAGCGAGTTCCTGGTATTTCTAATGCTTACAAGCACAATGTTGGCCATGGTTGGCCCTGCACTTCCAGTCTCCGCAGACAATGAAACTACTAGTGGGACGATTACCGGAATTGAGAGATGGAGTGGGAATCATCAACTCACAGGCGATGTTACAATCGCCGCTGGTGCAAAACTGATAATCGACCCTGGCACTGATATCTCATTTCCAAACGGTACAATGTTAGATGTTCGTGGTAATCTATGTGCAGGAGTCGCATCCTGCGGTTCCAATGGCAATGCAGCATCAGGTAATCCAATCACTCTCACATGGGCAGAACCTGCGGTTCCGAATGCAACGGGAGAATGTTACGGATTGGGTAGTGGGGATTCACAAATAATGATTGAGGACCCCTCCTGTGGAGAAGGAGTAATTCTTCGAGATACCATGGACCTTTCACAATCAGGATTCAAGAGTATGCATTTTGAAGGCGCATGGGGAGTTCCATTCTATGTTCAATTAGAATATGAATACAGATATGGGGTATTGGTTCTTGACGGAGCAAGCCCTACTCTTCGAGATATGAGATTTGAAGACATCAATACTTCCAGTGTACTTGCAGCGAATTTAGCTCAACCAACTTTCATCGGCGGCGAATATGTTGCTGGCAATGATGAAGAGAGCGGAGTCACAGGTCAGGCAGTGCAAATTTATGGAGGAGGTACACCAATCTCACCGATGATTTTCCAGGATGCTACTTTCCAATCAACAAATAAGGGATGTGGAAATAGAGATGGAGGAAGGTCTGCTATTTGGGCCTCCCAGACATTTATTCAAGTCCAAAACTCTGATTTTGCCGGTGGTGATTTTGGAATTAGTATCCGGAATTCAGCTGGAAAGGTGACTAATTCTACCATTTCTGTCACTTGCAATGGTATTGATGTGAATAGCCTAAAGGCAATTGGAAATACCGAATATGATGTTGAAATAGCAAATAATGTAATCACAACTACCCAACGTACTCCCATTACCGCCTATTCTGGAGCCGATGTGCGAATTCACAATAACGAACTAGCTGGAGCTGGACAAGGTTCTGGAATAGCAGTATATTCATCGAAAGCTGAAATACACAATAACGACATTGGGCCTATTGGTGGTTGGAATGGTCTATGGCTATTGGGAAGTTTTGATGTAATTGCTGAAAATAATTCAATTTCAGAAACCGGACAGGAACCGATACTTGCTGGAGAATATGGGACTCAAGCACCATCTCCTACACCTGCAAGACTTTACTTGGCTAACAATTCAATCTCGACTCAAGGTAGTGGTGAATGCTCATCGCAAAGGTGGTGGGGTGGTTCTTTCACTTGCCCAGCTATAATGGCGCACAGATCAGGAGCTACAATTGTTGACAATCAAATTAATGCCGGTGGAAATGCTGATGGAATCAGGGCAACAGGAGCCATACTTGATGTCCAAAGAAATGTATTCAATGTTCAAGGAACCGGTGCTATATTGCAGCATTATGATAGTGGCTTTGCAGATTCCCAACAATATGGGACACTGGCATTCTTTAGCAATAATGAATGGAATGGAGTTAGTGTAACCTACAATGTTTCTAAGTCTTCGGTTACAGTACAATCAGAATACATCCCAAGCCCTCCACCAGATGAACATCCTGTTTTACTTAGGTGGGCAGATCAAGAAGCTTGGGTACAGAATGGTTGGCAAAACGGAGTCATTCCACACGAAGTTAGGGCTTGTGATACCTGTGACGATTTCACCCCTTACAATTTCCCTTTAGCGATAAATATGGATAATAATTCTACAGTGTTCACCTTCTCTAACCTTTCAAACTTGGATTTATCAAAGGTTAAAATTGATACACAACCGACAAAATATGCAGTTCAGGTACAAAGAGCTGAACTGGTAAGACTCCAAACTCTAGTGAACGGCCAACGAGTAGAAAATGCAAACGTATTGATTGAGGACGCGCTTGGGAATGACCTCTACAGTCTTGAAACTGACTCGGATGGCTATACGCCATGGTTCTCTCTTGCTTCTAATTTCCACCTTGATTTCAGAGGTTTAGCGGGAGGAGATAACCCCGATGGTTTTGCAGACGATGAATTCGAAGATTCCTGTTCAGATGGAGAGGATAATGACGGTGATTTACTACTTGATACTGATGATCCTGACTGCGATTACTCTGCTGGAACTAGAGAATTATCTCTCTACAGATACACTGCGTATAAATTTGGATATGGTATAGATAGTGGGGAGTTTACACTTTCAGATACCACATACCAAGATACTCTGTTTTTACATAATGATCCGCCCAGTGTTTCTGTGATTCAAAATGATGGAGAGTCTTTCAGAAGAGTAGTCAATCTGACAGGTTCTGCCTATGACGGTACATGGGCAGGAATTTACGAAACCGACGAGTTAGCCCAGTGGGATCAGAAAGGTTTTGTTCATGCTGTAGAAGTCAAAGATCCATTTACAAGTGACTGGGCTACAGCTGGATACGCTACAGACTCTAGTGGTGCGGAACCAGGTTACGTGTCAAGAAATAATCATCCATTCAGTAGTTGGTACTATGAGTATGACATGTCAGGTAGACAGGAAGGAGACTATACATTCGAATTTAGGGCATTTGATGGTCTAGAGTATTCTCCTATTTTAACTCGGACGATTAAGGTCAACACAGAGGCTCCAACTATCTCCGTAACTTCCCCGAGCACTCAATCGACTCACTCAGATGGTACTGTGACATTCGAAGGAACCGCTCATGACCCGTATGGATGTCCTATTGATTGTGGAACAGATATTGACCAGATATATTTCCAAATCGAAGGCCCGAACTACAACGTAATAACTTCGACAGAAGGCGGCATTGAGTGGTCTTGGACTTGGGATTTTAGTGGCCTTCCACGTGAATTAGCTACATACACATTTACTATTTGGGCCTCAGATACTGATTTCTGTAAGGGAGACATTGATGAATGTCAACCCGTGGTTATAGATCTTCAAATTGATAACCAAAACTCTCGCCCATTTGTAAGTCTAACCTCACCTCAGAACGCACAGATATATGCTGTTGATGAGAAATCAATTATCAGCGGAGTTGCTAGAGATAATGATGGAGATATTACTCGTGTTGATGTGGAGGTATTCGACGTCTCAAATGGATTTTTGAATGTCTTCACAGGTGCTGTCACGGAAATTGAATCAAATGGTTATTGGGAAATGGAATGGGATTCAAGAATATTAACTCACAACATGCAATATCTAATCAAAGTAAGGTCCTATGACGGCTATGAGTACAGCGATTGGATGGAAGTTCAGGTCGTCGCAGATAACCCGCCAGATGCAGATAATAATAGGCCCACATTTGACTCAACTAACTGGCAAACGGAGATTACTCTTTTCTGCGAATTCGATACAACTTCGCAAAACCCTTGCACAAAGGCGGAGATTGATTTACTAGAGTTCTTTGATGATTTAGATGGAGTAAATTCTCTCATTCTATCTGTGTACGATGATGCAGCAAAATCATCTGATGATGAGTTTGGATTAGTGATTAACATAGGTGTTGACGGAGTCGCGTTTTATGATCCTAAGGCGATGGGCTTCTACAATGAGGACATGGATACATGGTCTTTGAGTAATGTGATATTTGTTGCCACTGATCCCTTTGGTTCAAAGGAGATTTCTACACCTGTATCTTTCAATGTAGTTCCAATCGAATTCTATGTTGGCCCGCCAAATCAAAACACTGCAAACGAAGAAGAATTGATCATCTTCGGTGGTTCTGGATTGCCTGGAAAGACCGTTAGAGTAACATTGGGTGGTATTCAAGTCAATTCTACTGTAGTACTTGATGATTCAACATGGGAACTTGGAATTCCGGGAGCCATGCTAAGTAAGCCAGTAATACCTGTATTTTCTATTAGTGGTTCAGAATCCATTCAGGGGCAAGAAATTTCCCCACCATCTAGTGAGGGAGGAATCAGCCCTGTGATGATTATTGCTATTGTTGTAGTTATTATCGCATTATTGGCAGCTACACTTTTCTTTACTGGAGTAGTAACCTTCGAGGAAGATGATGATGAATCCAATAAATCAGAAGGAGCCGATAAAAAGGCAGAACATCTAGTAAAAAGCGATGACCACCCTGGTTGGCTTTGGGACGCTGAAAAAGAAGAATGGGTGCCAGATCCCGACCATATTGGTGAGTGAAGCAATAAAGCCCACCATACGGTTAATTTCTTGAGTAATAGAAATCGCACTCATCATTATGGCGTCAATGGCTACTACACGTCCTGGCGTTCAGGAACGCATTTTACTACATTTAAGGGATTATGTGGATTACTCCGATAAGGTCGAGGTACCCTTTGCAATTTCTCAGATGGGTATTGCAAATGCTGTTTCCATCGCTCGTTCGAATGTTCCCCGTGCAATTTCTGGAATGAAAGAGTCTGGACACCTAATTGAGCGACAAGCTCATGTAACGGGAGTGTCGAGAAAAAGGAAAGCATACTTTCTAACCTCTGAAGGAGTAAGTCTTGCTGACAATATATGGGATAAGGTGTGTGAGCAACCAGTTCGACTAATTCACTCGGATGGAAGAGCCGAAAATCTGGATCTTAAAACAGCATTGGAACGAACCGAACTGCCTTTAAGACACGTTGATGTTTTGAGATATCTGGATGATTCTGGCACTCTTGACTTGTCTACATTATCTCCCGATTTAATCGAAAGGGACCTCTCAAAACATATTGAGAAGCAACTTGTAAATTCACTGAATGATCTACCTAGATTACGTCGTTTCTATGGTCGAGACGATGAAATTACCAAAATGGCCAATATCTTGGAATCAGAATCTACAACGCTACTAGTACCAGGAATTGCCGGAATTGGAAAAACCGCTTTAGCGGCAAAATTACTCGAGCGTTTTACTCATCGAAGAAATCTTCTCTATCACCGGTGTCAAGACTGGGAAGGTTCGAGAGCGTTTCTAGAGGCTTGTTCGGAATGGCTTGCAATGATTGGAAATAATGACTTGAATGATTATGTTTCCTCAACAGCTGTTCCACAGGTCACAATGGCGGTGAACATCATTGTCGAGGGCTTGAAAAATTCCCCTGCCCTAATCGTCATAGATGACTTACACAAGGTAGCAGATGAGAACTTCGTAGCAATTCTTCGAGGCCTTACTCTTCGTATACCTGAAACTGAGGAATTGGGGTTAGTTATGTTCTCTAGATCATTTAGAATGGTCATTCCGGAAAATGATTCAAGTGGCAATACAGTTGCACATTTCCTCCCTCTCGAGGGACTGGATCAAGATTCTAGTAGGCAAATACTCACTGCAATGCCAGATATTGATTTGCAACAATTTCTCCATATTTATACCCTATCAAGAGGGCATCCATTGGTACTTGAATTGATAAATCGAGGCAGTGTTGGTGAAACCTTCCACTCTACCTTAGAGGCTTTTGTTGAAAAGGAAATTTTCAGTAAATTATCAGGGCCTCAAAAAAGACTTCTAGGGGCAATTGCAGTATTCCGTGAACCAATGCCATTGGCCTCACTTAGCACATTAGACGCCGACCTAGATTTACTAGATGACCTTGTGGAAAAAGGACTAGCAAGAAGAATAGATTCTGATAATTATGATGTCCACGATTTAGTTAGAGAATTCCTTGTTCGTTCGATGGATGATTCATTGAAAGCAGAATTACATAACAATGCTGTAGAATGGTATCGAAAAAGAACTGAAACCGCTGTTGAGAAGATCGAATTCATCTATCATCTAAATGAATCTGGAGATATGGATACTCTTGCCGATGTTTTGCAAAGAGATGGTAGAGAGCTGGTTAAGTCCGGTCATATCGAACTCTTAGGCATACTCAGAGGCTTGGAATCAGATGGTCTTAGCGCTATACAATGGGGTTTGATTAGAGAACTTCGAGGCGATATTCTCTCTATTCAAGGCCGATGGGATGAGGCTGAAGAAGAATATGCAGCGGCGATTCCAACTGCAAAGAAACACAAGGAAGCAGAGACACTTGCTCGATTACTCTCAGCTCGAGCTGATATTGCGATAAAACGTGGTGCTATGGATGACGCTCTAGAATTACACCGTCAGGCATTAGAAATTCAAATAGCAAAAAGAGATGCAGTTGGTGCATCAAGATCCTACATCAACATGGGATATATTTTCCGCCGACGTAGGGATACTAGGCACGCATTGGAGGTGTATGGAAATGTGGAGGAATTGCTAGACGCAGAAACTGATCCGAGTTTGATGGATGCCAGAGTTCGATTAGCATCCGCCTTCTTAGAGATGGATGAATTAGATCGTGCTAGAGATCATGCAATGGCTGCACACGACGGAACAAAGGACAATGGATTGGATGCACTTCATGCTAGGAGTAGGGCGGTATTGGGTAGGTATTATGCTCGAATGAAAGATAATGATTTGGCTTTACTTCACTATTCTGCTGCCTTGGAAATACTATCTGAGGCAACAGATCCACACAGCGCTGTCGAGGTTGAAATGTTACTGGGCCAAGTGCTAAGTGATGCTGGTAGAAAATCCGAAGCTGCAGAGCGTTATCTGGATGGTCTTGCGGTTGCTGAAGCTAATGATTTCAGATTATTGCAAGGTGAACTACTTGCAAGGTTAGGTGAGGTTGAGAGCGATCGTTCTGCCAGAATGAATTATCTCCAACGCTCTCTTACAGTATTCCGTGAATTAGGTGCTGTGGACCGAATGCGGGACGTCCAAACTGCAGTACATCGGGCGATTATGGGTCATTGATTTGAATCTCATAGAGTAGGGTTAATTTGTTCTAATTCACCCTGTCCAAGCCGATTGGAAAACTCCGGGCCTTCTTGTTTAGAAATTGAAAGAACTCCATTGAACCTCTCACCAATTTGGTGTAAAACTTCGGATTCGGCTAAATGTGGAGCATTATTTTTCTCAGATAGGTGGCAAAGTACAATGCTGCTCAATTTTGGATGCAATATTTCTGCTATGATATCTGCAGTTTGCTGATTTGAAAGATGCCCTCCTCGTCCCGAAATACGTTTTTTTAAAGACGCAGGATATGGACCTGAAATCAGCCTATTAAGGTCATAATTTGCCTCTATAGAGATATGTTCACATCCAGCTAAATGTTTCATTAATTCAATAGTTGGCTCACCTAAATCAGTGACAAACGCCGCTCTCCTTCCGTCACCGTTTCTCGCAATAACTGCAACATTGTCTGCATCATCGTGAGGAACTGGCACTGGAAGCAGACTCAAATCGTTTGATATATACAATCTTTCCAGTCCCTCAAAGGTTCTTACTTGTGAGATAGGCTCTAGTCCCAACCTAATGGTTGTTTCCAAATTTGCGTACAATCTGGCGCCCCATTTTTTCGAGGCCCGAGCGGCCGATTTAGAATGATCAGAGTGATGATGGGTGAGAATAATAGCATCGATGGAGGCTGCCTTTACCCCCGCTAAACTCAACCGTTCCTCCATTTGTTTTAGAGAAAATCCACAATCCACTATGACCCTTGTATCGCCTGTGGACAGTAGTGTGGCATTTCCACGACTACCACTTCCCAAGTGAGTTATCTCTAAGCCCATTGAATCAGTATGCCGGGCGAGGCCGTAAGGTCTTCAATACAACCCTAAATTTCAGGTTAAATCAGCTAACATTCGAACCCCTCTCGTGTACGCGACGGCGTAGCCGTCGAGGATTTGTATGTTAGCTGTGTCCGAACGACGCTCCATCACTGTCATAAGCCAAGGAAGAGCGCTAACATATATCCACCAGAGGTCATACCATGCGACGTAAGCAAACTGCGTTCTTCGTCACATTATTGATTTTGAGTAGCCTAGTCTTCGTTTCTCAAACTAGACCACAGGCACCAGTGTCTTCTATTGACCCACCAGATTTGCCAGGTTCTGGCCCGATGGCAGTGGATCAAGATGAAGATTTAATTCCTGATATACATGAAGTGATATTTAGTGAAGCAAGACATATCGATACTCCGTTTGGTGTTGTAGTAGTTGAAGGGCTAGATCCGATGAATGGTTCTGATAACATCACCGACTTCGATAGAGATGGAGCTAGTGCACTGATGGAATATTGTTGGCCATGGACATTAGAAACCTGCTTTACAGAACGCCTATCTTTAACAGGTAAATCTCCCGACGAAACAGAGTCTGGATTCAGGGAGTATCTCGATCCTCGAGAATCAGATACAGATGGAGATGGTCTTCCAGATGGTTATGAAATTTACATGTGTACTGAAGGAGGAGCCGGTTATCAAAATCCAGCTACTAGTGAATGGACTTGTCTTTACTTCGATCCTTTGGATGATTCAGATACATTCGAAGATGCAGATTTGTGTGTTGAACAGGCCAGTGAATGGGGTTGTGGAGACGGTTTCGATGTAAATCGAGACGGGGAAATTGACCTTGATGAACGTTACACAAACTCTGAAGAATATTGGTTTGGTACTCCATCAGATTGGCTTACTGAAAGGGACGGTTTGTGGTGTGCTGGGATAATGCCTAACCTTCATCCAGATGCCTGTCAAGATGAGATTGAAAGGCCAACCGATGACGATGGATGGTTAGGTAGCGACCCTCGTCGAATGGACTCCGATCATTACACTTGGAGTGAATTACTTCCAACCAGTCTGGCAGTGCCTGGAGATGGAATTCCTGATGGGTGGGAGGCATACTATGGCCTAGATCCAAGAAATGCAAGCGATGCGACACTAGATTCAGACTCAGATGGATGGGATATAGACAGAGACGGATTCATCATCCCCGACTCTTCAATCGCAACCGCTCGCTGGGGAGAGGCATTCAGCAATTATGAGGAATATTTGATTCACATGGATAGTGGTAACTGGGTACGCCCTGGATTAAGAGGGACGATTTTAACAAGTCAATCAGACGAAGTTATGCTATTCGACCAAGGAACAAACCCAATGTTAGTCGATGGAAGAGTGCACACCGTTATTTCAGATAATCCAAGAGATCGTTTACTGGTTGGTTCTGCTTATGGAATAACAGTAATTAATCCGTTTGAGGGTATTTCTTCGATTTTTGAACTGCCAAGTGGCATGGAATTGTTCACTATGATGCGTTGGACTCCCTCTTCCCAAGATTATCTTATTCTGGGTACTAATCATGGAGTACATTCGTTAATGCTGCAGAATGGATTGCCACAGATGGATACATTATCAGCATCTAACCTAGGACCGGTTCAGGTGATTGAATCTCTACAAACAGGTAGTGGTGATTTGGATTTAATTTTACTTGGCCATCGGTCAAATGCCTGGAGAACGACACTTTCTGAACCATCCTCTGGAACTGGTAATCCAGACTTCAGCGAAGTAACAGCAATACAAGAACTAACGGAAATGTTAGACATAGTAGGTGCATCATTCACGGAAGTAATTCACGTTCCAATGTCTGGTAGAGGTCCAATGTTGATTGTTGGAACTGATAGTGGAATGATTCGATGGGACACCACAGATGGAACATCTTCGATAGGTCAACCATTCTGGATTTACACTACTGAAAATGCAGAAGAATATGTCCAATTCGCAGACTTGCTGAATCAATCAAAGTCGGCCGTAGTTAATGTGATGGAATTAGCAGGCCCGGTAGCCACTGACGGTTCACTAGAGGAAGTAACCGGAGTTTGGCTAGGTACTCCTGGCGGAATACACCTGATTGACCTAGATTTGTTTGTTGGCCTTCCTAAACAAGCCTTCAACACAGACCGGATGTTCAATTCCCAACGTTGGGAAGAAGGCGCTAATGATATCCACTCAATTCATGCAATAGACGGTCAAATATTGTTGGGTTCTAGAGACGGAACTTGGGTCCTTGAGGGGGGGTCTCAGGGCGTCTTAGGGATTGAAGAAAACCAAACAAGGATGCCCGGACTTGTCACCTCTCTTACTACCTTTATTCACGATGGTAACCAGTACTTGTTTGCAGGTGTTTCACCAGGCGAATACATGAATATAATGCCAATAAATCCCAAATCTATCGATTCGGATTTAGATGGAATGCCCGATGGTTGGGAGTTTGTTTACGGATTAGATCCCACCGATCCATATGATCGATTTAGGGATGCAGATGCAGATGGAGTATACTTCGATATAGATGCAGTAAGTTTCAATCGAGAATGGTCCAACCTTGACGAATATAGATTCGTAAATATAAGTGAAGGTGGTTTCAATGGAACAGATCCAAGAAATATCGACACTGATGGAGACGGTTTGACTGATGGACAGGAATATTGGGGTTGGTTCCCAGATTCTACAGAATTCTCTTGCCATTACCTAAATGAGGAGTATATTTGCGACGATGAAGTTGGAGAGGATGCTCTAGAAGTCCATCTCTCTGGTTGGTTAAACTCTGGTGCTGGTGGAGGAACTGATGGCCCCACAGACCCAACCAGTTTAGACAGCGATGGAGATGGAATGCCTGATGGTTGGGAAATTGAGCATCGTCGCTGGATTGGAGATGTATACACAGGTGGTAACCTTTGGACACTGGATCCAAGAGATCCCTCAGATGCAAATATGGATGCAGACGGCGATGGCTTGGATAATGTATGCGAATACAAATGGGGCCTTTACATAGAAAGTGTGGCATTAGAAGGTCTACCTACTCATGGAGAAAATGCAAGCGCCGCTCAGAGCTGGACGAAGACCGATCCAAATAATCCAGATTCCGATGGTGATTCCCTGCCTGATGGTTGGGAGGCTCGCTATCAATGTTCATGGGGTAGAAATAATCGTGGAATTAATCCACTAAATGGGTCCGATGCCTTAAACAATCCAGACGGGGATGGATTTGATATCAACCATGATGGCATCTTAGATCTCAACGAAAGCCTTGTAAATTGGCTTGAATACCACCTTAAGGATCAAATCATCTATTCTGATTTAACCGATTCTGGACTTTCTTTCCCAGATAATTTTACAACTTTACTTACTCATGAATCTTGGTTCGGATTTGCCGGTGATTCCTTCGGTGCCCAAACTAGTACAGCATATCGTAGCCTAGTTAATGGTACAACCAGTGAGGATGTTGGCGCAGCTAACCCTCTTGATTCCGATTCTGATAGAGATGGTATTCCGGATGGATGGGAATTCTACCATGCAAGATGGAGTTTGTTCGATGAATCTTGGACATTAAATCCTGTGAATGAAGGCGATCAGGTCGGCGACCCTGATGGGGACGGGATGAATAATTGGGAAGAGTACAACGTAATTGACGGTAATTTTAGTGAAATTGACGATCTTACAACAGTTCCTCAATTTTACTTACTTCATGTCGGGGGTGAATTACTTGCAACCCCTTGGTTATCTGCAGAATCTACACTTTCATTCGGAACCTTTCTCAGTGAGGAAGACATACAACTCAGAGGCTATACTGCTGATCCCAATGAACCCGACACCGATGGAGATGGTTTACTCGATGGGATTGAATTGATGTTTACTAGATGGAATGCAACCGATGAAACCTGGACACTTAATCCGCTAATCTCTGGTGACGGAAACTACGATTCTGACCGAGATGGAATCACAGACTTAGTGGAATTGAACCTCACCAATAAAAATCCACAGAATGGTGGTCTATCACCTCCTGACGCGCCTAGATTATGGGAAGAAGCGGAATCTTTAGACCCCGATGAAGCAGTAAATAGAGTCTATCGTATTCTCTTCAACAAGGAAGGTAGAGCCAAGATTGCATTAGAACAATTCGATGATTGGCAAAATGGAGAACCTGCTAAACCACTTCTTGTTGCCTTACTAGGGATAACTGACCCTAATTCTGATGATACCGATAGAGATGGTATGAGTGACGGATATGAGTATTGGTTCACTGAATGGGATTTGGAGGATAACATTTGGACAATGAATCCACTAACTGATACAGATATTCATGTTGATAGTGACGAGGACTCATTTGATTGTAATGGGGATGGATATATTTCTGATTCGGAATCATTCGATAACTTGGCTGAGTATGATTCTCGTGTATATGGCAAGCGCTCGGCTATTGATACGATTCCAAATGGAACAGGGTTGGTATCTTACGGTCTAGATACCATCACTGCATACATGCAAGAAAGAGGTATGTCAGAGCAGGCGGCAGCTGATCAATTGTGGATTCTATTTTCAACCAAGAACATCGAATCAAGTGATAGGGCTGGTCTGATTAATGCAATAGATCCTGATAATTTTAATTTCAGTCTAGCAGGTGTATCTGATCCAACAAATCCTGACTCCGATAGCGATGGCTTACCCGATGGTTGGGAATTTTGCTACTCGATTTACGGCGAATGGCTCCCTGTCAATGAGTATAGGTGGTCGTTAAATCCACTAAATCCGTTGGATATTGACTATGATCCAGATGCCGATGGTTGGTATGACAGAACAATTTTCGACACACCCGCCGAACAAGGAGTTTGGGATAATAGAGAATTTACCCCAACTTCTCCCAATCAACAGATTCTCCCTTCCAATTCCGAGTTATACTTCAC
>CACELO010000005.1 GCA_902560445.1 uncultured Candidatus Poseidoniales archaeon
AGCCATAAATTCGAAGCGGCCGGCTGAAAAACCGATATGCAATCTTCTTTTTTCTTCAGGATTCATTCCATGCAATGCAAGAAATGACCCTACTCGTTCTGCCTGAGGGATTGGCCCGCCACTTGCTAGAATCGACATAACGGCGCTACCAACTTCCATTCTTTTGGTTCGAGCAAACATCGCCGTTGCGACTTGAAAAAAATCCGTACAAAGACCAACTTCTCCTGGATAATGGGGGACAACAGGCTTCGAGTTCTGCTTCTGAACTTCGGTAGAAAGATGTGCCTGAGCAACCCAACCAACGCCGAATCCTAATTCATCTGCTTTCTCAGTTTGGTCGAGAAAGTTAGCAAACATCTCCGTTTCACTTGGTATATGTCCGGAGGTGTCCGGAGTTTGTGAAATCGAGAAGAAGATGTCGAAGTTCATGCAAATCAACTCACTAAATGGAGCGCATTCTGCCACCATCGACAGCCAAAGAAACACCGCGAATACCTCCGCTACTTGGTAAGCAGAGGAAGGTGACAGCGGCTGCGGTTTCCATCGGGTCTATGAGGCGTTGAATAGGGACTGAATTCATCCAGGTTTCTTGAACCTCCTCAACTGACTTTCCAGTTCTTTCCGAAATTGATCCTGCAAGAGAGCCTAGCCGGTCAGTGTCAGTAAACCCTGGAAGTATGTTGTTGATGGTGATACAGGGGGCTAATTCACTAGATAGTGACTTTGCCCAAGAGGCCATTGCGCCTCTGAGGGTGTTTGAAAGTCCGATATTGTCAATCGGTTCTCTGACGGAAGTTGAAATGATGTTAACAAAGCGGCCATAACCCAATTCTGCCATTCTTGGTGAAAGAATCTGAGCGATTGTATGAGATGCGTGTAAATGGCGCGAAAACGGCCCTTCAAACTCCTCTAATTTGTTTGATAAAAGCGGTCCTCCGGGCGGGCCTCCTGCATTGTTGATTACAATTTCAACCATACCTAATCCCAAAACAGCCTCCCTAACGGCCTCAATATCTTCTAAATCGAGAACAAGCATTTCATGTCCTGAGCCATGCAGTTCCGCTACTAATTCTTCCAACGCATCAGCACTTCGGGCACAGGCAATGACTCGTGCTCCCGCTCGTGCTAGCATCTGTGCAGTAGCACGGCCTATACCTGCGCTAGCCCCGCAAACTAATGCAGTTCTTCCTACCAAGGCGTTTTCAGCAAAAGGAAATCCATCATTCAATATATCACTCATTTATTCAACTCCTATTCAACATAATGCGCATATTTTTGCTCTGCAAGTTTTTCATAAACAACCTGCAGCACGTCCTCTGGAGCGTTCCTGAAGGTAGGATGTTCACTCTCTCCCTGTGGGTGTCGCATCTCATCCCACCGCCCCTCTTCATACCCCATCAGGGCTTCCTTCATCAATACACCAGCAAGAACTAGTGTTTCGTAGCACAGGTCCTCGTATGTCATACCTCTCTTGACTGGAACTTCTCTCCTCATTAACAAGTCCCCGGTATCAATTCCATTATCACAAAAGTGCGTAGAACTACCTATTGGGATGTCATGGTAAACACTCCAAGCTGGAGACGCTGAGCCACGACAATCAGGAAGTAGTCCTGGGTGTGAATTTACCACTCCATGTTTAGGGTGATCGAGTATTTCTCCACGAATGATTCTAGTTCCTCCAAAAACAATTAGATCGAGTGGTAAATCCTCTATGTAAGGCATTACCTGTTCAGAATTATGAATGGCTACATCTACGTGCGGTACATCAACTCCTTGACTCGATAAATCAGCTAACTGCGACTCAATTGTAGGGGCGATTGGATTTCCTTCTAAGCGCTTGAGAAACTTCTCTCTCTCTTCGTCTGCAATCGCCGAGTCCTCCGAAATTATGATACTCGGGATGAATCCTTCTGAGAGAATTTGTCGTAACATTTCTCTTCCATAAGGGTGCTCCTTTAGGAGCAAATATGCGAAACTTGCCTTAACCCCCACAGTGCTCTCCCCATGCTTGCGAGGGGGTCATTGATACCCGTTATTTTCGGTCGCTTGTTTTCCCAAAAAATGCATCATCTATTCTAGAATTTCAGCATCTATTTCTTCCTCGTAGTTACTCTTTTTCTGGAGTTTAATACCGCCAAAACTTCTGATTCTAACCACCTGATAAATCAAAATTAGAATACCTACAACCACCACTAATTCAACATGCGGGACTCCAATCTCCCCAGATTGTTCCTGTAATTCCCCATCATCCTCGTCTGGCTCCTCTTCCGGATCTTGATCATCGGTGGGTATTGGTTCTACAATTATCGTTCCAATCATCCCAAATTCTTCGTGAGGTTCACAGACATATTCGTAGGTTCCATTCTCACCAATCTTGAATGTGTAGCTATAGTCTACATTTCTTGAGGTTTCTCCTGAATCGAACAATCCATTCCTTTCCACCGCGTTATGGGCGAGTAATTCCCCACTCCAGAAGAAACGTACAGTGTCTCCTTCTTTCAGAGTAATTGTTTCAGGTGAAAAACGTAAGTTCGTACTGTCGACGCTAACAATCACCACTTCTCCCTGATCTTGATTGGTAAGATTACCTGTGGCCATGACAGTGCTCAGCAAAAATATGCAAGCAATACTTGCCATAATGGCCGATTTCACAAATTACGCTAATCTGATTTAACGTATTAACCGATGTCTAGCCAACACAGGAAATTGGTAGTTTCGATTAAGGAGTGACTCGAGAACGATCTCGCGGGAACAAGACAACTTCTCGGACATTACCGGCCCCAGTGAGGATCATTAGTAGCCGCGCTACACCTAGCCCCCATCCTGCATGAGGTGGTGCGCCATAACGGAATCCATCGGTGTAGAAGGTGAAGTCTGCTGGGTCCAAATCCATGTTTCTTAGATTCTGTTCCAAAACATCGACACGATGCTCTCGCTGTCCTCCAGAGGTCATCTCATCACGGCCATAATTGAGATCGAATCCACGACTCAACTGGCCACCAGTAGAGCCTTTCTCATTCTCATTATGGAAGATATAGAATGGCTTCATCGACATTGGCCATCGTGGTAGGAAGTGGAATCCTGGGTATTCCGTAGCAATGATATCACAGTGGTGACTTTCGATATCATCACCCCATTCAATCTCTCCACCTCCTTTCTGTACGATATTAATAGCGTCACAGTATGGAATGCGTGGGAATGGCAGTTCGGGAACTTCCACAGTTACCGGCTCTTGACCTTGACTTACTCTGTATTCATTGACAATATCGATGAGATGTTGGTCATTTGCGACAACCTGGCTCCAAATGTGGTGAATCATCCTCTCCTGAACTCCCATTACGTCTTCATCATTCATCCAAGCGCCTTCGATATCGAAGGAAATGAATTCGTTCAGGTGGCGGTATGTGTCGTGTTTTTCTGCCCGAAATGCTGGCCCTATTTCGAATACTCTTTCCAAGCCACCGAGGACTGCCAATTGCTTGTATAACTGAGGTGATTGGCTAAGGAAAGCAGGTGTATCGAAATACATCATTGGGAATAGATTAGTACCTCCCTCGCTGGCACTAGCGATAATTTTTGGCGAATTGATTTCTTGGAACCCTTCGCCAATTAGATGGTCGCGACCGTATTGTAGCACACGACTTCTAAGTTGGAACATTGCATTTACGTGTGCCCGACGAAGATCTAGATGTCTGTTATCTAATCTAATATCCAATCCAACATTGACATCATCGGTAATTCCCACTGGCAACGGTGTTTCTGCAGATGATAGTATGTCAGCCTCGGTTACGTTAATTTCGTATTCAGGCGGCGGTGTAGGTTCTCCTTCTGTTACCTTTGGAGGTCGCTTTTGTGCCACGGTTCCAGTTACTTGTATTGTCGATTCACGAGAGGCCGATTGGACTGCAGTAAACGTATTTTCATCCATATTGTCCTTTTTTAGAAATGCTTGGATGTGCCCTGTTCCATCACGGAGCATTAGGAAAGCAATTGCACCGCGGCCTCGAACTGTTTCTGCATATCCGGCAATGGAGACCTGTTCTCCAATCATATCTGCTCCATTACTCACAACCTGTCCAATGGTGTGAGTACGGAAGGCGGTGGAGTGCCACTTGCTACTGTCGCGCATGGCTTTGCGTCCGGTCTTTAATTTATGAATCGAATCGAAAGTCTGTTTTGCTTCGTGCTAATGCTTGAGTAGTCGATACCCTACACACAGACATGGACAACGACTCGATGTACTACCGGATGATGGGCAATACTGGAATTCAGGTTTCCGTTCTTTCCTATGGTTTCTGGGCAACCTATGGAGTCAAGGATAGGCTGACAGGGGATGCTGGAGTAAAGACTGCAAAGAAATTGATGCGAGTTGCCCGCGAAGCGGGAGTCAATTGTTTTGACCACGCGGAGGCCTATGGCAATCCAAACGGTGAAGCAGAGAGAATCTTCGGTTTAGCACTGAAAGAATTACAGGCAGAAGACGCAGAACTGTGGAGACGCTCTGAATTAGTAATTACTACGAAGATTTTTTGGGGCGGTTCCGGAGTAAATGAATCCGGACTCTCTATCAAGCACTGTCGCGAAGGAATGGATAATTGTTTAGAAAGGCTGCAATTAGATTATGTTGACATGGTATTCTGTCACAGACCTGATCCATTCACACCTACTGCAACAGTTGTTAGGGCCATGACTGACATTGTTCGTTCCGGTAGGTCAACAGCTTGGGGTACGAGCGAATGGTCTGCGCAACAAATTACTGAAGCATATTGGATTGCAAAGAGTGAAGGTCTAGAACCTCCACAATTCGAACAGCCTCAATATAATATGCTACACAGACAGAGATTCGAAGAGGAATACTTCCCTCTTTACAACTCTCCATATTCGATTGGAACTACAATTTGGAGCCCACTTAGGTCGGGTTTCCTAACTGGAAAATATCTCGAGGGAATACCTGAAGATTCACGTCCTACTCAGGAAGGATACGACTGGATGCTTCAGGATTTAGAGGAAAGAAGGGCTCGTGGCGAGTTCGAAATAGTAGCTAATCTAGTCGATTTTGCTCATAACAAAGGTTGTACTCCAGCGCAACTCGCTCTCGCTTGGTGTTTGAAAAATCCAAATGTTTCGACTATACTCTTAGGCGCTACTACAGAAGATCAACTACGAGATAATTTGGGTTGTATCGAAGTTGCACTTTCAATGAGCGATGATGACATGAAATCTATTGAGGAAATTCTTGGAAACAAACCTGCAGATTGGATAGGTCCTGGCGGAGATGGAAATCGTCAACTAAAGACACTTTAGATACTGATTATTCCTCTTCAATCGTGGCTATTTTTGCCGCGATTAGCAAAAATGCGGTGTGTCCCATTGGCTGATTCCCCGGTCGCACACCGCCCCTACCCGCTTTTGACCATCGTCTTTCGATTATTTCACCGGCAAATTCTACGACAAGACCGTCTTCTTCGACCTTATTCCAGGATTTTTCTAACTGAGCAGTGGTGGGGCAATAGCACGCAATCCTTCCTCCGATTCTGAGGGTTTGAGAAATTTCAGAAACAACCGTCCAGGGTTCTGCGATATCGATTATTGCAGCATCTAGCTCACCACATATTGCAAAAACTTCTGAAGCGGCATTTTGTAGATCCATTTCTAATAACTTCCAAGAAGGGAACTCAGCTGAAAAATCAGCCATTCTTTCCATATTCCCGCGTCCCACTTCAGCATGTTCTGGTCGGTTTTCAACAGAGATTAAACACCCCTCGGAACTCATTACATTTGCAAGATTCATTGCAAGACCTGCAGAGCCATGACCTCCTTCCAGTACGCGGCTTCCGGCACCGATTCCCATCCAGGATATCAGAAATCCAGAATCCTTGATTCCAATTGTTTGCGCCCTTCTATTCATGTTGCGACGAGCCTCTGGAAGAGCAGCTTCTACTATGGTCAAAGATTTCTGGCCAACAGTGATTCTATCTCCTAATGAAAAACCCTCCAGAAGCGTCGAAGGATCAAACCTTCCAAGCCCCTTAATTTTGACTTCACCAGGAACATTGTTGACGAGATATGCTCTCCCATCATCCTCTCTTAGAGCCACCCAATTGGAGGCTTCATTTGTCGCCTCAGCGCCTGACATCACTAATCCTTGTAACGGTCATTTAATTCAATACCTTCGATTATTCATTCCGCTTAAAATTCTCTTTATACGACCCCTTTAGGGTCGTTTTTGACTTGGGACATTACTGAGTTATGTATAAAGGACCAATATCGCACCATTTGTGTATGGCAGCAGGCAACTCCTTGCAGAAAATCTCATCTCTGACGATGATGTTACTCATTCTGACAATGTCTTCAATGGGATACTTCATGTTAGAGCAAGAGACCGCAGAGAAGCAAGAATTGCAGGCAAAAGAAATGCCTAGATTTGCAGTTAGCCCTGGCCACACAGTCTTTGGAGAGTATGTCGGAGCTCATTGGTGCGGCCCCTGTATGGGAAGCGCCTCTCCTTCACTTGTTAACTTGAAAAATAGCAATACTGAAGATTTCACCTACATTTCATTCTTTGAGGGGGCCTCTACGGGTTGGCCTTCCGATGGACCTGTAAATAGGCAGAATCACATTATGGCATCATCTACTGGTTACCCAACCTACGCTTTCGCTGACGAGAACTCGGGATCCTGCTACAAGGTGGGAGCGTCTGGGTCAAATTACTACGACCCAGACTTTAGCGCAGGAGGTTGTATGCATGCTGATGCTAGTGATTTCAGTATGGAACTAGGAATTGCTCTAGATTCAACTGGAGATATAGTGACTACAACCCTGGACATAACTTACCTTGGTGCTAATGACATTACGGTATATGTATACGGAGCCGTAACCGAGAAAATTGGAGCCGAGGCATATGACGATGGAAGTAGGCCTCATCATGTATTCCGAGAATGGTTACTTTCTGCTGACAACGATTTCACAGAGGTGACTTTGATACCGAATCAGGTCGAGACATTAACTTGGGATAAACCGCTAGATACAGTACGTTCTGGTGGTGGAAATACTCAGTGGGAAAATTTCTGGCCAGTATTCGCCTTAATGGATGGTGACTATTCAACCTACAATGAGGTCTATGCTGCTATCGACTTAGACATGGGTCCTTTAATCGATATTGGAATAGTTGACTTTGAGGCTCGAAATTCAAATGCTAACAACGGCTTTGTTGCAGGCGAAATACTTGATCTTGATGTGAATATCGCGAATAATGGAGCCGAGGCATATAGTGACGGAGGTAGCATCGATATCTATCACCTATCGGGTGGTGAAGAGATTCATTTAGGTGGTATTTCGATCAACCAACTTGCAGTCGGTGGAACTCAGTCCTATTCAATTATGTTTGACACTAGTGAAATCACACTAACACCATCTGGTACATCCTCATTCAGAGCGCGCATCTCCGGAATTGTTGGTGATCGCGTACCTTCCAATGACTACCAAGATGGCATAGCTCTTCACGACATGCCTCCAGTCCCCAATCGTCCGGTTGCCGTTGCAGAATCGAGCGTAGAGCGAGGTACACCAATACAGTTTGAATCGTCAGCTCTACCAAATGATTTGGTCGATGATATGTCAACTATGACCGCAGATTTGCACTACAGCGTTCATGGCACGGATACTTGGGAAAATGCTTGGATAACTGCAATCGATATGGTAGGGAGTGGTGGTAATTCTCGCTATATTCACACTATTACTCCACCAATGAATTCTCAATCTGGATCATACGACATACGCATGCAATGGACGGATTCTGGTGGTCAAAAATCAGATTGGGAAATCACTGAAAATGCATTTGAATTGAGGAATGCGTTACCCAGAATCCTAGGTCCCGGAGACGATGGTTATGGAGGAATTCCAACCGTTAAGGTAGATACTGTAGAAGCCGTATCGATAGTAGGATTGATCAATGATGCAGAAACTCCGCATGGAGAACTAATTATCGATTCGAATGCTCACCAATTCGTATCATTTGATTCCGAAACGCTAGAAATAAATGTGCTATTTGACCAAATTTCCTATGATAGTATAGGAAACTCAATCTCTCAAGGGATATTTATCACAGTCGGAGATGGAGAAGATATAAACTCTGGAACTTTGATGTTTAATGTCATCGAGAATGGGCAGCCTCGCTGGAGTGGAATTCCAACTCAATCATTCAATGAAGGTGGCTCCTCTAGCTTAGTGCTGACCGAATACGTTAGCGATACTGATGATAATGGAAATTCCGTACCCGCAAATACTCTTTCTCTATCTGTCGTAAGCATCAGTGATGAATCCTTATTGTCTGCCGAAATTTACGACCAGACTCTAAATGTCGCTGCACTTGATGACGATAGTTTCGGTATGGCTGAAATCACAGTTAGAGCCTCCGACGGAGTCAAAGAATCAGATACAGTGATTATTTTCTATGTAAACAACATTAATGACGCTCCTATTATTGACTTAGGAGAATATTCCAATCCAATCCTTCAGTCCGGCGACAGATTAACTCTCAACGTCATAGATTTGATATCCGATGTTGATGATTCTGAAGAGGATATTTGGATTACAGTAACTACCTTTGTTCCAGGGGCGGTGCAATTCAATCCAATTTCTGGACTTGCTACGATGAGTTGGGAAGATGCTGGCGAGGAGATGGTGACGGTTACTGCAGAAGACCGTCATGGGGCCTCTAGTGCTGCCATAATCACCGTTAGTGTAGTTGATGACCTACCTCTTCTTTGGATAGATTCATCGGGATTCGGCGACCTTAGCGTCAATATTTCTTCGACAGAATATGGTTTGAATCCTAGTGTGACTATCGAAAATGTTGGAACTCTTGAACTATCAGAAATTAAAGTAATTTGGAGTGTTTGTAATAGTATTACTGGAATTTGTAATGACTTTGGTACCTCTCACAACATGGGACCATTTATTGTCCTTGCAAATGGTGGAGAGGGTCTCAAGATAGCGGATTACGTCACACTTTCTGTAGATGCAGTTGACTCGGAAGGATTCGATCGCTCAACTACAGATCAATACAAGGCCTACGCTACAGAGCCCGTTCAAATAACACCCGATGAACCAGAGAATAGCGATAATCAAGACAAGCCTATAATCTCAGTTATGAATGCTGGATTGATAGCTATGGGTATTATGCTCTCAATCGCTCTAGTCTTGGTTCTCGCTATCGTATTACAGAGAGGACGCAGAGATGGCGTGAATGTCGAAGTATACGATTATCAGGACGAGGACGATTATTCGGAGTATGAAGAGCCAGAACCGAGTCCATTAGTAGTTCCACCACCACCACCTGGAATGGGGCCTCCATTGCCCCCCGAAGGACTGCCTCCGGGTTGGACAATGGAACAATGGAATTACTACGGTGCTGAGTACCTTAAGCGTCGAGAATTGCAGTAATTCTGTCGAACAATCGATAACGCACCTTCAAGAAGGTGCTCAGGACAGGTAGGACCCCGAGGAGATGTGCGATGAGTGAGAAAGAGGTACCCGTTGACCCACTAGATTCGTGGGAAGATGGTGCTGCATTCGGTGTATCTGCAGACAAGGATCCTGTCTGCAAGATACCTGTGGAGGAATGGGCCGAGCAACTTGACATTGTTTCAACAGAAGAAGTCCCAATCCCTGAAAAACTGGTCGATCAGGTAATCGGTCAGGAGGCTGCTTCGATAATCGTTCGTAAGGCTGCCGAACAGCGCCGACACATGATCATGGTAGGAGAGCCGGGAACTGGAAAATCCATGTTGGCTCGCTCAATGACCGAATTTTTGCCAAAGGAACAACTTGAGGATATTCTCGTTTACCGAAATCACGAGGACGAGAACGAACCTAGGATCAGAACAGTTCCTGCAGGCCGAGGTTCTAGCATTATTTCTGAACGTCGGTCACATCTAAAACAACAGAGAGAGAGGACTAATCGGACGTTACTATTCATTGCCTTAGTCGTCGGTGCAGCCTTGTTACTCGCCACAATATCCTCTGGTGAGATATTAACATTCATCTTTGGTTCTTTCCTACTTGTTTTTGGATACTTCTTCCTCAGGACTCGTCTAAATGCGGGTGATGAGGGTAATATTCCAAAATTACTAGTCAAGCACGATCGTAATGAAGAGGTACCGTTTATCGATGCTACTGGAACTCTCGCTGGTGCTTTGCTAGGCGATGTTCGACACGACCCATTCCAATCAGGAGCAGATTTAGCCACTCCGGCTCACGAAAGAGTAGAGCCCGGTGCAGTTCATCGGGCAAACAAGGGTGTACTGTACATTGATGAGATTCGTATGCTAAGAATGGAAGAACAACAAGCACTATTGGTTGCAATGCAGGAAAAAGCATTGTCAATATCTGGGCGCTCTGAGCGAAGTAGTGGTGCTCTCACTAAGTCAGAACCTGTACCTACTGACTTCATACTAGTTGCTGCAGGAAATCTAGACAGTATTCAGAACATGCACCCAGCATTGAGAAGCAGAATTCGTGGATATGGTTACGAAGTTTACGTCAATACCGATATGCCAGATACTGAAAGAAATCGTCGAAGACTAGTACGCTTCATCGCTCAAGAAGTTAAAAACGAGATGAAGAAAGATAGTGGTAAATCGATTCCACACTTTGACAAAGGGGCCATTGGATTGGTTTTGAAAGAAGCCCAGCGTCGAAGTGGTCGCCGTGGAAAACTCTCACTCAGGCTACGTGAATTAGGTGGTTTGGTAAGGATTGCTGGTGACCTTGCGGCTGAGGAAAAGGCCACAATAGTACTGTCGGAACATGTTGTGCGCGCAAGAGCGATTGCAAAGCCACTAGAACAACAGGTGGCTGATCGATATCTCGAGCGACAATCGGAATACGCAATGCTAGTCAACAGAGGTGATCGAATCGGCCGAGTCAATGGCTTAGCTGTTCTCGGTGCCGACTCAGGTCTTTCCGATTATTCCGGTGTGGTACTTCCCGTCGAGGCAATGGTCACCCCCGCTCAGGGTCGCTCGGGCCAAGTCATTGCTACTGGTGGTCTATCTGACTTGGCTAAGGAATCGGTTACCAATATCAGTGCGGTTGTTAAGAAGTTGACCGGTAAGGACATTCAAGACTACGACTTGCACGTGCAATTCCCTGGAACACACAATGTCGATGGAGACAGTGCTTCGATTACCATGGCAACCGCAATTATCAGTGCCTTTGAGGGAATTCCTATCGACCAAAATCTGGCGATGACTGGCTCACTATCTGTTCGCGGAGAGGTGTTACCTATTGGTGGAGTATCGGCTAAGATAGAGGCAGCAGTGAAATCTGGAATAGAGAGAGTGATTATTCCTCGCAGTAATTTACAAGATGTTCTAATTGATGAAAAGTATGAGTCCATGGTGGAAGTAATACCAGTTGATTCACTTGACGAAGTATTACAACATGCCTTGGTTGGAGCGGAGGAGAAGATTAGTCTAGTAGAGAGGCTAGCCAATGTAATCGATACAATCTCCAGTGGTCCTGACACCCAACCCTCAGCATAATCTTGCAGTTTACGACTTGTTCATCGGAACGCCTAATTCAAGTTCCGTCTTCACGCAGTTAGGCAGGGGATTGGATGCCGGCACCAGCAATAGTAGTCCATGGTGGAGCAGGAGCGGGGCCAGAGAGATTACCTAACCTTCAACCTGCAATAGACGTAGCACGCCGTATCTTTGAATCGGGCGGAGATGCTATTCAAGCCGCAGTAGAGGCATGCGTTGTGCTTGAAGACGATCCAGTATTCAATGCAGGAACAGGTAGTGTGATGAGAAATGACGGTTCAGTACTAACCGATGCATCTTTACAGGTCTCAGATGGTAGGATGGGTTTTGTTGCAGTAATGGAAAATACTCCAAATCCCATTCGTATTTGTGTTGATCTTCTGGATGAGGAAATCAATGGTCTCGCTGGAGCAGGTGCTCGAGCATGGGCAGACAAGCATGGACACCTGAATTCGCCTGTAGTCGGAAGGCCTCCCAAAGGTAACAAAGGAGATGTAGGCGAATTAGGCGGCTCTATGCCGGAATTAGAAACAGATACAGTGGGTGCAATTGCTAGAGATTCATCAGGATTAATTGCCGCCGCAACAAGTACAGGCGGAACCTCCCACATGCCTGCAGGTAGGGTTGGCGACGTACCATTACCCGGTTGTGGCTTCTGGGTAGAGGATGGCCTCGGAGTCGCCGCTACTGGAGTCGGTGAAGCGATTACAACAGCCTTACTTTCTTTTCGTGTGCATCAAAAAATCCAGAATACCAGTAAGCGCAATCTTGAATCTGGAATGACATGGGGGATTAGAGAATTAATCGAACCTGGAACAGCGGTTGGAATCATCTCTTTGGCATCTGATGGAGAAGGATGTGGAATTGCTAACACCGATATGCCATGGGCCACTTGGTGTTCCGATTCTTGAATCATCAATCTCCATTTACAGGGATGCGCTTAAACATGGGTCGCGGGTGGGCTTACCGTTGGAGGCATCGAATGTCGGACATAGAGAATCGTGTTCAGCAAATTGCTCAAGTTCTAGGTCAGTTAGAGGACACTCAGGTCCCTCGTAATATTCGCAACTCTGCCAGGGATGCTACTGAGAAATGGCTTCTCAATAAAGATAAGGAAATGGATATTCGCTTAGGGATGACTGCTAGTATTCTAGACGAAATTTTCAATGATGCCAATTTACCAATTCATTATGGTCCACTTTGCCTGCAGATTCAAACCGCTTTAGAGGCTCTACTAAACGAAGTGAAACAAACTTAGAGCAATGGTAAAGCAATAGTAAAAGCAATTGTAAACATTACAATTGCAATTCCTCCATCAATATATCTCCATGCCTTTGGATTCTCCATCAATGGAGATAGTAGTCTTGCTCCATATCCTAAACTAAAGAAAAATATGAATGAAGCAAGGGCTGCACCGATTCCAAAAATTTCACGTTCAGGTCCGTCGTATCTAGAGGATGCACTCCCTAACAAGACCAAGGTATCGAGGTATACGTGCGGGTTTAGCCAAGTGAATGCTAATGTTGTAATCACAACCGCTGAGAATTTCTCCTCTTCAATCTCCAATATATCGATACCTTGTGGGTCCATTGCCGATCTAACTCTTAGTAACCCATAAACCACAAGGAATGTTATCGCCGCTAATGAAATCCAGAAAGCTCCTTCTTCATACTCCGCTAACCACGCCCCAACTCCAAGAACTCCTGCGGCAATTAATGTAGCATCTGAAATAGCACAAATGCAACAGACAACAAAAATATGCGAGCGCATTAATCCTTGACGCAAAACAAAAGCGTTCTGAGCACCTATTGCTACTATGAGACCCAAACTAATCGCAAACCCTTCCATTGCGATACTTAGCATAGATGGCCCTAAGGATGGACATTGAAAACCATTGAGGCCTGAAAAAAGAGCCACTTCATGCACTTCGGCGCTCTACAGCCTTCTTTCGAAGTCCCGTGTATCCGCACTTTCGGCATACTCTGGGCTTCTTGACACCCCTATGGGTGGCAGAGCACTTCATGCAAATCCACTTGTGGAGCAGACGTCCCTCTGCCTCTGGAAACCGCTGAGCCATACAGGCGCGCCGAGCTAACTCTCCTTCATAATCCATTCCCAACTGCTAATCGTCTTGATTCACAGTCATTGGCTGACCAATGGTTTCATACACCCTCCATGAAGCACACCATTACGGTGCCTGCGACGGTTGTGCTCGGAGCCCAGTGGGGCGATGAAGGTAAAGGCAAGGCCATAGACCAACTCGCACCCCAATCGACATGGGCTGTTCGCTTTCAAGGAGGCAACAATGCTGGTCACACAATTGTCCTTGGAGATACCACATTAAAGCTCCATCAGATCCCTTCTGGAGTGACTTCCAGAAACTGCAATCTAGTTCTAGGAGATGGCATGGTAATCGATCCTTGGGTACTAGACGAGGAACTCTCACGTTGGGAGGATTTGACAGGAGAAAAACCTGAAGGTGAGAGACTATTCATCAGTGAAAGAGCCAGTGTGATACTACCTTTCCACAAGTATTACGATAGTGCAGATAAGGTAGTTGGTACAACAGGCAGAGGAATCGGCCCAGCCTACCGAGACCGTATAGAGAGAGTCGGGATTCGATTCACAGATATTGAGGAGGCTCTTTCCGACTCAAGAATAATTGATGATACGGTAATTAGAATGAATAAGCAATTACAGACTGTTGGATATGATAAAGAAATCCAACCAGGTGAGTTAAGTTCCCAATTGCAATGGATTTTGGATAGATTTGGTAGTGCAATCAAACCTACGGGTTTGATGGTAGATTTAGCGCTCAGAAATGGAGAAACTGTTCTTTTGGAAGGTGCCCAAGGTGCTTTATTGGATATTGACCAGGGGACTTACCCATTCGTCACATCTAGTGTAGTGGGTAGAGCAAATGCCACTCATGGTGCAGGAATTCACCCAGGTCATATCACAGAATGTTTTGGTATTACCAAAGCATATTGCACACGTGTTGGAAACGGACCTTTCCCTAGTGAACTTTCGCTCGAAGAAGGGCCGGGGCAACATATGGCCCAAGTCGGGCATGAATTTGGTACGACTACCGGGCGCCCTCGGAGAACTGGTTGGCTCGACATAATAGCTCTCAAGGAGGCGCATCGAATAAGTGGATACTCCGGTCTTGTAGTAACCAAGTTGGATGTTCTTGGAGGTTTAGATGAAATTAAAATTTGTATTGGATACGAATTGGATGGAAATCCCATTAGCCACTTCCCAACACGTGCTTCAGAAGTCGAGCGTTGCATTGCAGTTTACGAGACTCACCCCGGTTTCCCTGCCTTAGCCGATGAAGATTGGATTGACATGGCCGAAAGCAGCCGGAAAGATGGCACAGGCTACGATGCTATGCCAGGCGAAGTGAAAAATATCGTGGACAGAATTGAGGTGCTAAGTGGGATCCCTGTTGTCTCAGTTGGTGTTGGCCCAGACAGGCGAGCGTCCATTGCAAAGGTAGGAGGTCCCTTCGATATCGAATGGGACGAGGCAACCTTCTAATCGTGGGTAATCTCGGCCTAATTCATGGGATTCAAGTCCAAGGCTCGAAAGAAGCGCGCTGCAGCGGATGCTGCTGCCGGTCGAACTGGTAAGGACAAGAAAGAGGAATTTGAGGGTCAAGTCCGGTGTAACGTAGCCGGCTGCGACAACTTCGCCGACAAGAAGATTGGAGGCCGCCGCTTGGCTTTCGATCGCGCAGCGGATGTCTGGGGTGAGGATGGTATTGAGGGTCAATCAAGGAGAATTTCTGTCTGCAAGTCCTGTTACAGAGAGTGGAAGAAGGCAAAGAAGGACGATATGGACGAATGGTCCTAAGCGATGAATGACTCAGAATATTCTATCGCAACAATGTTAGGTAGAATTTGTAGAGGCTGGTCACATGCCTCAACCAAACAATGAGCCAATCCTAGGGTTTGCACCCGGGAGTCAAGAGAGAGCCGATCTACAAGCAGAGATAGATCGCCAGATGGGTGAGGTAATTGAAATCCCGTGTATAATCAATGGGGAGGAAGTTTTCACTGGGACAACCACCACACAAGTAATACCTCACAATCATGGTCATGTATTGGCAAATGTTCACCTCGCGGGTAGGACTGAAATGGAAGCAGCCTGCGAAGCGGCGGTAAATGCTCAGCAAGCATGGATTGACTTAGGTCTAGAAGGAAGGTGTGCGATATTCGAGCGCTGCGCTGACCTATTAGCAGGCGATTGGAGAATGCGTGTCAATGCCGCAACAATGCTAAACCAATCTAAGACTGCATTCCAAGCCGAGATAGACTCAGCATGTGAGTTAATTGATTTCTGGAGATTCAATTGCCATTATGCTAGAGGTTTCCACGATGATTTCCAACCACTAGTTTCTCCAGAAGGAGTTCAAAATTCTACAGAGATCCGACCTTTGGAAGGATTTGTTCTTTCGATTACCCCATTCAACTTCACTAGTATCGCAGCAAATCTACCCAGTGCTCCTGCTATTGTTGGTTGCACGAGTCTTTGGAAACCAAGTCGTAATTCGTATCATTCCAATTATGTCTTGATGCAATTGATGATGGAAGCAGGACTACCCCCTGGCGTAATCAATTTCCTTCCCGGTTCAGGTGCAGAAATTACTGAGGTCGCTTTAGCCAATCCAGACTTTGCCGGATTGCACTTCACAGGTTCAACTGCAGTATTCCAAGGATTATGGCAAGAAATTGGATTAGCACTTCCTAACCTGCGCTCCTACCCTCGCATTGTTGGTGAAACAGGCGGTAAGGACTTCGTCGTTGCTCATCCAGACTGTGACCGCCAAGGTCTCCTGGTTGCATTATTGCGCGGCGCCTTTGAGTATCAAGGACAGAAGTGTTCTGCCGCCAGCCGTGCTTATATTCCAAGTTCTGTTTGGGATGCAATCCGCGACGATCTTGTTTCTGAGATTTCTAAAATTAAGATGGGCGATGCTAGCGATTTCACAAATTTCATGACTGCTGTAATCGATCAGCGTGCCTTTGACAAAATTTCAGGATATATCGATCGAGCAAAATCACGAGACACCTGCACAGTAATCTGTGGTGGAGGTTACGATGACTCTACTGGTTGGTTCATCGAGCCTACAATTATCGAAACTAGTAACCCAACTAGTGAGAGCATGGTCGAGGAAATATTCGGCCCAGTACTAACCGTTTATGTCTACGATGATTCTGACTTTGACCAAGTTCTAACAATGTGCGATGAAGGGTCTCCATACGCGTTAACCGGAAGTATTTTCTCAAGCTCAGAAGAGAATATACAGAAGGCATACAACGCTCTAAGATTCACAGCAGGTAATTTCTACATTAACGATAAGCCAACCGGAGCAGTAGTTGCTCAGCAACCATTCGGTGGAGCACGAGCCAGTGGAACGAACGACAAAGCAGGAGGTCCTCTCAATCTACTTCGATGGGTTTCACCTCGTTCCGTAAAGCGTACATTGGACATACCACAAGATTGGACCTATCCTTTCATGGGTGCCGATGAATAATCCGAAGTTTGATTATCTTCCTTCTAGAGGGAGAATTAGGGGAGCTTAGTGCTGAGAGGTCGCTTTCGGGCGACGACCCTTTGACCTGATCTGGGTAATGCCAGCGGAGGAATAGAAAATGGATACAAACATTGCATACGGATTGATGATTGCAACGCTAGGTATTTTCGGTTATATCGGATACCAAGCATCGAACGCTAAAGAAATCGAAGCAGACGAGTACCTCTCTGCTCGAGGTTCACAGGATTGGCTCAGAATTGGACTGAGCCTATTTGCCTCCGGAATGGGAATCTGGATTCTGTTCGGACCTTCTGAGGTCGGTTACTATGGTGGATTTTGGGATGTTGTCGGTTATGCTGTATCGTCCGCCACTCCGTTCATACTACTAGCCTACGTAGGTCCGAAAATTCGGGACAGACTCCCAAACGGAGTCACTCTTGCAGATTATGTTAGAATACGACTTGGAAGGTCAATGCAGGTCTATGTAGGCTTAATTTCGGTACTCTATATGTTCACATTTCTGTTTGCTGAATTTACAGCAATAGGAAAGGCTACTGAGACATTGTCCGATGCAGAACCACTCGTTCCAATGTTCTTGGTAGGGATAGTCACTGCAGCATACATCTCTCAGGGAGGACTTCCTGCATCTCTTGCAACCGATCGTATTCAGGCGTGGACGATTTTATTCCTTGTTGTCACATTGTTGTTAACTCTCTTCGGAGGAGACATTAACGGCCTCATTTCCGATGCCAGGGCATACAACCCTGAGGATTCATGGAGTATTGGCTCAATGTCGTACATGGACTCTTTCAAGTCAGGATTGGCTTTGGTTGTGGCAATTACTGCTGCCGAGATGTTTTCTCAGGGAAATTGGCAGCGAGCATGGGCATCCGAGTCTGACAGGGCTCTGACAAAGGGTGCTTGGCTAGCTGCAGCCCTAGTCTTACCCCTAGTCTTCGTCATGGGTGTGCTTGGTACCGTAGTAGCCGGACAGGGTGCCGTAGAGGAACCTACAGCTGCCTTCTTTTATCTGATTGAAGATGCAGGAGTTATGTTTGTAGCCGCATTCATCGTCCTTGCAATTGCTCTGGCTTGCTCCAGCGTCGATACTTTACAGAATGCTGTTGTGGCTTCGATTTCAAGGGATCTTAGCGATAGCAAAATGGAACTTCAGAATGCTCGATACCTAACAATCGGTATGATTCCAATAGCAATCTATCTAGCAACTGGGCCTACACTTCCTTTCACCATCCCCCTCATTGGAATATCTGCCCTAGATGCGGGAGGTGTATTCCAGATATTCCTCTTCGCCGACTTGCTAGCTGCTGCCACGGTAATGCCTGTTCTTCTCACACTCTGGAATCGAATTTCTTCCCAAGGTGCACTCTTAGGTGCAGTCAGCGGATTACTATCAGTAGTTGCATATGGTGCGTTGACTGGAGATTTGGGGGATGGTATAGTGTACATCTTCTCACCAACAAATGAATTCGGCCTAGCAAACCTCGAAGTATTCCTTTCAGCAGTAATCGGCTCTACAATAGTGACGATTGTTGGCTCCTTGTTGATGCCTGATGAGTGATAATTGTGAAAGAACCAACAAATCTACCAGCAGATAATACCTGCCAGATTCCGGTTAAGATATTCATTCCAGGTCTTTGCCCTAAATGCGGAGCCGAAGTAAAAATAAAATGGAAAAAATGTAATTCTTGTTCTTTCAAGTTAGGATAACACTCTCGAGGGTTCTACTTTTTTTCTCAGTTCTATTGAAAAAACAATGCTAACCTCGACAATCGTGAATTCCCAACACCCTCTTGCAGAAGGTCCCCATCCATCCAGAGTCCATGCATTACTTATGCCATGGACTCGCTTCTGGTCAGGCGCATGGTCTCGTAGATTGAATATGGGGGGTCATTGGTTCCCAATTGAGGTACTAATTATTGGTCTAATTTGTATTGCAGTGCCCTATTTTGGCTCTAACAATATAGCGAGTATTCGAGACTATACATTCTGGACACCAATGCTTTCTATAGAAACCGAAATACCAGTAGTATACTGGACAATTATACCCTATGCGGCTCTGTATTTATTCTATCCAGTCACACTAATTTTGTGCCCGAAAAATGATCGAGGCCGGGTTGAGATGATTCTAGCTATGCAGGGAATGATACTAGCCACTCTGTTCTGCACTTTCTTTTTCCTATTTCTCCCCACTGAAATCGACTTGAGAGGTGCAATAGACAGGGACTCAATGAATGCATTAGAAGCTATATTATTCGATTTTATTCATACCTCTGACAAACCTTGGAACGCTTGGCCTAGTTTACACATTGTGCACTCATATCTTCTAGCAAGAATGATGACGGTGTGGGTTAAGAGAGAGTATATTGACAGACCATTCGCAAAACCATTTCTAGTACTATTATGGGTAGAATTCACTCTTCTTAGTATTAGCATATTAACAACAAAGCAACATTTCCTTTTCGACTTAATCACAGGTCTGTTGACTGCAGCTCTATTTTGGAAGCTGATTGAATATGCTCTAAGCATAGCAGAAAGGCATTCGCCTAGCGATATAGCCAAAGAAGCCGGTTGGGATTAATTCCCAACTAATTTCATTGGTATACAATCGGTAGGAATGCGTTAGCCGCTTCCTCACAGGCATTGGCTACATCATCCAGTCTCTGCAATACACGATACATGTGGACAGCAGCTAGAGCATCTTCCTCGCCAGTTCTGAACACAAATCCTGCTGCATTGCTTTCAACAATATCAGCCTCATGTTCTGCAAGGTTAACCTCCTGAACATACTTCAGCAGTTCTTCCCGGCCTGTTTTAGTGTAGCCAGATAGAGTTAGATCACGTAGGTGGAGCACGGTGTCCTCGTAGACTGCAACCGTCTTCTGAACTGCCTGTGCCATTTCCATGACCATTTGCCTTGCTTCATCATTATCGTAGAGCGGTCTGAAAGAGAGTTGCTCAGCAACATTCTGGGCATAGTCTGCGATTCTATCTTGTCTACCAAGCATGAATAGGAACTCATCAGAGTCAATCAGTAATTTCCATTCTCTGGCACTGACCTTTTCTCTTAGAGCGTTCTTTATGTCGTCTGCAGCCAACTCAGCATCTATTGTTGCCTGAATTTCTGCAGATGCATCTTCGCCTTTTGTCGCCTTATCTACAGCAGTCAGCATGTGGTCAACAGTCACTTCTACTGCTTCAGCATGCTTGTGGAACAACTCGAATACAGTAGGTTGTTTTGTTCCATCTCCTCCTACATCAGCTAACGCATCCTCGATTACTATCTCCTCATCTCTAGTGACCCAGAGGACATATGCTACCGCGGCAAATGCGATTGGTAATACAACGATTAGATTGATTGCAGTACTTCCCATAGCGACATACAGGGTAACTGCTCCGAATCCAGCAGCAGGAAGGCTGGCCACCCATGAGGCGAAAATCTTACCAAAAACTCTGAAATCTACATTTTTGGCTCCACCTGCTAGGCCAACTCCAACCACTGCTCCGACTAATGTGTGGGTTGTGGATACCGGGACTGCAAGGAAAGGCATTGAGAATACTAGAATTGTAGTAGCAGCACCAAACTCTGCTGCGAATCCTCGGGTTGGAGTAATATCAGTAATTTTGTGACCAATAGTTTCCATAACTCTCCAACCCCATGTTACTACACCTATTGCTATACCTGCAGAACCAAGCAATACTAGCCAAAGTGGAACGTCTACCTTTCCAGCTAATTCTCCTGGTGTTGAGTTTAGTAATTCGTAGACGGTAGCCATCGGTCCAATAGCATTGGATCGGTCATTTGCTCCGTGAGCGAATGCTACGTATGCAGCAGTAATGACTTGTAACCAAACGAAGATTCTCTCAACGCCGTGGAATCCTTCTCCTTGGAATTCGTAATTCCTGAGGACCCAGTATAGAATTAATGAACCAATAATTCCGATGACTAATGCAACCATAATCGCGTTGAATGGAATCCATGCATTTTCCGCCATTGGGTTCCAAACACCATTTTCTTTGACCGGTAGCCAATCATACTTATCCGCGATTATACCTTCTCTTTCGAGTCTAGCAATTAGGCCCTTTAGAGCCTTGAATTGTAAAGCAATACCAAGCACAAAGAAGGTTGGAAGTGCCATAAGTGGGGCCATCCACCTACTTCTTTCAATAGGATTTGGAGCTTCTAAAATCGTAGCCCGGACAATGAAGAATGTAAAGAAAGCGAGCAAACCACCCATTAACGGACTTGCTACCCAAGACAAAACAACTTCAGTCAACTTTTCCCAATTGATAAGAGATGCATCATATTGTACTTCGAGGACTAATCCGATTCCTACAATTCCTCCAATTATTGAGTGTGTAGTAGATACAGGCAATCCAAATCTGGTTGCGATTGTAATCCAAACCGCTGCCGCCATCATAGCAGCAATAAATCCGTACATCAGATCATTAGTGAAAGCCGCATTGAAGTAATCCGCCTCTGTATCAAAGTAGAGGATTCCTTTCCTTACAGTGTCAGTAACGGCATCTCCGGCAAAGAATGCACCCATGAATTCGAAGACTGCAGCAATAATCACCGCTTGCTTCAGAGTTAATGCTCTGGAACCAACAGAAGTCCCCATCGCATTCGCTACATCATTCGCTCCAATGTTCCAAGCCATGTAGGCACAAACGGCAGTTGCAAGAATCAGGACGAGCCACATTATCGGTTCCATCTATAGAGCCTCAATAGGTAGGGCATATAATCATAATATTATATAGAATATATAGTAGACTATAGAATAAGAGTACTGCAAGCCTATGAAAGGTATATATTTCGTGAGTAATGCGGCAAGATCCGTGGAAAGGGTCGCCTCCAACAAGTCCGAAGTGAGAAAACTTCAACTGACAGGTGGTTCAACATACATTGTCAGTTTACCAAAGAGGTGGGTGGTGGAACACCAATTGTCTGCTAAAGATGAAGTCAGAATTGAATGGAGGCCATCCGGTAGTTTGCGAGTAAATGCAGAAACTACTTCGCTTAGAAAAAGACGACAAGTGGAAATTGATTTACAGGAAATCAGTAGGGATTTTATTCTTGATCACCTAATTGGTGCTTATCTCTCTGGGGCTCAAAACATTCGAATCATTTCAAAGTCTGGAATTGATAGAGAACACAGAAGGAAACTTCGAAGATTCATCCAAACTACCCGTGGGATCGAAATCGCCAACGAATCTGATTACAGTGTAGAAATGATAACGCTACTTAATCCTGCAGAGATGCCATTACATTCTAGTCTAAACAGAATGTATCTCTTAGTTTCTAGCCAAATAAGGGATGTGGTGGAAGTCCTCACTGGTGGAGACGTTACTATCTTAGAAGATAGCGAGGAGAGGGAAAAAGAGGTTGATGCATTGCGTTTGTTATTAGAAAGGCAGGTTGGCCAAATATTGGAATCAGCGTCAATTGAAACTAGTTTTGGAACAACCAGGTGGGAAGCCGCCGAATTGTCGAATATTGTACGGACGCTCGAAAGGATTGGTGATCACTGTTACATCTTAAGCAGGCTGTGTGTCAACCAAGAAGTGCCAAAGAATCTTTCATCAGCAGAATTGCCAGTTTCTGTAATTCCCATTTGGCAGTCCTCAATTAAGCAACTTATCGCAAATTTACGGAAAAGGAAGGTTAAGGAAATCCACGATGCAAAATCGAATCTAGAATCTGCCATAATGAATCTGAGGGAATACGAAGATAGCTTGTGGGACATGAAACTGCAATCTACCGATGCCTTGTTTCTGGATAAATTATCAGAATCTCTCAGGAGAATTTTGGCCTACACCGTCGACATGGCGGAGATATTAATCAACATACACACACATAGAAATTCAACAGAAGTAACAATTGAATAGACTATTTTGTTGTGTTATTTTGACGCAAAAATTTACGTTTTATCCACCCAACTATAGAGATTAGATAGGTTCCTTCCATCTATGTTTACTTTACAGATTCATTTCAACATACCACGCGATGTCGAAGCGATCGGAGAAATACGAATGAATCGAACTCTATTGACGAATATGATGATTGTACTGTTGCTCAGTGCCTCACTGGCCGGGTGTACAGGTGATGATGAAAAAGAAAGCTTGATCCAAACCGGATCCTCGACTGTTTTGCCACTAGCGGTGGCCTGGGCAGAAGAATATGAAGGGGCAGATGTATCTGTCTCAGGAGGAGGTTCCAGCCATGGAATCAATGCTTTGTTGAATGGGGAAGCCGACCTAGGGGATGCTTCCAGACTGATGAAAGGCAAGGACTACACAAAAGTAAACTGCGATGAATCAGGGGTTAGATCAGATGGAACTGCATCTGAAGAGTGCATGGGTGTAATGCCAACCAAGTGGGTCGTTGCCTTTGATGTTCTTGCAGTAATTACCCATCCTTCAAACGACTTTGCGAGCACTCTAACTTACGATCAGTTATACTCAATTTTCACAGATGATAACCCAGCTGTGTATTGGGATGATGTAGCTGGATTAGAGGGCGCTCCACACGAAGAAATTCAAATCTACGCACCAGATGAAGCAAGTGGTACCTTTGACTACTTTTTCGAAGAGATTATCGAAGATTGGGGTGACGAAACTCAAGTCGCAGGAACCCGTCTAGAATCAGGCGATGGTGTATATCATCCATCAGCGGACGACAATGTGATTATGACCGCAATACAATCCAACGAGTACGCAATTGGATTCCTAGGATTCGCATACGTTAGAGAGAATGCTGACAAGGTAAATACCGTATCGATTGATGATGGTAGTGGCGCTGTTGAACCTTCATTAGAGACGGTTGCAGATTACCCTATGGCTCGTCCTCTTCACATATACACCGATGCCAATGCGGCAAATTCTGATGCTGTCAACGGCTACTTGAGTTTTGCATTGTCTGATGAAGGACAAGCAGTCTGTGACGAAGTAGGATACGTGAAGGTAGAGTTGGTAGATGCCAATCTGCTTTCACTCCAACGCGCAGCATTGGCGTGAACTATGAAGTGGTAAATCATGATTGAGTCTGGCACCTTCCTAGATGGCCGGGCTCCACGTAACCGATTTACCCATAGCGCATTGTTCTCAGCCGCCTCATTGTCGGTGATTGCAAGTGCGTTAATCGTATACACACTGGCATCAGGTACAATTCGCTTTTTTGAATACGAAGAAGCCACCTTTTTCGAATTCATTACTGGAACGGATTGGGTTCCTAACGGACGTAACCCCAGCTTTGGGATCTGGCCTTTACTTTCGGGCACAGCTCTCATTGCTGTGGGATCACTAATGATTTCTATCCCTCTTGGAGTAGCGGCTGCTCTGCATCTAGGTGAATTTGCTTCGCCCAGATCACGACGTTTTCTCAAACCAATAGTCGAGGTTCTTTCAGGAATACCATCAGTGGTTCACGGTTTCTTCGCTCTTCTTGTAATTAGCCCCTTTATGCAAAGAACCATCGATGCAACATACTTCAATGCAGCTAGTGCAATAATTGTCGTAGCAGCAATGATTTTGCCGATTATAGTTTCAATATCAGATGATGCTATCAGAGCAGTTCCTAGAGAAATAAAGGAAGCAGCATTAGGCCTTGGAGCAACGCGTTGGGAAATGGCCACCAAAGTTGTTCTACCATCTGCTCGTTCGGGAATAGTTGCAGCGGTTTTACTCGCGCTTGCACGTGCAGTGGGTGAAACAATGGCTGTAACTATGGCTGCTGGATCAGTTGCAGCACTACATTTTGATCCACGTCTGGAAGTACAAACTCTGACTGCATATATTGCCCAAGTTGCAACTGGTGACATACCACCCGGACCAGCAACCGATGCGGGATTCGCGGTAGGCTCTGCCCTCTTTGTCCTAACATATTCAGTGAATATATTGGCAGTTGGGGCAACAAGAAAAAGACTGGGAGCAAATAGAGGCAAAATGGCTTCCCTCCTTTTTCAAATCAAAGTGAAATTATCAATGATTTTAGAGAGAATTAGCGGAGATATCGAATATAATTTAACTCAATCAAATCCATTTATACCCACAAAATACGATTTATTTAGAAGAAGAAAGGAAAAAGTTTCACGATTTATTGTTGCAAGTAGCCTATTTGTAGGGTTAGCATTTTTGCTTATCTTACTCCAAACAATCCTAGAAACAGGATTGGCTGGTATTGATTTACAGTTTCTGACAAACTTCCCGTCCTATCGAGCTGATCAAGCGGGTATAGGCCCCACAATTTGGGGGTCACTTTGGCTAATCACACTGACAATGTTATTCGCATTGCCAGCGGGTGTTGGTGCTGCAGTTTACTTAACTGAACTTGCACCTGAAGGTATCTTGAATCAATTTTTGAGAAGAACCCTACAGAACCTAGCAGCGGTTCCATCGATTATTTTTGGTTTGGTCGGGTTGTATGTTTTCAGCAGGATGTTTGGTTTTGGACTTAGTTTACTTACAGGTTCTCTGACTCTTGCTATGATGGTTTTACCAATGATTGTAGTAACTACAGAAGAGGCATTGCTAGCGGTTCCGAAATCGTTTCGAGATGCAGCATTGGGCGTTGGGGCAACTAGGTGGCAGGCAGTCAGACATCACGTTCTTCCAAATGCAGTTCCTGGAATAGCAACTGGAGCAATTCTCTCCGTTGCAAGAGCGTTAGGAGAAACTGCTCCCATTCTATTTGTTGCAAGCCTATTTTCAAAAACAGCGCCGACAGGAATAATGGATGGCTTCCTTGCGTTACCAATTCAGATATTTTTCTGGACTAGACATCCAAAGGAAGCTTTTCATGATTTAGCAGCGAGTACTATTCTTGTACTACTAATGCTATTACTGATTTTGAATTTCATTGCTATATTCATTCGTAACAGAGCAGAGGCTAGGAGGTCATGGTAATGTCCATAGAAAATAATACGATCAGTGTAAAAGATCTGACAATAAAATATGGTGAAAAAGAAGCTATAATTTCCGTGAATTTAGACATCCAAGAATCTGGCGTAACCGCATTCATTGGCCCCTCAGGCTGTGGAAAAAGCACATTGCTGCGGGCCTTCAACAGAATGAACGATGAGATCCCATCTTGCTCAATGATTGGTGAAATAGAATGGCGAGGAAAGAATTTACTCTCAGATGAAATAGACCCAGTTTTGTTAAGGAGAGCAGTATCTATGGTTTTTCAGAAACCAAATGTATTCCCCACTTCGATTTACGAAAATGTGGCGTTTGGGTTGCGAATTCAAGGAATCAAGCATAAGTCGAAACTAGATGAAATAATTGAAGAAAGCCTTCGAGATGCATTTCTTTGGGACGAAGTAAAAGAACGATTGGAAGATGATGCCTATTCTCTATCAGGAGGACAACAGCAAAGACTCTGTATTGCGAGGGCTCTAGCAACTAAACCCTCTATCTTGTTAATGGATGAGCCCACTTCTGCCTTGGATCCAATCGCCACGGCTAAAATTGAAGAATTAATTCAAGCACTTCGTGAAAAAGTAACTGTAGTCATTGTAACCCACTCAATGAGCCAAGCAGCAAGAATTTCGGATCAAACTGTTTTCTTGTATATGGGTGAGTTAATTGAGGCGGGGGAAACAAAGAAAATTTTCAGTGAACCTGAAGAAGAATTAACAGGTCAATATATTACAGGAAGATTTGGTTAGGTGAAGAAATGGTTCCAGTAAGAACAGGATTAGACGAAAGATTAGACCAATTGAGAAATCAATTGGTAGATGATGCTAATGAGTTAATGAGAATTTATTCAGTTGCAGTTGATTCTCTAATTTCCTTGGACGTCGACAATGTAAATCAAGTGTTGGCAGCAAGAGATGAAGCTAGGAAGGTTTTCTGGGAAAGAACTGGAGATATTCTTCTTGTTTTATCACTTAACCAACCGATGATGGGTGACCTTCGGATGATATCCACATTCCTAAGAGGTAGCGATACCATTGAGAGAGGCATGAGGCACGCAAGAGATATTTCACAAACTTCCTCTTTGCTAGCAAATGAGTTAGAAATTGATAAAATACCCCACGATCTTATTGGTTTGATTCAAACAATGAATAAATTACTAATGGATATGATGTCAAATATCTTCGATTCCATAAATTCAAAATCTGGCCTAAATATCGAATATATTTCAAATAAATGGGATGAAATTGGGAATATTTGGGAAACTTGTCAAGAAGTTATTTCCGTTACTCCCGGGGTTGAAATCGGTAGTAAACCGGGAAGATTAAATCTCTTCAGAGCAATCTCTAGAATGGAGAGAACTGGCTATAATTTTGTTAGATTCGCTGACCATTGGCATCATGCACTCAACAATGAGTGGATTTCAATTGAAAATTAGATCAATGAGGCAACAATTTCTGGTTGAGTTAGGTAAACCAATAATCCGATGCCAGCAAACATCATCATCCATGCTCCAGTAGCTTTGACTATCCCTGTGGACTTTCTAAGGAAGCCAATCATGGCTTGTCGCCCCATTCCTACTAGTCCCGTCACCATTACCATTAGCATTGTAACAGAGAGAATCAAACCGCCAAGTCCAGCTATGAACGCCCCTTCTCCTACTACGGTTAACCATGCTACAAATGGGAACACAGCCGCAGCAGTACAATCGACTGATGCGGCAGAATAACCAATTCCCCAAAGATACATATTTCTTCGAGGAGTGAAAATTTCATCAGTTTCCCTTGTTTGGTATTTATCCAAAATTCGCTGGACTCCTGCCAGTAAATGACTGGTCCAACCTAACAACATCAGACCTCCAAGGATTAGAAGTAACCAAGCTATTGCAATTGCCACTTGATGGAGAACTCCAGATAGTGGTATGACCTCACTTAGTCCAAAGATGATTATTCCAACAATTGTGAAGAAGGTTAACTGACCTAAGGCTGCATACCCACCGACTTCAAACGAATTTGGCATCCTTCCAGTCAATTTTCCTTCCTGTCGTAATTCATCCTCTCTCATACCTAAACTGAGATAATATGTGATGAATGAAGGCAAGACAGGAAAAGCACAAGGGGAGAAGTAGACCAAAATCCCGAGGAATAATCCGATAATGAAAACTCCTGAAACAGATCTGTCTGCTTTCTTTATTCCAATTCGGAGGTCCTCTGCCTCTCCAAGATTGGCTGCCTCTATAGCACTGTCAAAACTCTTCCAGCCATCGAGTGGAGTCCCTGTGTTTTCTTTTGCGACAACAAACCCTTCGTGGTCGATAACCAAAGCAAGAGGAATAGATTGGGCAGAATAATATTCGGTAATATCTCCTCTTTTTCCATCATCCAGAAGTACAACATCATCGCCTCCATTTACGATTGGCCATGGCATGTGTCGGTTGGATTCGGGGTCACCAAATGTTGCGTTAATTTGTTCAAACGATTCATACTGATACCAAGTTGCAATCGATACTGCAATTACAGGGTATTCACCCTCAAGACCTTCCCATTCTGCAAGATTATCATCGATATGTTCCTGAACATAGTGGCAATTGGCACAATCTATTGCCATGAAATCTAGGATTACCACATGACCGCGCAGGCTACTCAATTGGATTGTTCCATCCTCAGCGGTGTAGAGGTCGTCTATCCCTTCTCTGTTCATAGATGGGGCAACCCAATCAGGGACTTCCGAAATATCATCAGAGGTGCCGTAAATGGAGGAGGTTAATCCAAACAATGAGAGAGAAGCGAACCCGATAATGCAGAATAAAACCACGCCGATTCCAAAGGCCTTCCAGGTGTCTGATTCCTTCAGAACACCGAAGTCCAAACCGGCTTGCATGTCATTCACAAGGCCATTTTGCTTTTGATTTCGCCGTGTCTAGGATTTTCCTTCAATTGAATCCAAAAGTGAGGATGCACCTATTCTGAATCTTCTAGATCCATCTTTGATTATGCTCGGGTCTTGTTGATTGACAATACTAGTTAGCCTATTCACATCATCCATGTTTCCAATACCTCCGGATAATTTCACACCTAGCTTTTCTCCAAAGGCTCGCTCATGCCGCATCACTTCGTAAGCGAAAATTGCCGCTGCATCATCACTGCAGCCTCCACGTTTACCGGTGCAGGTTTTGATGAAATCCACCCCTGCTGCAAGAGCCATTCTAGCAACTGCTCGCATTTCTCGTTCCTGTAATAGTGGAGTCTCAAGAATTACCTTGAGTACGCATTCGCCAGCAGCACTTCTCATCTCTTTGAGTAACTCAAGTTCATTTTCATTAGGAAAATTCTCTTCTTTTCTTGGTTCAAGTACCACGTCTATTTCATCGACTCCAGATTCTACTGCACTCGATATTGCATGACTAATTTCATTGATATCAGAACTACCAATTGGGAATCCAGCGGCTACCACTGCCAATTTAATCTCCGGATTCAATCGTTCTTTGACGAATTCTGCATGTTCGGAAAATACACACACTGCCCCAACTTCTGAGGAATTTGCCCGTGAAACAAATCCCTCTAGTTCTTCCTCCGTAGCTTCGTGATTCAACAAGGTAAAATCGAGGCTTTCGATAACCGCTTGAGCATCCAAGTATATTCCTCAGGAATGTCGCTCTCTGAATCCGCGCATAAACTCGACTAATGCCTCTACCGACTCTATTGGGCAGCCGTTGTAGAGGCTAGCTCGGATTCCCCCTACCGATCTGTGTCCCTTCAAGCCTCCTAATCCCGCGGCTTGAGCCTCTTCTAGGAATATACTCTCTAGGTCTTCGTTAGCGCATCTCCAAGTCACATTCATGACTGATCTAGAAGATTTTTCTGCATGCGGAACCCACATATCGGAACTGTCTAACTCCTCGTATAGAAGAGATGATTTCGCCCGATTCCTCTCAATTGAACCGGCTAATCCTCCGTTTTCTTCCAGCCATTTGAAAACGCAATCCAGAACAAAAATTCCGAAGGTGTTTGGAGTGTTAAAGAGAGAACCTTTGGAAGTGTGGATTGTATAATCTAACATTGTTGGAAGTCTTCCTGCCTCTGAGTTTTCCTTTGCTCTAGCCAAAGCCCAAGGAGATAGAATTACCAGAGTTACTCCCGAGGGTCCGAGATTCTTCTGCGCTCCTGCATAGATCACGTCATGAGCGGATACATCAATTGGAACTCCTGTAATATCCGAGGAAGCATCTACCACGATTGGTTTTCCTCCTGAGTCGGGTAAGTTTTGGTGCTGAGTGCCCATTAGAGTGTTATTTGAGGTGTAATGAAGATAGATTGAGTCCTCCGAAACAGTGTATTCATTATCGGTTGGAACGGAACGAAACCCGTTTTCTGAATCACTCCAAATATTGTTTGCTTGACCAACTCGATTTGCTTCTACAATCGCCTTTTTCGACCAAATTCCAGTTTCGATAAAATCTGCCTGCTCTCCTGGTTTTAGAAGATTAAGGGCAGTCATGTAGAATTGGAGAGATGCACCCCCCTGTAAGAAAAGAATCGTGTAATCATCGGGCACGGATAATACTCTGCGAATTCGATCCATTGCACTATCCACAACCGCTTGGAAGGTGTCACTTCTGTGACTGATTTCACATAGCCCAAAACCACTGTTGTGAAGATTTGGAAGAGCCGCCTGAACCTCCTCTACAACCGATAATGGAAGCACTGCCGGACCAGCGCCGAAGTTGTGGATGCGCGATTCTCCCACGCCCTACGGGCGTGCATTGCGGTCTTTCAGCACTTCTGCGCTCAAGGGGTTGGATTGAAGCCATATGCTTGAGCCGAAGGTTTGTGCTTCGCGTAGGCTTGGTCATGCTTCAGGGCGCTCGCCACGTCCACATTGCGGCACTACATGCAGCGGCTAATGACGCTGGAATTGAAATCGAGATACACGAATTACGCAAGGCGACAGATCTTGAGAATGCTCAACCCCATGCACTTGTTTTTCCAGGAGGAGAATCAACTACCATGCGGCTAACTGGTAACGATTCTGCATCCGGACTTTTACCTGCATTGTTTGATTGGATTCGTGAAGATAGCAAAAGACCTGTTCTAGGCACCTGCGCTGGAGCAATTCTACTATGTGACCCTCAAGACGGTGGGGAACCTTTAGTCGCCGCTGAGATTGATCGTAATGCCTACGGTCGCCAAGTGGATTCATTCCAAAGTGCCTTAGATTCGACACTGTTAGATCGGCAGTTCCTAGGGGTATTCATCCGTGCTCCTAGATTCACCAAGGTTGGAGATTCTGCTGAGGCCGTAGTCACTCATGAAAACGAAGTTGTAGGTGTAAGACATGACAATAGATTAGCCTTGACTTTTCATCCTGAATTATCCCAAGACTCCGCTTTTCATCAATGGCTCTTACAGACCGCTAAAGAGGTGGCGGAATGACATTTTCAGTCCGGCTTCCGAATGTCCCTGACCTTCCAGAGCCAGCAATTGCTGAAGATACAGAAGGCTGTATCCAATGTCAAATGGGCTCCAAGCTAGTTTTGTTCATTACAGGTCATTGCCATTGGATGTGTGATTATTGTCCACTTTCGGAGAATCGACGCGAAATAGATTGGATGTTCGCAAATGAACGTAGAGTGGATGTTGGAGATTGGCAGGCAGTAATCGAAGAAGCTAGAGCGATGAATGCTACTGGAGCTGGAATTACCGGAGGTGATCCAGTTATGGCAAGGGACAGAGTTTTGGAAGCGTGTAAAATTCTCAAAAATGAATTCGGTAATGATTTCCATTTACACATGTATACCAGTATTCCATTCAAGGCTGAATGGGCCAAAGATTTCGCCGAAGCCGGCCTGGATGAAATCCGCTTCCACTTTCTCGATTTGGAATCCGAAAAATATACCGAAACTATGGCTGCGTGTGTCGAATCTGGAATGTTAACAGGGGTGGAAATTCCTTGTGAGCCAGATAAGGAAAATGAATTGATGGAATTACTCGAAATCATGCGAGATATGCCTGTGCAATTTCTCAACCTTAACGAATTAGAGATTACTGTAGGGAATCACGATAATATGGAAGTTCGAGGTTTCAATTTATCTGATGAGATTACTGCTGGGGCAGCAGGTTCTGGGGAATTAGCTACACGTATGAGAGACCGAGTAATGGCAGCATCAATTGGAGCTGCCGACCCTGAAGATGGTACAGTTCGTGAGCCCTATCCATACCACCTGAAGTTCTGTACTGCCACATACAAAGACAGTGGGCAGTTACGTCGTCGCTTCATCCGTCGAGGTGAACATACTATTTCTCCACATGAAATTCTAACTGAAGATGGCACACTTATCTTCGGAGCTGTTGATTGTAGCCGGGAAGACTCAGAGGGGTGGATAGAGGAAATTCATACAGAAACAGGCCTACCAAGGAGGTTCATGTTGTATGATTCCGAGAATGAAAGAATCGAACTTCCTCTTTCTATGGCTGAAGAATTAGTTAGCGAAATTGATGCACCAATTTCCTTAGTTGAAGTGCATCCAACTCACGAAAGATTAGAGATGACAGTGGTATATCTAAATCGTTGAGTTCATGTACTCTCGAGATAGATAGTAGGGTATGCCGGTGCAGACGTACGATGTCGAGGCGACAGGTGTTGACCCCTTCCGTCGCCTTTCGGCATCTCAGGTAAACCTCTGGAAGGCTTGCCCTCGCCAGTGGTATTACGCATATCAAGAGAGGCTAAAAGGTCCAATGCCACCAGTAATTATTCGCGGAAATGCTGCCGAGGAATGCATCTGCAGAGTTCTTCGCGATTCTCCTTCCCTCATTACTCCCGATGCCTCTGACAGCCTTATTTCACCATTGAATGAAAAGGGTGCTCCAGATTGGGAGGATGATGGAAATTGGATGGCTGCTAGACTTTCATCTAGGCCGATAGAAGAATGGCCTGGTAGTAGAGAGGCGCTTATGGAATGGGCTCTTTCACGAGTTGAAGTACACTTCGACAGGTGTTGGGAAGCAGCGGTTGAAGATTGGCAATCGACACAAAATAGAGCCGGATCGTTGGAGGATGTTGAACCTGAAGAATGCATAGAAATGATACATGAAGGAATCAAGATGCATCTCGATGAAGTCGAGAAATGTATGGCTGCGAATGGTGGCCCTAGGCTAGAATCCTGGAGGAGAGGAGAAGCTCGAGATGAAATCCCAGCACCAGATGGTTTCCCTCTAAATTGGAATTCTCCACATCCCTGTGCTCAGACCCATGGAAACGTTACTTGGTGTGAGGCTTGGGAAATAACAAGACCCTGGTTTGTGGACCCAGATTCAAAGTCATTTACTCAAACAACCTGTATCCCTGAGGGTTGGTTCCAAGGCGAATATGATTTGGTATATCGCTGGGATGGCTCAATCAACATAGTTGACATCAAAGCGAGCATTGGAAAGGGAGATCGTTCTTTCAGTTATGTTGGGCAATTACGCCTCTACGCTTGGCTTTGGTGGGAATCTCATTCACGTTCTGAACAAGTCAGTAATCTGGAAATTTGGTATCTTGGTACTGGGACGGTAAAATCAATCAAACTTCCAGAAACATCTGAGATGGAAGCATATCAAAAGGAAATTTCTGAGTTATATCAAATTTTGAGAGCGGGAAACCCCTCGATCGAAGATTGTCCTCCAGAACCCGCCCCATTGAGGCATTTCGATGCAGGTGGGGTGCCTGCAGAACCACACATCGACCCTAATCCCTCTGCTCGTTGCAAGGGTTGCGAATACCGCGGATTCTGTCCAAAGGGCGAGCATGACCTAGAACTAACGGCTGAGAGAAGAATCGAACGATTGGGTCACGCTTGGCCACTCACCCCATTGGGTGAAATTGAGCCTAGGGTTGATGCAATCGGCGAAGTGATTGGCCTTTCGGGTCCAGAATTAATCGAAGATGGCACTATCAAGGTAAATTTCAGATTGCAAGACGGATACGATCGCGCTAAGGTTCAACCTGCATACAATGGCGGGCCGAGTAAAATCACCCGCTCTATTGCAGAAGGTGCTCGAGTTAAGGTATCCAATGCATTACCTAGCCTTTGGCGCGGCGAATTACAACTCAACTTAGATGCTGATTCTGAAGTCAGTATAGCCAATGAGGAAGAGTCTGCTCCTGTTGTAGATGTAGAAACTAGGGTCAGTATTGTAGCAAGAGTTTGGTCGATTGACTCCTTCCCCGATGGAGTTGGCAATACGCGTTGGGCCGCCACACTTGTTGATGCAACAGGATCGGCCCAAATTGTTGCATTCAAGCAATTCATTCCTTTGAGCGCTGCTGCCGTAAAGCGAGGGGATACTATTGCAATCCTAAATGGTGAGAAAGGAGAGTGGGGAGGTCGCCCTCAAGTCAAATGTGGACCTGGAACTAAGGTTGTCATTGTCTCAGATGCAGAAGATGTCCCAGAATTCTAAATCCTCACCTGTGCCGGCAAAACCTTCAATTGGATTGGTTAATTGACCAAATTGAATAATCATGGTCTTTGAATTAATCGAGATAGCAATTATCATCGGCGCCGGATATTTCTCAATATTTGAATGGATCAAGAAAAAGGACATAAAATCGAATGAAAAGAATGACTTTTTCGTACCTGCGTCATTTCTGGTGTTTGGAATTATTTTTGCGTTTACGATTGGAGTAAATGGAGAGGGGATCTTTCCTTTTGCCTCGATGATTTGTGGTATAGCAGCATTGCCTTTAGTAATCTCTCTAGTGTTAACGGGGATGGCTCAAGATCAGCAAAAGTTGGATGGAGATCTAACCTACAATGAAGGAGATAAATTTTGGATTATCCAAGATAAGTTATCACCTCTAAGTTCTGAATTAGAGCAATTCGACGGCCAGGAAGGTGAAATCACTGAGGTAAATGCTGATCGGAGTGTTGAGATAAAATTTACAGACGGCTCGGTTGGTACTTTTTGGTTGACGAATCTGAGCAACATTCCTCCAGAACCACCACAGTCCGAGAAGAAGGGTTGGTGGCGGTGACGTTTGGCGCCGAGAGAGGGATTTGAACCCCCGAGTCCAAGGGACAGTGGATTTCGAATCCACCGCAATACCGGGCTATGCGATCTCGGCAGTAAGTCAGCCACCTGCGATTTGGTCATAAGTCTGACTAGCCTCCCTCGGGTTGATGCGAATCACGGTGAATCACGAAGATGGTGGCCCCAGCATTGTTGAGAGTGACGAACCAATAAGAATCGCCGAAGTATTGGAAAGACTTGACATTGCAAGTTCAACCGTACTCGCTGTACTGGGTGAAACCATAGTCCCGCACTCGTCTACAATCACTGAGGATATAGAAATCGAACTAATTGTCGTATCAAGCGGTGGTTAAGTCTCCACGAAGGATTGTTCCTGGTTCTAAGGTATTTATTTCTTCATTTTTTCGCATCACTGCGGCCTTATTACCTAGTAGTTCAAATGAATTATCTCTACACCTAAGGAAAGATCCTTCGTACAAACCAATGACTGGAATATTGTTAGTTTGATGGTATTCTGTTACTCTTCTTGCACGGGTTTCTCCGAAGTGTTGTTGGAACTCTCCATCTTCACTCTCTCTATACCAAATCCCTCCCGGATGATAATGCGGATTTATTTGAAATGGAACAATTCCAAATGTCTCGAATGATGGCACCATTGTAACTGCCATATCATTGGTAGTCTGCATACTTGGGCAGGCCACATTTGCACCTGCACTAACTCCTGCGTAAGGAACTCCTCTTTGCAATACAGCATCTCTGATTGGTTCGATTAGACCTCTTTCATGTAGCGCTCTGACAAGTAACCAGGTATTTCCTCCACCGACATAGATGCCATCCATAGCCTCGATAGCGGCTAACGGGTCCTCGAATTCATGCAGACCCACCATTTCATATCCTGATTGTCCTGCAAACTCTTGCATCCTTTCTGTATATCCATCATAATCATTAGATGCAAATGGAACAAATATCACTCTTTGACAATCAGCAAAATTTTCTGACATTAAGTCACGATACAACTCTCTTCGTTCATCTGTTCCGATTCCGCCACTTCCTAACAGTGCACGCATTTACTTCACCATTCAGACGTAGAAATCATCTGCTTCTGCAGATATTCCTAGATGCTCTTCGATAGAGCCACTGACTTCTATACTTGCCAGTAGTTTCCTTGCAGTCTCCTCTGTAGTGTCCAAGTCAATTCCAAGTGGTAAGCCCAATGCTTCCTCAATCCAACGTGCAAGCCTGTCAGCAGTAATGACGTCTGCTGAAGCACCTACTGTATCAGCAACCAATGCTACTGTGGGAACTTGGTATATCGAAGATAGTGAGACCAAAAGTCCAGCTACCCCAATCATTCCTGCTTTAGGTTGGGATTTACTAACTTCGATATCGTTCGCTTGAAGATTACCTCTTACCTTTGCATCAGCACAAATAACATGGATTGCATTTTCTTCAACTTCAGAAGCTAGACCCGCGAGCACCAATAATTGAGGAGTAGAGTTTGCCATCTCTAGAATAGCTTGAGCAACCTCGTGTTGTCCCGTGGCTGTCATTGGCTGTAATTCACCACTAACCGTAACAACATATCTTCCATCGGATAACATAACTCGGTGTACTAGCATTGAAGGTGGAGCGAGTAGACCATCTTCGTCTAGAGTAGAATGAGGTGGCATATCTGGGTGCAATATTCTCGCAATAAGGGTCGAAGGATTGTTTTCTACCAAAGCGTCTACAACTAATTTCCCGACATTTCCTACACCGGGTACTGCCTCTAGTAAAGCCACGTGTTCAGGTAACGATTCCCCAACCAACCAATGTATGTGTGTACGAGTCACTCGTCCTCCTCCTTGCGAGGAGTAGGCAATTCTTCGATCCATTCGTCACTGCCAGCGTCTTCTCGCTGTCTTCGACGTGCTCCTTGAGCATCCTGTGGTGAGTACTTCATTGGTGCAGCCGCTGTCATCTTTGCTCCGCACTTTTTGCATTCTTCACCAAGTCCATACTCGCCACAAACGGTACACCGTTGTAGTCTTGTCCGAGCCATCCCTATTCCTCAGTATACAGGTCCGCTTTCAGAGGTCTTTGAAGATGTAGCATGCAAATAGAGTATTTACATGCGTTCGATATCGATTTCGCCTTCAACCGAAGCGATTGATTCTGTGACGGCAGTTTGAGCCTCTTCCCACATTCTTTCAGCGGTTTCGTAATCTGGAGCCTTGATATCGACTCTATATTCTGGAGCACCATCATAGTGACATGTCAGTGTGACCTCTTCCTCTCCTTCAGCAACAGCCTCTGCGGCAAGAAGTGCGTCTCGGATTGCATAGACTCCCTCCGAGCCCCAAACCTCGATGTTGAATAGGCCACGAATTTCTACGAATGGAGGAATGATATTTTCTACCGCTAATTCAACTACTGTAGCCATCCAATCTCCACTAAAGCCATTATCAGATAGTGCTGTTTCAGAAATTGCACATTCCTCTAGTGCCCCGTATAGGGTTCCAAAGATTTCAGTCATCTCATTCGAGATTTCAGCAGTTTTCTCTTCATCCCATCCTGTTCTCTCAGCTACAACACCCATGATTTGGTGAGCACGCTGTTTGTTTTTCCAGCTTTGCAGAGTGTCTCTTCTGCGTTCTTCTGAAACACTCTTGATAGACAGATCAACTCGTTCACGATCTTTTTTTACACCAATTACCTTGGCGACCACCCGCTGTCCAACTCGAATGTGATTGCGTATGGACTTGACCCATCCAGAAGCTACTTCACCAACGAAGACAAATCCTTCACGCGAACCATATTCGTCTAGGCTAAGGTAAGCTCCATTTTCTCTGACATTGCTAACTGTACAAACTAGTAACTCACCTTCTTCAGGCCAATTCTCGTTAGTATCAGCCATTCTAGTACAGTCCCCTTCACTCGAGGACGTCTGTTATTGTGCTTCCGACAAGTTCTGCTTTACCGCCTGCTGGACGGGCTAATGTAGCACCGCAGACCGAGCAGGGAATCTGGGTTGACGCCCTTTCGAAAATTATAGCCACATGACCACAGTCCTCGCAAGTTACTCGTAGAAATTTTGCATCTCCCATGAAATCACCTCTCCACGAGCTCAAATTTCTTGGCTCTCTGAGCGGCAGGCTGGTGAGCCTTTCCAGTCTCGGAGCAACGGTAGAGTAGATTGACGCGCTTCGTAGGCTTGTCACCAGATGGTTTCGGACGAGGGAAACCTCGGTATCCAGATGTAACCTTACGGAATCTTCTCTGACCCCATTTTAGTTCGGAAGCACGTCGCTTCTTGACTCGCTCGACCGTGTGCTCAGTATGCTTTCCAGCCGATGGGCTGTAGCGCATTACCTTACGTGGCATCTTGACCATTACTGAGCACCTCAATGTCTTGCGACGTCGCGCCCACCTATGACCCATATTTGATTGTGTCGTGAGAAGGCAAGCCCCCTTTAGGGGCTGAGCGGTGTATTTCAGCCTAAATTGTAAGTAGTCAATTCAAAGAATCTACCCCTACTCGAACAGACATGGTCTTCTGGGTGAATCAAGCTTTGTTGAGCTTCACCCTGCTTATTGCTGCATTCTCTATGTGGCGTATGGGGCCTGCCTTCAAGCGTAGTAAATTTGCTGGACCAATAGCATTACTCGGGCTTGCAGGACTCATATTTTTACCAGAACAACCTCTGTATTTTGAGTCGGATTATCATCGCTGTGAGTTTGTCTCATTTTGTAATGAAGATGGTAGAGAATCCTATCTAAAAGTAGTAACTTGGTCTTTAATTTCCATTTCGACCGCATTGATTGGTTGCTACACAATAATCAGAGGATCTCGAATTTATGCTGAACGAAACCCACCTGTGTTAGCTATTGGATGGTTTCTTCTTGGAATATCATGGTGGTCTATTTCCCGAAGTAAATGGTTCGAAGAAGCATATACTCGCCTCGATGTTCTTGCATGGATGGTTTGTTTTATCTTTGGTACAGCCGGAACTTTATACCTATTATTCCGAATTATAAAGTTCACTGAGAATATTACTCCCAAAGACCCACCAATTGAGCCTCTTAACGATAATGAAAGGCGTCTGGTTACTGAAATGATTAGAAGAAATTTGGGAGGTGAAAGTTAATGTTTGGATTTGATTTTTCAATTGCTGGTATTGGATCGTTAGGAGCGATGATGCTCATAGCTATGGTGTTCATTTGTTACTGCTTTGCAATACATCTAATCGTTACTTGGAACCCCTATCACCGACCGGCCATTCCTCTAGTGTTTTCTCTTATTCTTAGTATAGGACCTATGTTAGCCATGTCGATGGAGAAAGATGGTAATACTTCATTAGCGGAAATACTAGAAATCGCCTTTTTGTTTACTTCTTTAGGCGTAGGCGTAATCGTACTTTGGATGCCAATAATCCTTGCATTTATCACTTTTCAAATGCTAATTGTGTCTAGGAAAAGCCCAACAGAAGACCCACTTTTAGAGATGTTAGAAAATTGACTCGACTCTGTCTCTCACTTATTTTGCCTGTAAAGTCGTTGCAATCCTTTGAGTAATACTCATAACACGCTCATCGGTCGCCGCGTTGTCCTCAGAGGTGGTAATCATGTCAAAGGGAACTACAAGCATGGGCAAGAAACAGAAGTCCACGCACATTCGATGCCGCCGCTGTGGCCGGCATTCCTATCACAAGCAGAAGCGTGTTTGCTCTGCATGTGGATATGGTGAATCTTCTCGACTCCGTAAATTCCGTTGGAGTAAAAGAAACCGTTCTATGGCATACAAGAAGTGAAGGCCTCGCTCCGGAAATGGCTAAGTCCTTTCTAAATCAGGGAAAGATGAATCCCGATGTGTGGTATCATAGGTCTCGTCGGGCACCCAGATAGTCAGGTGGGTAAAACTCTCTATGATGGCTTACTAGTTTTACAGCATAGAGGGCAGGATGCAGCAGGCGTTGTAACCAGCGATTCTAGGAATATTTCGCATAGAAGAGCAAATGGTCTAGTCCGAGATGTATTCCGACTACGTCACATTCAGGCATTACAGGGTTCCATGGGGTTAGGCCACGTTCGATACCCGACTGCGGGTTCTTCTTCTGCTGCAGAGGCTCAACCATTCTATACCAACTCTCCATTCGGAGTAAGCCTAGCACACAACGGTAATTTGACCAATCCAGAAGAAATAATTGACACATTACTTGAAAGAGATCATCGTCGAATCAATACCAGTTCAGATTCGGAAGCCCTACTGAACTTATTCGCAGCCGAAATTCAACGTTCAATCAATGGGCGCAGAGGTGGATTGGATGCACTTAGTGAAGAAGATGTCTTCCGTGCTATAAGGGCAATCAACGAGACTGTCGAGGGCTCATATTCTGTGGTCACGATGATTACAGGTTGGGGAATTGTTGCCTTTCGCGATCCTCATGGGATTAGGCCTCTGAGTATAGGAACTTGTGAAATTGATGGATTTACCGAAACCTTGGTAGCATCCGAATCCGTTGCTATGAAGGCACTTGGATTTGAACGAGAAAGAGATGTTGCACCGGGAGAAGCAATTGTTGTTAGGATGGATGGTACTAGAACCTCAAGAATTTGTGCAGATTCTATTAGTCACAGCCCTTGCATATTCGAATTCGTTTACTTCGCTCGTCCCGATTCTCGCTTGGATGGAGTCTCTGTCCATGGCGCAAGGTTAGCTATGGGTGCTAGATTGGCGAATCGTATTACCGATGAATATCCCGATCACGCTATTGATTGTGTTATTCCAGTTCCGGATAGTGGTCGAATTGCGGCTCTTGAATTGGCCGGGGAGTTGGGAGTGTCATACAGAGAGGGATTCGTTAAGAATCGATATATTGGTAGAACATTTATCATGCCAGGACAGGCGATGCGAAAAGATTCTGTAAGAAAGAAACTAAACACGATTAGGCATGAATTTGAAGGACGAAATGTGCTCATAGTTGACGATAGTATCGTCAGAGGAAATACCTCTAGGAGGATTGTCGAGATGGCTAGAGAAGCAGGCGCCAACAAGGTCTATTTCGCCTCTGCAGCACCGCCAGTAGTACATCCAAATGTGTATGGAATAGATATGCCTGCCAAGCATGAGTACGTTGCTCATAATCGCACCACTGAGGAGATAAGTCAAGCGATTGGCGCTGATTGGTTAATCTATCAAAACCTCGACGATTTAGTCGAATCTTGTTTGGGTGCTGGAGATAAACGTCTTGCGAACTTCGATTGTTCCTGTTTCGATGGTCGCTATGTCGCTGGAAGAATCGATCAAGCATATTTGGATTCCTTAGAAGCCAAGAGGAAAGATTCTGTCAAAATATAAATTTTTGATATATCACAACGCCCATCGACACGACAGTGTGAAAACCACCTGCTGAGGGTTGAGGCTGTGAAAGTTGACGCTTTGCCGACAATAGAGGGTTTTGCTCAGATCGAAATGTTCGAGGATATAGTGTCTTCTTGTATACTTGGTGACTCTCGCTTTGCAGTAGGTTCCATTGAGGGTAAAATGCAAATTTTCGAGGTAGACACTCTTCTAAAATATGCTAAATTTGAATCTGGAATTATTTCGATAATCACCGTTGGTGAGAATATAATCGCAGCATCGACTACAGGCCAAATCCAGTCTTTCCATGATTCACTGAGTTGGCAGTATCAAGTTCCATCAGGGATTGAGCATATGATTCCTTTATCTGACATAATCTGTATATCTGATACCTCTGGATTGCTTGTGTTCCTTAACTCGGAAGGAGAGGAGGTCAACACGCAATCTCATGGCGATGTTAATCGATTGACTCAATCTGATGATGGAAACTTTTTCGCAATCGCAAGAACCGATGGAAGTTTGTTAATTTTGAACAAATCCGGAGAAATTCGTCATGAATCTTTTGCAGATATTGAGGATGTTGAAATAATTTCACAAATTTGTTTTAGGGCAGATAACATTCTACTAGCTTGCCGAGATTCCCTGGGGATGAAGCTAGACGAGCGACCTCAAAATCGCCTAGAGTGTTGGCATCCTGAAAGAGGTCTTCTACATACGAGTGAGTTACCAGCCATGGCGACTAGCATAATTGCAACTGAAAACGGTGCGATAGTGGGTTGTCAAAATGGTGCATTGTTGAGATTTACAATTGGTGAAGATGTCGAAGAATTGCTAATTATGGACAATCCGGTTTCATCAATTATCCCATGGAATCAAGATCTGATTATTGGTACTTGGTTTAATGCGATGAGAATATCATCTAGTGGAGAAATTATCTGGTCGTATGAGCATGAGGGTTTAGTCAGTGAAATCTTACCGATAAATTCCGATTTAATCTCAGTGATTGGCCGTTCACCAGCGGGTCAAAGTCCTGCATCGATTGTTTTACTTGAACCGGATTCTGAAACAATAAATCCAGAGGTTGAATTGTTTGATTATGAGTTTAGCAATAATGACTCAAACGAATTCGATGGTGGTTTAAGTGATGATGAAATTACTCGGGCTGAAGTACCTCCGGGTGCCTCCATTGAATCTGAATTATTGATGGATGCCTTGGGCGAAGAATTGGAAGTTATTGAAGAAGAGAAAGTAATTTCAGAGGCCGATTTATTAGAAGATTTATCCGCTTCTGCAAAAGCGATTAATCTTCCACCGATTGCAGATGCGGGCGAAGATAAAACCATCTCAGCCGAAGAGGATAATACCGCAACAATTCTTCTGGATGGTTCAAGGTCTTACGACCCAGATGGAAAGATTCAGTCATATGCATGGCAGGATTCAAAGGGTAATATCATCGGCGATTCAGCCCAAGTTCGAGTTCGCCTTCCGTTGGGGACTCATCCCTTCGAACTAACCGTTGTAGACGATAAGGGAGCGGCTACAAAAGCCATGGTTACGGTTAGGATTCAGTAATTCATTCAAAGTGCGGCTAAGGCTGATTTTAGGGCGGGAACTGCTTCTTCCCAAGTAGCCACGATTCCGTAGTCAGCAACCCCAAAAATAGGTGCATCAGGATCCTTATTTATCGCTACAATGTACTTTGAGGAACGCATTCCTGCAAGATGTTGAATCGCACCTGAAATTCCAACTGCAATGTATAGTGAAGGTGTCACTGTCTTTCCAGTTTGTCCAACTTGCATACTGTGGGGCATCCCCCACTCGTCCACAACTGCTCTACTAGCTCCAACCGCGGCCCCAATTATATCGGCAACGTCCTCAAGATTAGAGAAATTTTCTTTTTCCCCAATTCCTCTTCCACCAGAGATAATGATATTTGCTTCTGATACATCGAGTCTTTCGCTAGCCTTGGAGATAGCCTCTTTGACAGCGATAGAAATATCCGCGCTTTGATCGACTACGTTAACAGAAGCACTACCACCTGAACCGGCGGCATCGAATGCGTTTGCTCGTAATGTAATTACACAATCACCAGAGACAGTTGAAGTCTCTACTACTTTACCTGAATATATTGGCCGAGTGATGGTAATTCCAGACTTCAAACCCGTAGCATCTTGAATAATTGGAATACCTCTCTTGGCAGCTACTCTCGAAGCGACTTCGCGACCAATTGGCGTGGCTCCAGCAATTACAACTCCTGAGCACTGTGGAGCTATTGCACTAGCCCATGCACCACTATCAAATGTCGAGAAGTAATCGCCTACTACGGAAATTACCTTTGAGACTCCTTCTATGCTGGCAGCCTCTTCCGCTCCCGCACCACCCGGGATTACTACAGTAGGTGTGGCGCCAAGAGAACTCGCTGCTCCTACCAGTTGTGCGGTTATTGGATGGATTGAATTGCCTGAGGTTTCTGCGATAACTGTACATTCCATAATTAGTCCTCCTCAAATTACGTTTGCTTCATCTCGAAGTTTACTTACTACAGTAGATACTGATTCCGCTCCCTCAAATTTCTGACCTGGTGGTTTTTCCGCCGGTGGGGAATGTGAATCTATGTTTACTCCGTTTGCTTGAATATCCACACCTAGATCTCCTAAGGACCATGTTTCAATCGGTTTTTTCTTTGCCATCATTATCCCTCTGACATTTGGTCTGCGCATTTCAGAAACGCCCTTGTCAAACGCAAAGACACAAGGAGCAGAAGCAACCACTTTTTCATATCCAGCAGAACTTGGTCGCGTGACGACATATCCACCTCCATCAGAAGATACTTCCGATACTAGAGTTACACAGGATGCCCCGATTAGTTCCGCCACTCCGGGTCCTGTGGAACCTGCATTTGTGTCGGCGGCTTGCTTACCGCAGAAAATAACTGAAGCGCCAGATTTCTGGACAGCGGCTGCAAGAAGTTTCTGAACTTGAGTTGAGTCAAGATGGTTGATGTTATCGGCTGAGACATGAACCAAAGTATCCGCTCCAACCGCAGCTGCATCTCGAAGTAACTTTTCACAACGTGCTGGACCTGCAGTGATAGCTACAATTTCTCCACCTACAGACTCTTTCAACTGCAATGCAGCTTCTAGCGCATACTCATCATAGGGGCTGAATGACCACTTTGAAACCGCGTTTTCGTCTACACGACCTCCATTAACGGAGATTTTTGCAGTAGTGTCGGGAACTTGCTTGAGTAGTACTGCTATCGTCATATGATTACCCTTCGACGTCCCTTCGACCGGTATCCCATCTATGAAGATTAGCGACCTCACCCTAGGTGTTGCAAATACATTTACAGTTCTCTAGTGAAAGCCTGTATTCCTGTAATATGACGGCCGAGAATCAAATTGTGAATATCATGAGTTCCTTCGTAGGTCTTTACTGACTCTAGGTTTGCCATGTGGCGCATTATACAGTATTCGTCAAGAATTCCGTTTGCCCCATGAATATCTCTAGCCTCTCTTGCAATTTCAAGAGCGATATCTACATTGTTCATCTTTGCAAGAGAAATATGTTCAGGAATCCAAGTTCCAGCATCCTTCTTCTGACCTAGATGGTAGGCCAGTAGTTGAGCCTTGGTAATTTCCCTTAGCATCCACGCTAATTTGTTTTGAACCAATTGATAACTTGCAATTGGGTGAGTAAATTGAATTCTGCTTAGAGAATATTCCCTGGCTGAGTCAAAACAAGCCTGTGCGGCCCCCACTGCTCCCCATGAAATTCCATATCGGGCATTGTTAAGACATGAAAACGGACCTCTTAATCCCTTAACTCCTGGTAAAATTCTATCCTTGGGGATTTTGCAATCTTGGAACACTAATTCGCTTGTCACACTAGCCTTGAGTGAATGTTTTCCCTTCATTTCCGGTGCGCTAAATCCTGGATCGCCTTTTTCAACAATAAATCCACGAATTACTCCATCTAATTTAGCCCAAACAACTGCTAATTGAGCAATTGTACCGTTAGTAATCCACATTTTGGCTCCATTCAATAAGTAGTGGTCACCCATATCTTCGGCCTTGGTAATCATATCTCCTGGATTCGAACCATAATCAGGTTCCGTGAGGCCAAAGCATCCGATCCATTCTCCACTTGCCATCTTTGGAAGATAATGTTGCTTTTGTTCTTCACTTCCGAAATCCCAAATTGGATACATAGCAAGGCTACCCTGAACACTAGCAAAAGAGCGTAATCCACTGTCTCCTCTCTCTAGTTCTCTGCAGATTACACCGTATGCAGTATAGGATAGACCTGGGCAATCATAACCCTTTAGTGGAGCGCCAAGAACTCCCATTTCACCAAGAGCTACTCTCCATTCATCTGGGAAGACTCCATCTCTGCAAGCATGTTCAATTTTCGGAATCACTTCTTCATCAACAAAGTCACGGACCATATCTCGGACCATTCGTTCCTCATCGGTCAATAGTGAATCTACATCGTAGAAGTCGAGTGCTTCGAATGGCATGAGTTTCAGGTCGTTCGCGAAGCCTGCCCCTCATGAAGGTTGCCTGCTTTCGGAATTCGCGTCAAAGGCGCGTTGCATGATTGAAAAATTCAACGATAATCTCAGCGCCGTTTTCTTTGTTGTTTTGCCCTACGTCGAGCTAGATCCTTTCTTTCGTCTTCATTTCCTATCCGTTCGATTGTCCAATCTTGCATTTTTTTAGGTGATGCCAAATATACAAGACACAGAACAACTAGTCCGGTTGCTGCAGGAATCGCGATTATAATCCACAAACTAAGAAGTCCAGATGACTCCGAGGAGGTTGGTACATATTCGAACAAATATCCACGGCTTGTTACTATCCAACCAGAGTCGGTTCCAGTAGCCCAAGTACCTACAATTCTATCACTAGAAAGATTGAGATTCTCAATATCTGAATGCTCAAGCCAAGGATATGATCCATTTAGGCTAATATCGTGCTCGACAAGGCTTGTAGGAGTCGTTGCTATTAGTGTACGATCACCTTCCTGTGCTTCTATACCTATGAAGTATAACTCCAAATTCTGAAGTCGGCTTATACTGGGAATTGAAGCAGAGATGTCTTCGGGATTAAGTTCAATGTGTGCTATAATCTGACTGTCGGCAACTGCGACACAATAGGGCGTTTCTCCACTTGGACATTCAACACCAGTCCAAGGATACCCAGTTCCTCCAACCCAAGTGAAGGTGTGATCTCTTTCGATTATTCCAATGCCCTCGACAGTAGCACTAACTACACACATCATGATGGTATCGTGGCAATCAATTGCAGTAATCTCACTAGTTCCTGAGGCAGATAGTGCATGCAGTTCCGCTCCTCCGTCTTCGGCCGCTCTCATTCTCCAAATCTGACCTTCTTCGGTGCCTACATAAGCCCATGAGCCAGCAGTATTCCATGCAACTGCAGTAATCATAGCATAATCAAGGGACACATCAGATGCAGCTCTTTCTAGTGATTGGTCTTGCTTCGCATAGCGAAGTACAACGCCATGGTCTCCCACAATAAGTGCAGTTTGACCCCCGGGATGAAAATCCGCATCATGCAATTCGCTAACGCCATTCCATACCATTTCTACCTGCTGATCAGGGTCATTTGCATCTAAGATTCGAACGTATCCTTCCTGTCCGTAGACCACTGCCGTAGTTGCATCTGAATCGATAGCTACACCATTCAGCCCTAGGTCTTCTTCAGAAAGCGATAAACTCCTTTCGAGTCCCACCGCAGAGGTTGCCAGTACGTTATAGGATGCCAACATGACGACCATGATGGATACGAACAAACCGCGTGTAGTCACTCCCATGCTACTCGCAGTGTGGAAGATGGTTTAGCCGTGTGGGATGGCTTGCAAGAGTGGTGTGGTCTGCGGCAGGATTCAAGAACGAGTCCGCTTCGCAAGGCTTCATGGAGAGATTTGAGGTTAAGCGCGGACTAGTCAAACAGGTAACTGCAGAAGGAGGTCTTGCTGTACTAGCAAGCAGACATTTTGAGGTAGTTGAGGCAGATGGGGAAAACTCCTTTTCCGGCTCTCATGATATCATGACCTCAATTGTTGGAAACTATTCTAATAAAGGCGCTTTAATCGTAGATGTGACAAACGTCCCACCAAACTTCGATGACCCTGATGCTATGGCACGAGCTCAAGATACTCGTAAGCGTTGGACAACATTCCTAGATGAGTCCACTGGTTACAATTCCAAACAACGAGGAGATAAAGCGAAGGAATGGGCCAAGAAGGCCTCAAAAGCCAAATCAGCGGTTTCAGCAGCTCGTCATTTCATGGGAATGTCTGCGAATATATCCGAAGAAGTAAAGGCCCAAGCCGAGAATCTTATTTCTGAAATCGAGGCTGCTTTAGAGGACAACGATAATACTCGTGCGGCGGGAAGAGGCGAGAAACTCAACAAACTACTAGAAGCCTGAGTGGTAATGATGACAGCCCAAGAGACGCACAACGATCTCGCTCCCGAGATTCGCGCCTCTATCGATAGAATGTTCTCTAATGTTGAGGAAGTAGTCGGATTAGACCACCTCACAGGAGTATTGTCTGGCTCTAATAGTCATGGTGGTGACTCTACTGTAAGAGCATACATTGGTTTGGAACCTAGTGGCAAAGCTCACCTAGGATGGGTGATTTTGGCAGAAACCATTCGAAACATGCTTTCTGAGGGAGTCAATGTATCGATTCTACTTGCAGACTGGCATGCTTGGGTAAACGATAAGTTTGGTCGAGATATGGAGAAAATTTCACTCGCAGGAGAGTATATGGCTGAAGTTTTCAGAGTCTTGGTCGGTTTCCCGGAAGAAGGAGATGGCCCTGGTCAGTTGAGATTTGTAAGTGCCAGCGAGGTCATGGATTCCGGCGCTTATTGGGAGAGGGTTCTAAGATGCTCAAAAGGAATGAGTCTAAATCGAGCACGTCGAACATTCAGCATAATGGGTAGAAGTGAAGATTCCTCAGATGATGATTTGGCCACCTTTTTCTATCCTCCAATGCAAGCAGCCGATATTTTCGAATTGAACATCGACATTGCCTTTGGTGGAATGGATCAAAGAAAGGCGCACATGTATATGCGTGATGTTGCAGATAGAAATGGATGGACGAAAGCGACTTGTATTCATACTCCAATGTTATCTGGCCTAAAAGGACAAGGTGGAGGTAGAATGGACTCATTCGACCACAAAATGTCGAAGTCAGATCCAGGTAACGCAATCTTCGTTCACGACACATCTAAGCAGATAGAGAAGAAGTTTCGCAAAGCATTCCTAGAGGTCGGTAATCCAGTATCTCCTGTATTCGAAATTGCCCAACATATCGTACTACCTAACAATGGTCAATTGCTTGTTGAGCCTAAACCCGAATTTGGTAAACCTAGCACTTGGACCGATCTGGAGTCATTTGTTTCTGCAGTAAGTAACGGAGAAATCCATCCATTTGATGCAAAAATGGCAGTTGCCAAGGGGCTAACTGAGGTTCTTTCGCCCGTTGTAGAACATTTTGACGGAAATAGCGGACTCCTTGACGCTGTGAATAAGATTACCGGCTCGCAGTGATGCGATTACAGTTCGGCGTGCTAAGCTGATTTGACGCCACAGGTATCATAACCCCCCCCTGACGGCGGGCGAGCGAAGGAGAGAAGACTATGGCAAGTGTTGGAATCGATGATATCGCGATTTATTTTCCAAAGTTATACTTCGATATGAAGGACTTTGCAGAATTCCGCGGTGCTGATTTTGGTAAACTGAACAAAGGTTTGGGACTCACTGCTATGGCGATTCCCGACGCCCACGAAGATACTGCCACAATGGGCGCAAACGCCTGTGCTAGACTAATTGACAGAAATCAACTGGACCCTCGAAAAATAGGACGAATTTATCTCGGCACCGAATCCGCTCTTGACGGTGCTAAGCCAACTGCAACCTACATCATGGATATGCTTGAACAACGCTACGATGACACTTATGGCAAGGAATGCTTTCGTAATTGCGATGTTGTCGACCTAACTTTCGCTTGTATTGGCGCGGTTGATGCAATGCACAATACACTCGATTGGGTCGCCAGAGGAGGAGAAGAGCAGGATAGAGTTGGAATCGTGGTTTTTGCTGACAATGCCAAGTATGATCTTGGGTCATCTGGCGAATATACTCAAGGAGCTGGAGGAGGTGCAATTCTAATTCGTCACAACCCCCGTCTTTTTGAAATTCCAGATAATTGGGGGGTTTCTACAATGCCCGTCCACGACTTCTTCAAACCTCGAAGAGAGGTTGAGATGAAGACCGTAGTTGAGAATGTCCTAGACCTTGCCGAAGAAGCAGGAGAGCCGAAGAAAGAAGGATTGGTTGAGAAGATATTAGCAATCCTTCCTAAATCTTCCAAGAAAGACGATATCATGTTTGAATCTCATACTTTGAAGATTCACAAAGATACCCCTGTTTTTGACGGTGCATTCTCAAATCGATGTTATTCTGAATCAGTGAAGACCGCTTTCGTCGATTTCAGACAAAAGGCAATTAATTCCGGAAGATATAATCCAGAAAATGACGAAATCCTAACAGAACAGTGGAATCGGATTATTGTTCATTTACCATATGCATTCCAAGGCAAGCGAATGTTCCCAGATGTATTCCGACACGATAGACGACATCTTCCAATGTGGGAAAAGATAGTCTCCGAGATTGGTCCAGAACCTTTCCCCGAAGACTTTGAGGATTCGGCAGAGGGTATCGAGGAATTTGAGAAAGCTAACGATTCTTATCGGCGTTTAATCTCCAAGACCGATGAATTCAAGCAATTCGTCGATAGGAGAATCGAAAAGACCCAAAGGGCTTCCAGTTTAATTGGAAATCAGTATACCGGTTCTATATTTTTGGCTTTGATGTCAACCGTAGAATCCGATTATTTAGATGGAACCGACATGGAGGGTAAAAGAGTAGGACTTTGTGGATATGGTTCAGGAGCTAAGGCCAAGGTATTCGAGGGTATAGTGCAACCCCAATGGAAGGAAATTGCAAGCCGGTTTTCATTGTTCGAAAGATTGTCCTCAAGAACATCACTCGATAAAGATATTTACGAAAGATTACACCGTGGTTCTCAGAAAGACTCTGTAGTCTCTCCAACGAAGGAGTTTGCCTTAGTTGGAATTGGAAGAGAAGGCAATCTTGAAGGTCAACGTGAATACATTTGGGTGGAATAGATTCACCTTAGTATTTCATTTAGCACTTTTATGAATCTGTCAACTTCCTCTTTAGTGTTGTAATGCAATAGGCCAACGCGCAGGGCTCCTTCAGGCTCCAATCCTAATGATTCAGATAATTCCAGGGCATAGAAATTCCCTGCCCAAGCGAAAATTCCTTTCTCGGCCAATTTCGCACCTATTTGCTCAGCCGTCATCGATGGATGTGTGAATGAGACAGTAGGTGCTCTGGGTTTTTTCATCGATGGATCAGTTACCCCCCAAATCTTCAGTCCATCTATTTCGAGTAGTCCTTGAATCATGGTCCAACACAATTCACTTTCGTAGTCTTCAATTGCTGAAAAAGCCACACTAAGAGCTTCTCTTCTACTCAAATTATCAGTAGAAATAATTCTACCTAGCCATGCTAAATGCTCTATTGCTGCTAGAGTGCCAGCCATAGATTCATGACTTTGGGTCCCGGTCATCCAACGGAATGGGACCTCCTCGGAAGATACGCGTAGCTTTGCTACCGGAAGTTCAGCAAGTCGGTTGAATTTACCCCAAAGTATACCTTGGTGGGTTCCGAAGAATTTGTATGATGAACAAGCGAGATAATCACAACCTAATTCCTGTACATCGATTAACCCGTGAGGTGCATAATGCACTGCATCTACGAATACCTCAGCACCAAACGAATGAGCTTTAGAACATATTCCCTTGACATCGTTTATGGTGCCTGAGAAGTTTGAGGCAGCACCGATTGCAACCATAACGGTATTTTCGCTAATATTTTGTTGAATACTATCAATGCTGTGAGTACAATCAGTGGGATCAATGTCAATCCATCTTAACTTAGCACCCGACCACTGAGCGGCTAACACCCAAGGACGAATATTTGCATCATGGTCAGAGCGAGTGACCACAACTTCATCCTCGGCCCCCCAAGTACGACTCAGTGCGCTTGCTAGTTGAATTGTCAAACTGGTCATATTCTGTCCAAAAACAATTTCTCGATGGTCAGCACAACCCAGTAAATCAGCGCATGCCATCATTGTCTGTTCAATTAACTCATCAGTTTCTTTTGATGTGGCAAATGACATTCCAACATTCGAATTTTGGTGCAAAAGGTAGTACTTCACGGCTTCTCCAACGGACTCAGGCGATTGGCTACCTCCTGGGCCATCAAAGAAAATCGCTTGATGACCATTAACCTGGCGCGTTAGACCCGGGAATCGAGAGCGAATTTGCTCTATCGGGTAATCGGGCATACCATCACTCCGGGGCGATGGAGCGGTTGATTACAATTCTTTGAACTTCTTGAGTCCCCTCGTAAATTTGGGTAATTTTTGCATCTCGGAAAAATCGCTCAACTGGGAAATCTGTAGTATATCCATATCCTCCAAGAACTTGTACAGCCCTCTCAGAAACCCACATCGCCGTATCGCCTGCAAATAACTTCGCCATACTGGCTTCCGTTGAATGCCTAGGTCCGTCTTCCTCGTAGTGTCGTTGCTTTGCCCAAGAGGCCTTGTAGACCATGTGGCGGGCTGCTTCGGTTTGTGTAGCCATGTCGGCTAGATAGTTACCAATACTCTGATGATAGGCGATTGGCTTACCAAAAGCTTCTCGTTGGTGAGCATAGTTTAGAGCTGATTCGTATGCACCTTGAGCAATTCCAAGCGCCTGTGCTGCAATCCCAATTCTTGAGTTATCTAGGGCATTCATTGCGATAGGAAATCCTTTACCAGATTCTTTCAATACATTCTCGATGGGTATTTTACAATCTTCCAGTAGCAGAGCACAAGTATCCGAGGAGCGAATTCCTAACTTATCCTCTTTCTTTCCAACACTGAAACCCTCCATACTTGAATCAACGATGAATGCTGTTGTACCTCCATGCTTTTTGACTCCGTAGTCTGGATGGCCAACATCCTTTGCGAATAGAACATAAATATCTGCAGAAGCCCCATTGGTAACCCACATTTTTTCCCCATTCAGGATGTAGTGACTTCCATCATCACTGAGTTTTGCCTTGCAACCTAAAGCCGCCGCATCAGTACCTGCCCCCGCTTCTGAAAGTGAATATGCACCAATTTCTCCTGCTGCTAAGCGGGGAAGAAAACGTTGCTTCTGTTCCTCATTTCCGTGTAATGCGATAGTCATTGAGCAAAGCCCAACATGCACACAGAACATAACTGAGAAAGAGGGGTCTACTCTGGCTAACTCTTCTATTATGATTGCTTCTGAAATATCATCGATGGGATTTCCCCCATATTCTTCAGGGATTGTAATACCTTGTAATCCATATTCACAGAATATTTTCCATTCATCTATCGGTGGTTTTTGGTCACGATCTCTTACCAAGCATGTCGGCGCTAGAACCTCCTCAGCAAAGTCTCGAACCATCTCTCGAATCATGCTTTGTTCTTCCGTTTCAGCGAAGTCCATATTGGTTCCCGGTACTACGGAGAAAGCTCACATTGTTAATACATCGTAATTTGCGATAACCCGCATATTTCTAGAACGAATCATTCAAATTGGAGACCACAGGCGACCCGTTCGGAGATTAATATGTCTGACTCGGACTACTTCGAATTTGGAGTTGCTCATGACCGCCGTTACACACTTGAACATCTATGGCTTCAATTGCTAGATGAAAAAGACGGTACGGTAAAGGTAGGAATGTCGGAATTCCTACGCGCAGATTACGGAGATGTGGTCCGCGTAATCCTACCTCATCCACAAGATACTAGTGAATTTATCTTGGACGATGAAGGGAGTGCAGGAATGCGAGATGATGGGGAAGAAGAATCCAGCCCAGAATCAATTTCGACTGGTGACGAAATAGGTGTGGGAGAGTTACTAGTCACTCTCCGCACAGTGTCTGATAGAGTCTTGATTAATTCTCCATTCCCTTGTAAGGTCCTCGAACTTAATGGAGAGGTCGAAGATAATGCAGATCTTGCAAATGATGACGCTTACGGAGATGGGTGGTTTCTGATTGTTAAACCTCATGATGTATTTGATGAGGACCAATTCTTAGATGCAAACGAGTATGTCGAATACTTGGGTGAATTGTGATTACGGCCAAGCTAAAGATGGCCAAGAATCAGGTTCTTCTGATTCCCAATTAATTGTTTTCAATAGCGATATCACTTCGTCAGCATCAGAGAGGTTTTCTTCTATTTGTCTCCTGTGAAGCCAGCCTTTTAATCGTCCGAGTCTGATACCCGGTTCTAAACCTGTAACTCTCATCAATTTCTCTCCATCAATCAAAGGCATATTGCCTGCATTCAGAGGCTCAAGTTTAGAAGACGCTTCCACAAATTCTTCTCCTTTCTGCCCGAAGTATGCCATTACATCCTTTTTCATAGAATCTGACAAGGCGGCGTTAAATCTTCTGAAAGAGTTTATTTCATGACTTAGGTCTTCAAATTGCAAATTGTGTAAAAATCGAATTGTCGAAGATTCCTCATTGGATAACTTGAGTGCCTGCTGGAGATGATCAGCTAGGGAAGCTCCTGAACGACTGTCCATAGAGCATAAAATCGCGAGATCGACTATTGGCGATCTAGAAAAACGCTCGACTGTAGAAAATTTTGTTCCAGGTAATATTTGAGCTAAGACGCCAAAATGCTTCATTAATTCTACCACTTGGATATTCTTTTTTCCTTGAAAAATTCTCGATAACTCAGCCCACTTTCGTTCTGAGGAGACCCTTCCAAGCATGTGCAGATTATCTGTTATTGCAGCTTGTAGTTTCTCATCTATGTTTCTAAATCCCAATTCACCAGAATCTAGGAAGCGGAATGTTCTCATTATCCTCAGACCATCTTCAGAGATTCTCTCGTGAGCATTTCCAACCGCACGAATAATTCCTGCATTCAGATCATCAAGCCCACCAAATTCATCAATTATTTCACCGGTTTTGGGGTCGAGAGCCATGGCATTAATGGTAAAATCTCGACGTGCCAAATCTTCGATAATATCCTTACCAAATTCCACCTTATCTGGTCTACGGCCATCTGTATATGTGCCTTCGCTGCGAAATGTCGTTACTTCCCAAGATTTCTCAGAATCTTCATCTAGTACCAAAATGGTTCCAAATGCAGCTCCTACCGGTACAGTTTTGTCAAATAAGTCCATGACTACATCTGGGTGTAAATTTGTTGCAATATCCATTTCTTTGGGATTTAACCCCTGTAATGAATCTCTGACCCAACCACCAACAATCCAAGCCTCACCATGCTCAGATAGCTGTTCTAAGACTCGCCTATCTGAAGCGGCAAGTTGGCTCAATAGACCGCCCATGACATGCCCCCCAGCGTTCTAAACATCAACCCGTCGGGCATTATACCTATTTGTGATATCCGTTTTCGGAGGTCATGAAGGTCGAGTTGGTGCCCCTTGAGGTTCTTCGCCCTCATGAACAAATAATCCAAAAAAAGGTGGATCAATTAGAGCGTATAACTCATCGTTGGAACGCTTACACAAAGCCACTTCTCCTCGATCGGAAAACTGGCACAATCCTTGATGGTCACCATCGATATCACGTTGCACAAAGGATTAGTTTACTCTGTGTACCATGTGTTTTAATCGATTATTTCGAAGATGAATCTATTGAACTAGACGTTTGGCCTAATTGTGGTCGTGATTCAATCTCTAAACAGGACGTAATAGATGCTGCACTTTCTGGTGACTTGATGAATCCAAAGACAAGCCGACATCGCCTATCCGACCATCTTCCACCAATCGCTATTCCTTTGTCTAGATTGAGACAACCTGCGATTGGTAATTGAATACACTTATTGTTCTGCTAGGAGATTTTTTGCAGAGGATGAAATTAACTTCAAATCAGATTTAGCAAGTTCGTTAACAATAGAAAGAGTCGTTTCGGAAATAGGCCTCCCGATTAAATCCTCAATAAGTTGCGAACGCATCTCCTCTGAGCGTGAATCATCGTTCAAAAGCTCGTTTCTTAGGATTGCTCCATATTCGCTCCTCTCTCCACGTAATAGACGAATCAGCAACATCTCTGACGCATTGGATTTCAGCATATCCTGAAATCCCTCTATAGAAGTCCAATCTGTATCTCGTAGGCTACGAGAGAAGCGATTTACGAAAGCTGTGTTAGGGTCTCTAATCCAAGACTCTATCCGATTTGGTGATGAAGAAAGCAGAATACTAGCTATACGGGCCTTAATTTCACCGCTTGATTCTGCAATCAATTCATTTAGTCGGTTTTCAATTTCTTCATTGTAAGTCCACGAATCCCCTTCAATTATTCCAATTGCAGAGGCTCTAACGGTTTCTGACTCATCAGAAAGAAGTTGCAAAATAATGTTTGAATCCACTCTCTCCAAAGAACAAACTCGCTGTGCTACAGCCCTCCTGACCGCCCTATCCTCGACAACTATGGCTTCTGCAATCGAACTTTCATCAGAATTAATTCTAGCTTTCCAAGCGGCCAGTCTAATATTTGGCTCATTGTCGGATGAAAGTTTGCCAAGGATTACTTGACCGGCGCCACCTGCTCTAATCGCAATCCTTGCAGCTAACAATCTTCTAGTGTTCTCTCGTGACCGAGATAGTTTCTCAATCAAAACTAGGTCTTTGCTAGCGGCCCACTTTTCTATTGCTTCTAAGGCCTTTTCTCTGAACCAAGGGTCAGGATCATCGAGTAATTTTTCAAATCCATTCAATGCTTCTGGGTCATTCAATTCGAATAGATGTCTTACGGCTCTTCGACGCTGTCTCACATCACTATGGTTCAACTTGGCCAAGGCAGGCCTTACACTCATATTGTCGGCGAATCAAAAGCATGGCATGAACACTACGCACTTACGAACCGAAACTCTACCACGGTCTTGAATCATGGAACTAGGTCTTCATGGCCTCCAACCAATGGAGGTTCATCATCATCCCAGTCAGCTGGAGATTCTATGTCCATAGCCAGTAATTGCCCGAATAGAGGCCACATAGGTTGTAGCCACTCCATCTCTGCCATGAGTAATTCAAAAACTGGGTGCTCCGCTAAATCGTCCTCGGTAGCATCCTCGTTCAATGGTGGTATATCCGCAGGCATACCTCGAAGAGAATCCACTAATTCTTCGATTCTTTGAATGGTTTCATTATCGATTTCAATCATTTCAACAATAATGTTCAGTGCATCTTCGATATGGTCCGCAAGTGCTCGTGGGTCCAACGGGTCTCGTTCGGCCTCCGAAAGGTCCATTGGGCCAAAGATAACATTTCCAAGTTCTGTGTCCAACCAACCGTCACCTTGCCTTTCTCGCTTCAGTAGGTTTTGTTGTATGGGTCCACCAAATGGCCCTAGAACGAATCCTCCTTCTTCCACCATACCTGCTACGGTTTGTGGAATTTCTCTTACTGCACCGGTAATCAAAACGCGATCAAGAACTCTATTTGCCTCGTCATTATCCTCCAGTGAGCTGACTGGTAAGACACGAATCAGCCCTTTCGATTCATGAAATTCTAATCTTTCCTCCGTGTGGTATAGTACCTCTGGATGAGGTTC